>JBARQL010000086.1:0-27460 GCA_049643685.1 Methylotenera sp.
ACCTTAGAAGATGTCTTGATTGACGTACGACGTATTACTGATGCCGTTGATACACCGTTGTTGGTCGATATTGACACAGGTTTTGGTGGGGCATTTAACATTGCTCGCAGTGTTAAATCAGCCATTAAAGCTGGTGCAGCAGCTGTGCATATTGAAGACCAAGTAAGTGCAAAGCGTTGTGGGCATCGACCGAATAAGGCCGTTGTCAGCCAAGCTGAAATGGTTGACCGCATCAAAGCTGCAGTAGATGCTAAAACCGACCCTAACTTTGTCATCATGGCACGTACCGACGCGCTTGCTGTCGAGGGCTTGCAATCTGCCATTGACCGTGCCTGCGCTTGCGTTGAAGCCGGTGCTGATATGATTTTTCCAGAAGCAATGACAGAGCTTAGCATGTATAAACAATTTTCCGCGACAGTGAAAGTGCCAGTTCTGGCCAATATTACCGAATTTGGCAGCACGCCATTATTCACGGTAGATGAGTTACGCAATGCTGATGTCAGCATGGTGCTCTACCCGCTTTCTGCCTTTAGGGCGATGAACCAAGCCGCACTTAAAGTCTATGAAGCTGTACGTAGAGATGGCACACAATCAAATGTGATTGGGTTAATGCAAACGCGTGCAGAACTCTACGACCACTTGGGTTATCACAACTTTGAACAAAAACTAGATGCCTTATTTAATCAAAATAAAGCTTAAAGGAGGAAAGTAGCATGTCTGAAGCCACCACTACTCAAGAACTTAAAAAGAAAAAAGGAGTCGCGCTTGCGGGCGTAGCAGCAGGCACTACAGCCATTTGCACTGTTGGACATACCGGCAATGACTTGCACTACCGCGGCTACGATATTATTGAGCTTGCCAAATCTGCCACATTTGAAGAAGTGGCTTATTTGCTCATTCACGGCGAATTACCCACTCAGGAAGAATTAACCGCCTACCATGCCCGGTTAAAAAAATTGCGCGGCATACCAAACGCATTAAAAGAAGTGTTAGAGCGAATTCCTAAAACCGCACACCCGATGGATGTAATGCGAACAGGCTGTTCTATGCTTGGCACGTTAGAACCTGAAACTTCAGACCGTAACAACCATGATGCAAAAAAACTGGGCGACCGCCTGATTGCCTGTTTTGGCTCGATCTTGATTTACTGGTATCACTTTAGTCACAACAATAAACGTATTGATGTGGAATTAGATGTAGACTCAATTGCAGCACATTTCCTACATTTATTGCATGGCAAAAAACCTTCTGATTTGCACGTTGCGGCGATGAACACTTCACTCGTACTTTATGCCGAACATGAATTTAACGCCTCTACATTCACTGCACGCGTAGTAGCTGGTACTTTGTCTGACATGTATTCATGCATTACGGGCGCGATTGGTGCGCTACGCGGCCCAAAACATGGTGGCGCGAACGAAGCAGCGATGGGAATCATAGCCCGCTATAATAATACTGATGAAGCAGAAGCTGACATTCTACAGCGCATGGCGCGTAAAGAAATCATCATCGGTTTTGGCCACCCCGTGTACACCATTTCCGACCCACGTAACGAGTCAATTAAAGCAGTTAGCCGCAGGTTATGTGAAGATAATGGCAATATGACGCTTTTTAATGTTTCTGCACGCATTGAAGAAGCTATGTGGCGAGAAAAGAAAATGTTCCCTAATTTAGATTGGTACAGCGCGTCCAGTTATCACATGATGGGCATCCCTACTGGCATGTTCACGCCGATTTTTGTCATTTCTCGTACCACAGGCTGGGTTGCGCACGTGATTGAACAGCGTATTGATAACAAAATCATTCGCCCGAACGCCGAATACACAGGGCCAGATAACCGCTCTTATGTTCCACTAGCTAATCGTTAATTTTAAGAAAGTATTTTCATGTCTAGCCACATCTCTAACGTGCGCCCTGCTCCCGATCAAGTCATTGTAGATATCGCTAACTATGTGGCGGATTATGAAATCAAAAGTGATGAAGCTTTTGATACTGCACGTAACTGTTTAATGGATACATTAGGTTGTGGCTTTGAAGCTTTAGACTACCCATCATGCACCAAATTACTCGGCCCAGTGATTGCAGGCACCGTGGTGCCCAATGGCGCAAAAGTGCCAGGTACTTCTTTTCAGTTAGATCCAATCTTAGCCGCTTTTAACATCGGGTCTATGATCCGCTGGTTAGACTTTAACGATACATGGTTAGCCGCTGAATGGGGTCATCCATCAGATAACTTAGGCGGCATATTAGCAGTGGCAGATTTCATTTCACGTAAAAATGTAGCTGATGGTAAAGCGGCACTGACAATTAAAGACGTGCTGACTGCCATGATTAAGGCGCATGAGATTCAAGGCGTATTGGCACTGGAAAACAGTTTCAACCGCGTGGGTTTAGACCACGTTATTTTAGTTAAAATCGCTTCAACTGCAGTGGTCACCAAATTGCTAGGCGGCAATAAAGAAGACATCATCAACGCGGTTTCTAACGCCTTTGTGGATGGCCAAAGTTTACGTACCTATCGCCACTCACCCAATACGGGCTCACGTAAATCATGGGCGGCAGGCGATGCAACTAGTCGTGCGGTGCGCCTGGCGTGGATGACCATGCAAGGTGAAATGGGCTATCCATCTGCACTTACAGCAAAAACGTGGGGCTTTTACGATGTACTGTTTAAAGGTAATGCGTTCAAATTCCAACGTGGCTATGGTTCATATGTAATGGAACAAGTGTTATTCAAAATCTCATTCCCAGCAGAATTCCATGCGCAAACGGCGGTGGAATGTGCTATCCAATTAAACGCGCAAATCGGTGATAAGCTACAAACTTTAGAACAAATCGCACAAATTGATAAAATCGTGATTACTACACACGAATCCGCCATCCGCATTATCGATAAAACTGGCCCATTAGATAACCCAGCTGACCGTGACCATTGTATTCAATACATGGCTGCCATCGGCTTGTTAAAAGGCAACTTAACTGCGCAAGATTACGAAGATACAGCCGCGGCTGACCCTCGTATCGATGCGATTCGCGCAAAAATGGTGTGTGTTGAAAGGGCTGAATACACGCGCGATTACCTGGACCCAGAAAAGCGCTCGATTGCCAATGCGATTCAAGTGTTCTTCAAAGATGGCTCAACTTCAGAAAATATCGCCGTAGAATACCCCATCGGCCACCGTCGCCGGCGCGGTGAAGGCATCCCAGAACTTGTGAAGAAATTCAAAGTAAACTTGGCTAGAAGATTTGATACTAAAAAACAAGCCGATATTTTAGCTTTATGCTTAGAACAAAAAAAACTAGAATTAATGCCAGTCAACCTGTTTGTAGATATGTTAGTAGTTTAAAAATACAGGTAAACAACCACAGGGAAATTAAATCTTTTGCTTAAATTTTAGTTGTTTAACTAAGTCACTTAAACCACCGAGCGAAAATTACTGCCACACGAGCCTTATAAATAAAGACTTACAAGGCATCGCTTGGAAAGAAGCGCGAGATTTGACGCAAGATGTTGATTTAAACATTTACTTTTCGACCCCAAAACCACCTTAATTCCAAAGTGTAAATGGTGTGCAAATAAAAATCTTTTGGCTCACCTTATGACTAGAGTAAAATAGCGTTATTACTAAACCGCCGTTTTGAAAGCTTGCACGATGCCACTTACCACGCTCAACGCCTTATCCCCACTTGATGGCCGCTACCAAACCAAATTGGATGCACTACGCCCTTATTTTAGCGAATATGCGTTAATCAAGCACCGTGCTTGGGTAGAGGTGGAGTGGCTTAAAAGCTTATCAGCCGCGAAGGATTTGCAAGAAATTGCGCCATTTAGTGCAGACACTATTAAGGAATTAGACGGGGCGATTGCCAACTTTAATGAGGAAGATGCCGCGCAAGTGAAGGCCATTGAAGCACGCACCAACCATGACGTGAAAGCGCTTGAATACTGGCTTAAAGAGAAATTCGATGGCAACCCAGAAATTAAAAAAGCCAGCGAATTCATTCACTTTGCCTGCACTTCAGAAGACATTAATAACTTATCACACGGCTTGATGCTCAAAACGGCGCGTGACAGCGTGATGTTGCCATTTTTAAATAATTTAATCGCGCGTTTGAGTGAATTAGCGCATCAATTGGCCAATCTACCGATGCTGTCACGCACGCACGGGCAAACGGCGTCACCCACCACGATGGGTAAAGAACTTGCCAATGTGGTGTATCGCTTGCAACGCCAGCAAAAGCAACTCGCCTACAATGAAATTTTAGGCAAAATCAACGGTGCAGTGGGTAACTTCAACGCACATTTATCTGCTTACCCGCACTTTGATTGGGAAAGCTTTGCTAAGCAATTTGTAGAAGGCCTAGGTTTAACATACAACCCAATGACTATTCAAATTGAGCCGCATGATTACATGGCGGAACTCTTTGACACCCTTGCGCGCACCAACACCATTTTGATCGACCTCAACCGCGACATTTGGGGTTACATTTCGATAGGCTACTTTAAGCAAAAAGTGAAAGCCGGTGAAATCGGCTCCTCTACCATGCCGCACAAAGTGAACCCGATTGACTTTGAAAACAGTGAAGGCAATTTGGGTTTAGCGAATGCAGTGTTACGCCACATGGCTGAAAAGCTGCCAATTTCACGCTGGCAGCGCGATTTAACGGATTCTACCGTATTGCGTAACATGGGCGTGGCGTTTGGTTATACGTTACTGGGTTTTGATTCATGCTTGCGTGGGTTAAATAAGCTTGAAATTAACGCCGCAAAATTAGCTGAAGATTTAGACAATAGTTGGGAAGTACTCGCAGAGCCTATCCAAACCGTGATGCGCCGTTTTGGTATTGAAAACCCTTACGAGCAACTGAAAGAACTCACGCGCGGCAAAGGCGGCATTAATAGAGAGTCATTGCATGTGTTTATCAGCGGTTTAAAAATCCCCCATGATGCAAAAGTGGCTTTACTTGAAATGACGCCTGCAAGCTATATTGGCAAGGCGACGGAGCTTGCAAAGCATATTTGATTTTGTCGGGATGAAGTCAAAACTTATGTGCTTCTTCCCAACCTCTGCTGACCACATATTCGCTAATATCAAACCACGTATTGGTAAGTGTTTCTTTCTATTATTGCTGGTGTTCTGCAGCTTAAATGCCCAGTCAGTTGAAAATCAGTTTCAAGTTGAAATTGTTGTATCTAGCCAGAACGCCGATACCAACCAAACGCAAATCAAAGCGCTGCTGGAAAAGCATCTGCAACTCATTAAATGGCGTGATAATCCGCGTACAACACTCATCGAATGGCAACGCTTATTAAGTGTTGCGCCTCAAGACGTCAAAAACTTGCTTGCAACTGAAGGCTATTTTTCGCCAAGCATCACCACAGCATTAGACAAAAAAGGCGATGCTTCCATTGCCAGGTTAGCTGTTGATCTTGGTGCACCAGCAGTAATCAACAAGGTTGATATACGATTTTCAGGCGCGATCACCCAACAAGAAAAGAAAATATCCCCCAGCATCGACGAGCTCCAAAAAGAATGGCTACTGCCCATCGGTGAAACCTTTCGACAGGAATATTGGACTTTAGCCAAACGTAGATTACTGACCAGTCTGCTGGTAGAACGCTACCCAAACGCCAGCATCAATAACAGCAAAGCTGAAGTCAATATGGAATCACACACCGTTGCACTCACGGTTGAAGTGGATAGTGGCCCAGTGGTGCAATTTGGTGAACTTAACATTGAAGGATTAGATCGCTACTCGGATAGTGTCGTTAAAAACCTTAACCCAATCAAACCTGGCAGCATTTACAGCCAAACCGATTTGCTGACTTTTCAAACACGCTTGCAGGAAAGTGGCTATTTTAAGAACGTTGAGGTTACGGCAGAAACTAAGTCCGCTAACTTGGAATCAGCCAACCCAGAAAATAACCACGCCCCCATTAAAGTGGTGGTAGAAGAGAATAAAAGCATCAAAGTTGGCATAGGCGCGGGTTACAGCACTAATACTGGCGCGCGCGTTCAACTCACCTATGATGACCTTGATTTTATGAATCGTAATTGGCGGCTTTTCAGCAGCCTGAAAATTGAGCAAAAGGCCCAGTTTATTGGTGGTCAAATACAGTTGCCCATTACGCGCGAGGGTTATCGAGATAGCGTCAGCGGTGACTTAAACCGCACTGCATTCGAAGGTCAAACGGTAACCGCCAGCCAAGTTGGTGTTAAGCGCACTTGGGGTTCGCGTAAACGTGAACAGTACATCGCCGCGAATTACCTAGTCGAACAACAGGATGTGGATGGTGGTGAAACCACCACCAAAAAAGTCGGCACGCTCAATTATGGCATCACACTCAGACGTACAGATAACGATCTGGCGCCAATGCGAGGCTACCTATTTAACGCACAATTCGCGGTAGCACCGCTCGATGCACTTTCTAATGGGCGCTTTTTGCATAGCTATATTAAAACGCAGGCCTATTATCCCATCACCAGTAGCACACAGTTCATCGGTCGTGCTGAATTCGGCATGGTCAATGGTAAAAACAGTGCGCCAGAGGCCTTTCTATTTCGAGCAGGCGGTGATCAATCTGTGAGGGGCTATGCGTTTCAAAGCTTAGGAGTTAAAGAAGGCGATGCAATTGTAGGCGGAAAATATTTAGCCACTGGCAGCATTGAAATCATACAGTGGCTGACCAATCAGTGGGGGGCCGCCGCATTTATTGACGTAGGCAATGCGGCGAACCGTTGGCAAGATTTAAAACCCGTTTATGGTTACGGGTTAGGCGTACGCTGGAAAAGCCCGCTAGGCCCGATTGGTGCTGATGTAGCTTATGGACAAGATGTGAGCGATTATCGCTTGCACTTTAATATCGGGGTAGCATTTTGATGTTACGCTGCAATCAATACTTGCGTTTGATTGGTTTAGCAATGCTGTTTTGCCTGCTAAGCATGATGCCTGCCCGCGGCGACATGTCGATTAGTGCCACTTCTAGCTTAGATACTTTTAGCATTGATTTAGAAGGTATTCATTTAAAACTTGAAAAATTAGAGGCACGCTGGCAGCTTTCTCCCTTTGGTGATAGCAAAATGCTGGTGGACAAAGTGCGTGCTAAACGACTCATTATTACCGTGAATAATAGCACAAAAAAAACTGGCAATTCTGGCCTACCGGAACGCATAAAACTGCCTTTTCCAATCAGCATTCGGCAGGCAGAAGTAGCCGAACTACTGGTAATCAATGGCGAAACTACACGCACCTTTAGCAAAGTAAAATTTGAACTAGACGCCGATACAAAATCAATACACTTAAGTCAACTCAACGCAGGCACGCCTTGGGGTGAGGCGGCAATATCGCTAAAAATGGAGACCACAAAACCATTTGCATTGTCTGGTGTTGCTTCTATCAAACAAGCCGTTCACAACATGCCATACGATGTAAAAGCTAAACTTTCCGGCGACTTCAATTCCCTGCAATTTGAAAGCACGATGATGCTGGCAAAACTTGATGGGAAATTTTCGCTTTATCAGGATGGCGAGAATAAAGCTTCTCCAGCAGCGTTGATTTCAGCGAAAGGAAATGTAGGCTTATCCGACAATTACCAGATTTTAATGAATGCGAGTATTACTGAACTACGCCCGGAACGCTTAGGAAATTACCCTGCAGCAAAGCTTAATATTGATACCACCCTAGAAGGCCAGCTATTACCGGAAGCCAATATCGAGCTGCAATTCGCCACGCATGACAGCCAATGGCAAAATCAAACATTAACAGGCTCAGGTAAATTACAACTTGTAGGAACTTCCAATCAAACCCCTAAAATCCGCAATATTGATTTTCAAGCAGCACTAGCAAATAACAATATCAAAGCTAACGGCAGCCTTGGCAAAACAGATAGCCGTATTGACTGGCAAGCTGATTTGCCCGATTTAGGTAAATTAGGGAGTGATTATGCAGGCACTGCTCGCGCCGAAGGTACACTAGAAGGTGCTATCGATAATTTCGCCTTACGATTTAATCTTTCTGCGCAACACTTACGTTTGCCTCAAGGAATAAAAGCCGCGCAATTAGAAGGGCAAGCGATGCTCATGCCTGAAGAAAATGGAAAAGTAACAGGCGAATTCAAGGCAGTTGACTTGCAATATGGTCAGCACCCTTTAATGGATGCTCAATTAAGCTTGCAAGGCACAAAAATCAACCATCGGCTAACAATTGCGGCACAAGGTAAGCCCAATCCACCAGCAAAAAGTAAACCGTTTACCTTCGAAAGTAAGTTACATGGTGCGCTTATTCACAATGCTTCCTTAACTAAAATTCAATGGCAAGGCATGCTGGAAAGCTTGGTGTATGACGGCAAAACGCCGATTACACTCACAGCACCAGCCCCGCTCAGCTTTGATGCTACTGGCTTTACGCTTGAAAAAGCGAATATTCAACTCACGAAAGGCCATGCCTTGATTGAGCAAATACAATTGAGTGGCAATGAATTTGCTAGCAAAGGTCATCTCGAACAATTGACCCTAGACGATTTACCGCGTAGCTTTCTACACTTACCAGACACCATGCAAGGTGATGCCACTTTTGCTGGACAATGGAATGTCACCTCCAATGAAAGTCTAAATGGCAGTTTAAGTTTTTGGCGTGAAGCTGGGGATTTAACGATGATAGTCGCAGGCGGCACTCGCAAACCGCTGCGCTTGGATGTTGCTAAAGCAGCGATAAACATTTCCAATAACCAAGTCACACTAAGCGCCAACATCAGCGGGCGCGGCATTGGCAACGCAGAAGCGATTGCCTCTACTACCCTGACCAAAAACGATGCGGGTTATGGCTTATTAGCCACCTCGCCTTTCGCTTTAACAGGCCAAGCCCAGCTAAACACACTCGCCTGGCTACCCCTACCCACCTCGCTGATGGATGCAGATATTGACGGCGAAGTGAAACTCGCAGTCGCGGGCAATGGCACCCTCAAAGCACCCAATTTAAGTGGAAATGTCATTGCAAAAAACTTGCAATTTTCTTTACCTACGGAAGGAGTCACGCTGAAAGAGGGCACTCTAGAAGCTAATTTTGAAAATGACAAACTTTCTGTCAAACAAGCCTCATGGCGTGGCGGTGAAGGCCTTGTAAAAACGAGTGGTGTAATACGTCTAGAAAAAGGCAAACCGACGGTCGATTTAGCCTGGATTGCGGACAAATTTACCGTAATTTCACGCGCGGATCGGCTTTTGGTGCTCAGCGGCACTGGCAATACAACCCTCGCTGATGACTTGCTCACAATTTCTGGAGATTTCACTGTCAACAAAGGTCTTGCAGAGCTCGCCAATGAAGATACTCCTGTACTAGGAGATGATGTCGTCATACTTGGCCAGACGGATACTCTGCCAGAACCAGCGCTACGAGTGTTACTTAACGGCTTGCGCATTCGCTTGGGCGATGCTTTTAAATTACGCGGGCGTGGTTTAGATGCTGAGCTAACGGGCACTCTCAGCTTCACTGGCTTAACCCAATATCGCCCGCACACAGAGGGCAGCATACAAGTCAAAAGTGGTACCTACATGGCTTATGGTCAAGTATTGACCATAGAACGAGGCATTTTAAACTTTAATGGTACCGTTGATAATCCTGGCGTCAATTTCCGCGCCATGCGCAACAGCAAGCCCGTGAATGCGGGCGTAGAGATTACTGGCCGCGCACAATATCCCGCCACCAAACTTGTTTCAGACCCCTCTGTAGCTGATAGTGAAAAACTTTCATGGTTAGTGCTTGGCCACGGCATGGATCAAACCACTAAAAATGATTACGGCTTATTATCACTTGCGGCAGGGGCAATATTGTCACAAGGACAATCTGTGCCACTGCAAACTCAGCTTGCCCGCGCCGCCGGCTTAGATGAACTGAGCTTTTCAGGAGGTGATGCCAGCAGTGCTTCACTCGTATTTGGCAAACGTCTTACTTCACGACTTTATTTGAATTACGTAAAAAGCATTAGCGGCCTGTTAGATGTCGCACGCCTCACCTACAACGTCTCCTCGCGCTGGTCAGTCAGGGCAGAAGCTGGCACCGAAAGTGCGGTAGATGTGTTGTATACTTTTAGCTTCAAATAAAGTTTGGGCTTAAATAAAAATGAATGCTGATAAAAGTAATGCTCGATTAGCGGTTCTGATCGATGCCGACAATACATTTAACGTGATTCCAATTATTGATGAATTATTTGAAGAAATATCTAAATTTGGTGATGCAAGCGTTAGGCGTATCTATGGAGACTGGACGCAAAGCCAGTTAAGCCGATGGAAGGAAATATTACCTAAACATGCTATTCAACCCATACAACAATATGCCAATACAAAAGGTAAAAATGCTACCGATAGCGCGCTTATCATTGATGCGATGGACTTACTTTACACGGCACCATTAGATGGCTTTTGTATTGTTTCCAGCGATAGCGATTTTACAAGACTGGCCATTCGGTTTCGTGAATCCGGTAAATTTGTATATGGTTTTGGAGAAAGGAAAACGCCTGAATCATTAAGGGCAGCTTGTAATAAATTTATATACTTTGAAAATTTGTTACAGAATAAAGTAACAGACGCTAGCATTTCCAATGCGGTACAAGATAAGTCAAAAGTGACTACTGAACCGAAACCCAATAGCGCCTTAGCTTCTGAAGTAAACACGCTTTTGCCTGTCATTAAAAAAACCTCTCAAGAATTAATTGCTAACAAAAAACTGATTGCATTAATACGCTCTGCAATTGAAATTGCATCAGATGAGACTGGATGGGCACAACTTGGTGGCGTAGGCAGTAGTATTGAAAAGCAAGCGACAGATTTTGACCCACGAACATACGGGTACAAAAAGCTGAGTGACCTTGTATCGGCAATCGAACTATTTGAAGTGGTTAGAGATAATATGAGAATTTTAATAAGAGAAAAATCCAAGAAATGAACGAAATTCTAATCCTGTATTACTCCCAAGGCGGTGCCGTTCGTGAAATGGCTCAAATGATTGCACGCGGCATTGAAAGTGTAATGGGAATCAAAGCGCGCATTCGTACTGTGCCGAAAGTTTCAAATAATTGCGAAGCCACCGAGGCGGATATTCCTGCTGATGGCGACCCGTACGTTGAGCTGCAAGATTTAGAAGAATGTATAGGTATTGCCCTCGGCAGCCCCACCCGCTTTGGCAACATGGCGGCACCAATGAAATATTTTTTGGATGGCACAACTGCCCTTTGGCTTAACGGCGCACTCATCGGCAAACCTGCGGCAGTGTTCACCTCAACTGGCTCAATGCACGGCGGCAATGAAAGCACGTTACTCACCATGATGTTGCCACTCTTGCACCATGGCTTGCTGATGGTGGGCTTACCTTATTCGGAGCCTGAGTTATCCAGTACGCAATCTGGCGGTACGCCTTATGGTGCAAGCCATGTAGGCGGCGCGATGGATGACAAACCGATGAGTGCGGATGAGCGTAAATTGTGTTTAGCTTTAGGCAAGCGATTGGCTGAAATTGCATTAAAATTATCTACTTGAGAAAAAAATGAGTTTAGCCAAAGAAGCCTTACAATTTTTACGCACCACGCAAAGCGGCGTACTTTCAACCTTTTCAGCAAAGTTTGCTGGCTACCCATTTGGCTCAGTCGCGCCTTTTGTATTAGACCACAGCGGTTGTCCGGTAATCTTAATCAGCACCCTTGCTGAACACACAAAAAACATCATCGCCAACCCCAAAGTTGCATTATTAGTATTTGCTGGTGATGACGATTTGCAAGCGAACGCGCGCTTAACGCTGCTTGGTGAAGCCAAACAAATCGATAAAGAGGATGCAGATTTGCGCGCCCGTTATTGTCGTTATCTCCCACAAGCTGCCGGCTATTTTGAGATGCATGATTTTAATTTCTACCGGATTGAAATTGCTCAGGTCCGCTATATCGCCGGGTTTGGCAAAATGGGCTGGGTGACTGGGGATAGTCTTTCTGGAACCAGTCTAACCGAAAAAACGGCTGCTAATAATCAACTTGCCAGCCAAGAAACTTCTATTATTGAACACATGAATACGGATCACATACACAGTTTAATTGCCTACAGTAAACACTTTCATGGCGCAGAGGCTACGCATGCCCAAATGCTCGGCATTGATTGCGATGGGTTTGATGTCAAAGTTGTTTTGAGTCCTGATCAAACACAGACTCTACGTTTTAATTTTGAACGCCCTATTCATGATGCGCAATCCGCCCGAGCTACTCTGGTAGAGATGTCAAAAGCAAGCAAACCATGAATCAAATAGGCCTGATTCAGAAATTAAGGCTTGGCGCTACACTTAGCCTCATTGCGCTGATTATACTATGCCTGTTGTGGGAAACCGTCTTAGCACCTCTCAGGCCCAATGGCAGTATGCTGATGCTAAAAACTGTTCCGCTACTATTGCCTCTATCTGGCATTTTGCATGGCAAACGCTATACCTATCAGTGGGCAGGTATGTTTATTTTGTTTTATTTTACGGAAGGTGTCGTCCGTGCTTGGGCGGATTCCGGACTCTCTACACAATTGGCGCTTCTGGAAGTGGTGCTGACGGTTATCTTTTTTATTTGCGCAATTTTTTATGCAAAACTCACGCGAAAGCCTTTTACAAGCTAGTAGAATAGCAATACGCAATAAATTATAATCAAACCCATAAATTTATCACCAACCCTATGAGAATATTCTTAAGTCAGTAACCAATGAAAATACTTTTATCGAATGACGATGGCTATTTTGCGCCTGGTCTCAATATTCTCGCTGAACACATTGCCAAGCTCGCTGATATTACCGTGGTGGCACCAGAGCGCAATCGTAGTGGCGCCAGCAATTCATTGACGCTCGATAGGCCGTTAAGTGTGCGTAAAGCAGCCAATGGCTTTTTTTATGTGAATGGCACGCCCACGGATTGTGTGCATATTGCACTCACAGGGCTCATGGACACCATGCCGGACATGGTCATTAGCGGCATTAATGATGGGGCCAATATGGGCGATGATACAATCTATTCCGGCACCGTTGCAGCAGCAATGGAAGGCTATTTACTGGGTATTCCGTCAATTGCCGTTTCGATGTCTCAGCACAACTCTACGCACTTTGAAACTGCCGCAAGAGTGGCGGTTGAACTCGTGCAACATTACCAAAAACATGGTTTCAGCTCGCCCACTTTATTGAATGTGAACGTTCCTGATATTCCCTACAGTGAACTGCAAGGCACTGTAGTCACCCGCTTAGGCAAACGTCATAAGGCTGAACCTGTGGTTCAACTTAAAACGCCACGCAATGAAACAGTGTATTGGGTAGGCGCTGCAGGATTACCGTATGATGGCGGCGAAGGTACGGATTTTTATGCAGTAGCTAACGATAAAGTCTCCATCTCGCCCATACAAGTAGATTTAACCAATCACGCTCAACTGATGGACATCAAGGATTGGCTAAGAAGCTAGCTCAATTAAAATGCAATGAGTGAAACAAACTGACAACGTGTGAAACAAAACAAATAGTGGAACCAATAAAGTGGCTTTAGCAAAAACACCTACACAATCAGGTATCGGGATGACGTCCCTGCGTACTCGTGACCGCATGCTGGCACGATTACGTGAACAAGGGATTCAAGATGAAGTCGTGCTTTCCGCGATTTTAGCCATACCTCGCCATATTTTTGTGGATGAAGCCCTTTCTATTCGCGCTTATGAAGATGTTTCACTGCCGATTGGTTTTGGTCAAACCATTTCACAACCTTATATTGTGGCACGCATGTCTGAGATTTTACGTAACGGCAAACCGTTACAAAAAGTGCTGGAAATCGGTACAGGTTGCGGCTATCAAACTGCGGTGCTTTCTAAGCTGGCAAAGGAAGTTTATTCCGTTGAACGTATTCGTCCATTAGTGATGAAAGCCCGCGGACATTTGCGTGAACTCAAATGTGTGAATGTTAAATTGGGTCATTCTGATGGCACTATGGGTTTGCCAGAATTCGCGCCATTTGATGGCATTATCGTCACTGCGGCTGCTAGCCATATTCCGCAAGACCTGTTGGACCAACTCGCAATCGGCGGGCGTTTAGTGATTCCTGTTGGCATTGAAGAGCAAACTCTCATCTTAGTTGAGCGCAGATCTGAGCAAGATTATCGCCAAACCAAACTCGAACCTGTCAAATTTGTCCCATTGCTGGGCGGTGTCAGTTAAGCATGCCAAACCACCCGTTGAAAAAATCCACATTGAATACAACCCATGTTATCTCCCTAGTATGTTTAATCTCAAGTCTGATAGGCTGTGGAAGCAACCCACCTGCGCCCGTGATAGATCGTGCGCCAGCAAAGCCAAGTAAACCTGAAGTTTCCAGCAAGACAGAAACTTCAAGTACGCCGAAAGCTTCAACCGCCAACAGGCCAACCTACAAACCTGGCGATTGGCGCCCAGATACTTATACCGTTAAAAAAGGCGATAATTTATTCAGCATTGGCCTTGAACTTGGCTACTACTATAAAGATATTGCACAAGCGAACAACATCGCTGCCCCTTACCCTATTCGAGTCGGTCAACAATTAAATTTAAAAACTTTAAAAGAAAAAGTTGCGGGTGGTGGCGTGAATACCACTGGGGCCGGCAGTGAAACTAGGCCTAACCAAACAGATTCGCAATCTAACCAGCCAGAAGCAAATGACGATGGTGTTGTCATCACCCCTATTAATCCTGAATCCGTTGGCACTACCGCTACTACGGTAGCGCCACCGATAGTGATTGCAATCGCTGAACCAAAAGCGATTCGCGAACCTTATAGTGAAGAGTCTTTTAAAAGACCGCTCCCTGCAGCAAAAGCTGTGATTACAAAACCTAGCAGTGTGACAACGACGGTTACTACCCCTACCAACGCTGAGTCTGGCGTAAAACCAGAAATCAAACCTGAGGGTAAGCCAGAAACTAAACCAGAAGTAAAACCCAGCATTGAATCTCCCGAAGACATGGAATGGAACTGGCCTACCAAAGGCAAAGTCATTGCGAATTTTAACGAAGCCAGTAACAAAGGAATTGATATTGCAGGCATCGCAGGCCAAGCGGTCAATGCTGCTGCGCCTGGCAAGGTGATTTACAGTGGCTCAGATTTACGCGGCTATGGTAAGCTGGTGATAATTAAACATAATGCGACTTATTTATCGGTTTATGCGCACAATAGTTTAATTCTAGTGAAGGAAGGTCAGCCAATTGCGCGCGGCCAAAAAATTGCTGAAATGGGTAATTCAGACAGCAACTCAGTCAAATTACACTTTGAGATTCGCCGTCAAGGTAAATCGGTGGATCCGAGTAAGTATTTGACGGCTAATAATTAAGCAACTTAGCTTTAATAACCATAGGGTTAAACTAGGCATTGATCACAGGGAGTTGATATGGCACAAAAGAATCCAAATCAAAAAGTAGATCCAAACAAATATTTAAAAAACAAAGATATACAGCCTGAGAGCAAATTCAGCGTGCTGATTGCGATGATACGCATGGGTTTAGTTTTGGCTGGAATTGCTGGCATCGCCATGGAGTTTTTCAAAGATGACGGCTTGCTATTAAAAACGCTAGGATGGCTATTTGACACCACTACCCATATGATGTTTATTCCGGTGATTATTTTTGGGCTGTGGTTACTTAATTACATGATAAGCGCTAAAGGTAAAGGCGAAATCAAGAAAAGTGGCGAATTACCCATGATCATCATGATGGCGGCAGGCGCGTATTACCTATTCAAATTGGTGACCTCATAACGTTGTAAAAACCACTATTCACTGACCAAAAATCTCCGAGCCAAAAACAATGCCCTGCAAGCCTTATCAATAAAGGCTTGCAGGGCATGTCATATAAAGACCACTTCTTTATTTAAGTTTAATGCGCTTTCTTTGCTTCATCCTGATAATAGGCGCGCACTGGCGTCATATCAAATTCACGCGCCCATTTAATAATTTCATCAAAGGCAGGCGCACCAATTTCACCTTGTTGCGCATGAATCCCCGCTTGCTCACGAATCACCAAAATACCTGGGATTTTCGTCACTTCAAAATACTCCGCAATTTCTGGTGCTTGTTCGGTATCGACCATGCCAAACAGAATATCAGGGTTATTATTGGCAGCAGTTTCAAACACTGGCGTAAATGTCACACAAGGCTCACACCAAGGCGCCCAAAAATCAACGATGATAAATGGGTTTTTTTCAATAGTTTCTTTAAAGTTTTCTTTTGTCAGGGTAACAACAGCCATGGTTTTGCCTTCAATTCAATGCGATTATATAAAACCAAGAGTGTAGCAGACGCGTGTTGTTAAGTTAAGTTTTACCATGAATTTTCTGGTGCTGATTCATTCATACGGCTCTATACTTTCCGTTCAATTATCCTATGAAATGGCACCCTTTCGGTGATACAAAACATGATTTAATTTCGTACAACTTTCTCCGATAAAAAAATTCTGCCCTGCGAGCCTTATAAATGAAGGCTCGCAGGGCAGCGTTTAGAAAGTGTAGTTAAATTTAGCAAAAAATGTGATTTTTGAAACCGCTTTGAAGTCACTTAGGAGTCATCACACTACCGGCTTTCCCCAGCTTTCGGCAAAAAACAACTCAGCAAGTGGTTTGCGATTTCGCTCGGCGGTTTCGCGTGTGAGCGCTTCGCCAGTTACCGTTGCAATATCCGCAGGATGGCCCACGGCCACCATCGCCATCAAAGTGAATTGAATTGGGATAGCAAATTTTTCACGTGCCAATTCTGGGTTAAATCCGCCCATTTGGTGCGCCATCAGCCCCATATTTTCGGCTTGTAAGCATAGATTCTCTGCCGCTGCCCCTGTGTCATATTGCGCCCAGCGGTTGGGTTGTTGATTATGCCCAAATAATGAATCCGCACAGACCAGCAATAACAACGGCGCCTCTTTCACCCAACTTTGATTGCTTGGCATTAAGCAGTCAAATGCCTGTTGCCATGCCGTTATGTTCATCTGTTTATCCCACACCAAAAAACGCCAAGGCTGGTCGCCATAGCAGGAAGGCGCCCAGCGCGCAGCCTCTAGCAAGGCGATGATTTGGGTGTGGGTAACGGGCTTATTAGCATCATAGGCACGGCCGCTCCAGCGGTTGGCAATGAGTTCTGCAATAGGCACTTGTGTTTGGGCGGGTTTATGCATGTTATTTATGCCTCAAAATAGTTAAGCCTTTAAAAATGGATAATCGGTGTAGCCTTTTTCTGTGCCGCCGTAAAAGGTATTGGCATCTGCCGCGTTGAGAGGTGCATTCTGTTTAAAGCGCTCAACCAAATCTGGATTGGCGATAAATGGCACGCCATAGGCAATCGCATCTGCATGCCCGCTTGCGATTGCTGCATTGCCACGCGCTTTGTCATAACTTAAATTGGCGATATAGCTACCTTTAAACCGTTTGCGGAATGCGGAAAAGTCAAACGGATCAGCAATTCCGCCGCCATGAATCCCCCCTTCTACCGCATGCAAATAAGCTAAATTAAAACGATTAAGCGCATCGGCCACATACTCAAATAACGCCTGCGGGTTACTATCATGCATATCGTTAAATGGATTGACGGGTGAGAGCCGCACGCCGACTTTATCCGCACCAGCCACCTGCACAACGGCTTCAACCACTTGTATTAGAAATCGTGCGCGATTTTCCATGCTGCCGCCGTAGTCATCGGTACGTTGATTGCTGCCGTCGCGCAAAAATTCATCCAGCAAATAGCCATTCGCGGCATGCACTTCTACGCCATCAAAACCTGCGGCTAATGCACATTGGGCGGCATGTACGTAGTCTTGCACAATGGCGGGCAGTTCGTGAGCTTCTAGAGCGCGCGGGGTGACAAAATCTTGCAAACCCTGATAGGTAAAGGCTTGTCCCGCAGGTTTAATAGCGGATGGCGCGACTGGCAATGTCCCATTCGGTAACAAACTTGGATGAGAAATGCGCCCCACATGCCACAATTGAATGATAATTTTGCCGCCTTTAACATGCACCGCATCGGTGATTTTTTTCCAGCCTGTCACTTGGGCATCAGTATAAATACCAGGAAGACCTGGGTAACCATGCGCCATAGCTGAAATCGGGGTCGCTTCTGTAATTATCAACCCGGCTGAAGCCCGCTGCTCGTAGTAGGTTACATTCATGGCTTGCGGCACACCATCTTTACCAGCTCGGTTGCGGGTAAGTGGCGCCATCACAATACGGTTATTCAGTGCGATACTGCCCAGCTTGGTCGGTGAAAATAAATCTGTAGCCATGCGATTACCCCATTTATATTGGATTATTTTTTGCGATTCGCTTTTAAGTGTTATTTGGCTTTTGCGTCTACGGTAGGTTTCACACCTTCAATCAATAGCGTGACTTCTATATCATCGCCCACTGGGGCGTTTACCTTTTTCATCCATTCAAAACCAAACTCTGAGGCTTTAATAGTGGTATGCGCTTCAAAACCGGAGCGTTCTCCACCCCAAGGGTCGTTGCCAAAACCAAGTACTTTAAATGGAATACGCATTTCCTTTGTGATGCCATGCAAGGTAAACTTGCCTGTCATTACACCTTCTGTGGCAGACTTGGCTTCAATTTTTGTGCTCACAAAACTGATTTCGCCGAAATTAACTGCATCTAAATATTCCGGTTTTTGAATGTGCGCATCACGCTTGGCATGCCCTGTGCTGATACTGGCTACCTTAATTTTGGCATCAACACTTGAATTAACCAAATTGTCACGGTCGATCTTGACCACGCCCTGAACATCATTAAAGCTTCCTGATGTTTTTGACACGACATGTCGAATGCTGAAATTGGCAAAACTATGCGCAGGGTCAATTTTATAAATCTCCACCGCTGCGAAAGACGCGTGACTAAAAAACAAAGCCAAAAATGTGACAATCATCTTGTGTTTCATACTGTCCCCTCTATTCTATATGTCTAAATAAATCTGATATTAAATCTTACTCAGTAACGACCTAAACCCTAGGCAAATCAAACCATAAAAATTCTGCATTCGATTGCGCTTTAATTTCTATCTGTTGTTCAATTTCGATTTTCGCGGCATCACCTGCTGCTAGCAACGTCCCATTACAAAGCACTTCACCCGAAATAAGTTGTAAGTAAGCGCAGCGTTCATCAACCATTACTCTACAGATGGTTTGATCTTTATCCAGCAAGGTGGCATAGATACTCACATCTTGCTGAATCGTAATTGCTCCCTCACGCCCACCTGGTGTAGCGATCAGACACCAGCGATTGTGTTTTTGTTCTGCGGTGAAATGTTTTTCCGCATAGCTTGGCAGCAAATCTGGCCGCGCTGGCATAATCCAGATTTGCAATAAATGTGCTTCTGTCTCAGATGAAGGGTTGATTTCACTATGCCTGACACCCGTGCCAGCAGTCATGTGCTGTACATCTCCCGCACGAATCACTGAGCCGTTACCCATGCTGTCTTGATGCTTCAGCTCACCGGCAAGCATATAGGTGATAATTTCCATATCACGATGCGAATGCATGCCGAACCCGTTATCTGGGGCGATTTTATCTTCGTTAATCACGCGTAGCGCTGAATAACCCATGTGCGCCACATCGTAATAATCTGCAAATGAAAAAGAATGATAACTCTTTAGCCAATCGTGATTAGCGTAACCGCGTTCTTGAGATTTTCTAATAGCGACCATAAAGAGCCATTCGTCATTTCCACAAAGTTTGCACGAGAGCCTGTTCAACCATGCAATACAATGATTGTAAGCGTTTTTAATGACTTGCCAAGCAATTTATGGCCCTAAATAAAGTGTGGAATAAAGCCATTACAACGAGCGGTTTGGTCATTAAACCCTTTAGTAGTTGCATTGAGCGCATCGCTTAATCTGGTAAATAATAATCGTAAACCATGTAAAATAACTTCAAATTTAACATGAACCTCTTAATGGCTTTCTACGCTAGCCACACACACCAATTCTAAAATTATCTCAAATCATAAGAACTCCCATGAAAAACTTAACCAATCAAATTCTCGCCGCAGTTAAAGCAGTGGTGTTAGGTAAAGACGAACAAATCAAACTGGCGCTTTCATGCATTTTGGCGGGCGGTCATTTGTTAATTGAAGATCAACCAGGCATGGGCAAAACCACACTAGCCCATACACTGGCGCACGTGCTAGGGCTAAAGTTTCAGCGCGTGCAATTTACCAGTGATTTATTGCCTGCCGATATATTGGGCGTTTCAGTGTATGACCGAAACTCAGCTAGCTTCAAGTTTCACCACGGCGCGGTCTTTACCAACGTATTGTTGGCAGATGAAATTAACCGTGCCACGCCTAAAACGCAAAGTGCTCTGCTGGAAGTGATGGAAGAAGCACAGGTGACCATTGACAGTAATACCTACCCATTGCCTCAGCCTTTTTTTGTGATTGCCACCCAAAACCCAACGCATCATATTGGCACTTTCCCGCTACCAGAATCACAGCTAGACAGATTTTTAATGCGCATAAGTTTAGGTTATCCTGACCACGCTTCCGAAAGGGCTTTGCTTAAAAATCAAGGTGGGCGCGCCATTGCACACCAAGTGAAAGCGATATGTGATGCGCCTTCATTGATTACCCTGCAACAGGCCGTGAGCAAAATTCATGTATCAGAAGAGTTGTTAGATTATCTGCAAGCTGTGGTTGAATACACCCGCGGACATTTCACAACTGGGCTTTCACCTAGATCAAGTCTGGGTTTGCTGCAATGTGCGCGGGCTTGGGCCATGTGCGAGGGGCGAGATTTTGTGATTCCTGAAGACATTAAAGCGGTATTGCCTAGCGTTGTTGGGCATCGCTTACCTTCCAGTGACCATCGTAATACAGCGAAACAAATTTTAGATAGTGTCAGTATTCGATAAATAAGACTGGTTAGTTTACCTATGCTTAAACATATTTGGCCGCTGGTTTTTTGGAAGCGTAGCTGGTGGCAACAGTGGTTTCGCGTGTCGAACAGCAGTCATAATATTGCGGTATTAGGTTCACGCCAAATTTACATCATCCCGACGCGCTGGGGCTTGGTTTATGCATTGATGGTATTTCTTTTACTGCTGGGTTCAATTAATTATTCCCTCAGTTTAGGCCACTACCTCACATTTTTGCTGGCTTCACTAGGCGTTATTGGGATGCTGCATACATGGCTTAATTTTGCTCATCTTGAAGTGGAAATTCTAGGCGCTAAGCCGGTGTTCGCTGGCGAACACGCTTTGGTAAATTTCAAAGTCAATGAACATAAAAATCGGCAACGCCATAGTATCGTCGCTCATTTTGACCAACAACAAGCCAGCTCAGAAGATATCCCCGCAAATGGGACACAAGCTTTTAGCGTGCCACTGTTGACGCAACAACGCGGTTGGTTAACCATGCCTCGGTTGATTCTGCATACAGAATTTCCACTCGGGTTATTTCATGCCTGGGCAGTGATTAACCATCCGCTCAAAATCATGGTGTATGCTAGCCCTAGCCAAAAAAGGTGCCTAGCCTCCAGTCTCAGCGAAGGTGGCGCATCCAACGCCCCACACCCAACCCAGCAAGGCGACGATGACTTCAATGGACATAAAACCTACCAAATAGGCGACGCGCCGAGCCGCCTGGATTGGAAGGCTTCTAGCCGTGGCATCGGGCTATTCACTAAACAATATAGCGGTAATGCACAAGAAATTGTATGGTTTGATTGGGCTTCTACACAAGGCATGCCATTTGAAGAACGTATTTCCTTACTGACAAAATCTGTGATTGAAGCGTATGCCGCGCAACAAGTATTTGGCTTAATTCTACCCTCAAGTACCTTTCAACCCAATAGCGATGCGCACCATTATCATCGCTGTTTGCAAGCACTCGCCTTGCTATGATGGAACCTTCAAAAACACTGCACATCAATTGGTTGCTGCTCACGCTAGCTTTAATTCTAGCCTTACACGCTGGCAATTTGCCAATTTGGGTCATTATTTTCAGTAGTATTTTTGGCATCTGGCGCTATTTAATTGAAGTTAGACAATGGCCTATGCCGAAACTTTACGTACTCGTTCCCATTACGATATTGCTTGGTTTAGGCATTATTTTCACTTTTGGCGGCATGCTCGGCCGTGAAGCCGGTTTAGCGATGTTCATGGCCATGTTGTCACTCAAACTATTGGAAACCAAAACAGTACGTGATTACATGATTGTTGTAATTTTGGGCTATTTTGTGGTGGGTAATTTATTTTTGTTTAATCAATCCATGCTCACGTTTATATTGAGCATTCCACCACTTGCGCTGCTGACCGCCGCGCTCATTCAAATCAATCTCAATCACTCTCAAACAACTCCCTTTCTACTCAAGCTTTCAGGAAAAATGCTGTTGCAATCTATACCCTTGATGCTGGTGCTGTTTGTCTTGTTCCCACGTATTCCAGGCCCATTATGGAGTTTGCCACAAAATGCTTTTGGTGGCACAAGCGGTGCAACAGGGCTCAGCAACTCGATTAAATTCAATCAAGTGAGTCAGTTAGCACAAAATGGCAGTGTCGCTTTTCGGGTGAAGTTTAAAGATAGAATCCCCCCACAAAATCAGCTTTACTGGCGCGGCCCAGTGTTATGGACAACTTTGAATAACGATTGGGAAGCAGTTAATCAAGCAACCATTTCTCGGCAAGAAACACTCTCCACAAGTGGCATTCCGATTGAGTACAGCATTACCTTAGAGCCCAATCATCTCACGTGGTTGCTGATGTTAGATATGCCTACAAAAATTCCAGATTTTGCCAGCCTAACGCACGATTACTCTGTCATAGCCAAAGAGCCCGTACACACCCGCACGCGCTATGAAGCGACTTCTTATACTACCTATCAGTTAGGGGTAAACCACCTAAGCACGCGTGAAACGAACTTAAGCTTACAACTAGAGAATGGCGCCAACCCCCGCACTGTCGCGCTTGCAGCACAATGGGAAAGCCTAAGTTCTGAAGCCATCATTCAAAATGCACTTACCTTTTACCGTGAAAATAAATTTTCTTACACACTTAACCCGCCTTTGTTAGGCAAAGATTCAATTGATGATTTTTTGTTTCAATCTAGGCGCGGATTTTGCGAACATTACGCTATTAGCTTTGTTTATTTAATGCGGGCTGCTGGCGTGCCAGCACGCGTGGTGACAGGTTACCAAGGAGGCGAAATCAACCCCAATGACCAATATTTAATCGTACGACAATCTGATGCACATGCATGGGCTGAAGTTTGGCTACAAGAAAAAGGCTGGGTGCGCATTGACCCCACAGCCGCCATAGCACCTGAGCGTATTGAGCTAGGCATTGTGGAAGCCATGCAGAACAACGAATCCGCTACTGGCAATGTACAAGCTAATAACCTGCCGATGATGGCACGAGGCAAAAATTATCCGTTCCTTCACAAAGTGATTTTACGCTGGGATAGCCTCGACAACGGCTGGAATCAATGGGTGATTGGTTATAATGAAAACAAACAAAAAGAGTTTCTAAGTAAAATCAGCGGTCAAAAAGTGAGCATCACCGATATGCTGATTTGGCTTATTGGTGCATTTATGTTGTTAGGTGCAGTGACGTTAATCATTTTACTCAAGAAAAACCAAGTGAAGGTTAGTCCTGTACAACACCTTTATGCGCAGTATATTCGTCAGCTCAAACCACTGCATTTACAACCTCAGCCACATGAAGGTGCGCTAGAATTCGCTCAGCGCGTTGTGACTACGTTACCGCACCTGCGAAATGAGATTGTGGCGATTGCACAAACATACAATACTTTGCAGTACAGCAAATATAGCGCCCTTGATAACAATTCGCTAATGAATGAATTTGAACATATGATTAACAATTTCAAACCTAGCATAACCAAATAACCAGCACAACCAAACAACATGAACCAACCTTCTGACAAATATTACACAAGTGACATTGACTACATGCTCGTGGCTCTTGAGCTGGCAAAACTTGCTGCAAGCCAAGGTGAAGTCCCTGTGGGCGCAATCGTAGTGAAAGATGGCGAGATTATTGGCCGCGGTAGTAATGGGCCAATTGGTTTGCATGACCCAACGGCACATGCAGAGATAGTGGCAATGCGTGAGGCAGCAAAGCATTTAGGCAATTATCGGCTAATAGGTTGCACTCTATACGTCACGCTAGAACCGTGTGCGATGTGTACTGGTGCAATGCAGCATGCACGCATCGCAAAGCTAGTGTATGGCGCACTGGACGCTAAAACTGGTGCTTGCGGCAGTGTTGTTAATTTAATGGCAGAGCCAAAGCTCAACCACCATGCCGAAGTGGTCGGCGGCGTTTTAGCGCAAGCGTGTGGTGCACTGCTCACTGATTTTTTTAGGGCGCGCAGAACAGCCAAACAATAAATGCGTGCAATTCAGACTGTTGGCATAGTTCGCATAAAAAAACCCGCCGAAGCGGGTTTTATTTTTTGACCTGAATGAATTAATCGTCACTGCCCATAAACGACATCAGCAAGTGCAACAAGTTAGTAAACATATTGTGCAAACTGATATAAATACTCATGGTTGCCATGATGTAGTTAGTTTGACCACCGCGTACGATTTGATTGATTTCATACAAAATGAAACCCGCCATCAACATCACCACCACCGCAGAAATCGTTAATGACAAGGCTGGAATTTTAAAGAAGAAGTTCGCCAAAATCGCTGCAATAATCACCACCATGCCGATAGTTAAAAACTTGCCCATAAAGCTGAAATCACGTTTGGTGTTAGATGCGATACCTGCCAATGTTAAGAAAGAAATCGCCGTGCCGCCAGCCGCCAAACCGATGAGTTGTGCGCCGTTACTTAAATGTAAGGCATGTTGTAAAATTGGCCCCAATAACACACCCATAATAAAGGTGAAAGCGAAAAGTAGCCACACACCAGCAGCGTTGTTGGCATTTTTAGCAATCAACCAAGTCATGCCGTATACAGTAGCAAGAATGCCTACAAACAGCATGATTGGGCTGGTTGCCATCATCCATGCAAAATTCATGTTGATACCAACCATTGCACCAATCACGGTTGGAATCATGGTCATGCCCAACATCGCGTATGTGTTACGCAATACTTTGTTCTCTGTAGCAATGGCTACGCCTTCACGGCCTAATACTTGAATATCATCTGACATTTTATTTCCTTATAAAAATTTGCCCTAAAGCAGTATCGATAAGATAACGATTTTCACAATAAGTTTCAAGGCTTAAATTGTAAGAATGTTTAACACACTACACGCGTTCGGGTAAAAACCTGGATGAAATCTACTCTAAAACAGACCCTAATTTTCACAGTCAAAAGCGCATAAAAAAGGAATTTTTTACTTAAAATTCCCCAACATTACTTAACCTGCCCTGCAAGCCTTATAAATAAAGGCTCACAGGGCAGTAACTTTCGCTCGGGGTAAATGTTACAATATTTTTGTGATAGAAATGTTGTGTAAAACGCGCATTTTTGTCAGCATTTTTTGCTTAAATGTACGATGAAAATACTAAGCAAATAACTCGCCTTCAGTGACACCAACCTGTGCTACCTGATGCACCGCTTTCACAAATTCACCATTTTCATGCAAGGTATCTAAACTTGCTGGATGTTTTTGCCCATGCATGCGCGCTAAACGGCTGATACTTTGCGCAGAAATTGTCCATTTAAGATTGGCTAAAAGCTCGTCAGCCATGGCTGGTTGATTGCACAACAGCACCATATCGCAACCTGCCGTTAAGGCCGCAAGCGCACGAGTTGTCACGTCCCCGCCTGCGGTAGCGGCTTCCATGCTTAAATCATCACTAAAAATCACGCCGTTAAAGCCTAAACGTTCCCGCAATATTTTTTGTAGCCACCGTGATGAAAATCCTGCGGGTTTATCATCCACTTTTGGATAAATCACATGCGCAGGCATAATGGCTTGTATACCGTCATCAATCAGCAATCTGAAAGGCTGCATGTCGTGCTGGGCAATTTGATCAAACTCGCGGTCATCCACCGGTATACTGACGTGCGAATCGGCCACTACAAAACCGTGTCCGGGAAAATGCTTGCCCACCGCCGCCATGCCGCCTTTTTTAAGGCCTTGCATGAGTGCAAACGCACAATCGTTAATCGCTTGTGGATTCAAATGAAATGCTCGATTACCAATCACCAAGCTATCGCCATAATCCATATCCAACACGGGCGTAAAGCTAAAGTCCACGCCATGTGCACGTAATTCTGCGGCCAAAATCCAGCCCGCTTCTGTGGCTAACTCTTTGGCTTTTTTAGGATTGGTATCCCAAATTTTGCCAAACTCACGCATGGGCGGGATTTTGGTAAAACCCTCTCTAAAGCGCTGCACACGCCCACCTTCATGGTCTACCGCAATCAACAAAGGTGGCTGACGAACGGCATGAATACTCGCGGTGAGGGCTTTTAACTGCGCATTATTTTCATAGTTACGCTTAAATAAAATCACACCGCCCACCAATGGGTGTTGCAATCTTTTAATGTCATCAGCGGTGAGTTCCGTGCCGACAACATCCAACATAATGGGGCCTAATGACATGTGTTACCTCTAATTAAAACAACCTATTTTTCTGTTCTTACATCTAGCTTATCACGCAAATAATCACCGCCTAGATTAATCGCTAAAATCAAACTCATCAAGCTTAACCCCACAATCAGCACATAATGCGGCGCAACCAGCATGTAGCGTACACCATCGCGTAGCATCGCGCCCCAGCTTGCGTTTGGGGCCTGTATACCTAAACCGAGAAAAGACAAAGTTGCTTCAGCAATCATTACGCTGGCTAAACTATACGTGGCCTCCACCACTAATATTGAAGCTAACAATGGCAATATATGCCTGAAAATCATACGCGGCACGCTCGCACCGAGTGATTCTGCCGCCAACACATGCTGACGATTGCGCAAGCCTAGCGCTTGTCCGCGCGTCAAACGTGCATAGCTCACCCAGCCTGTGATACTTAAGGCGATCATCAAATTTACTAAACCAGGCCCTAACACTGCGGCAAAAGCAATGGCGAGCAAAATACCTGGAAAGGCCAAAAATACATCGGTAATTTGCATGAGCATTTGATCCACTTTACCACCGTAAAAACCAGCGATTAAACCTACCAATACGCCAATCACCATCGTGATAGCCGTCACCACAATCGCTACGATAAATGACACTTCGACGCCGCGTAAAAGTCGCGCCAAAATACTACGTCCTAAATCATCCGCCCCCAATAAATATTGCGTGTTTGGTGTGTTTAAGATTGCATTTAGATCAATGGCATTGGGATTTAGCTGCAGCAAACGGCCAACTAAAATCGCGAGTAACCAAAAAATTAAAATTGATGAGGCAAATTTTTTCATTACGACTAACTCGCAAACTTCACACGCGGATCAGCAAATCTATAGAGCATATCGGTCAGCAAATTCACTAACACATAACTCAA
>JBARQL010000087.1:0-23738 GCA_049643685.1 Methylotenera sp.
GCTGGCAAAACGAAGCATCTCGCTTAGAGCTGAGTTATACGGGTGCTGATAACGATATGATTGGTAATGGCTTAATTCAAAAAGAGTTGATGGAAGACTTTGGCCGTGAAACCATTAATACAAAACCTGACCAAACAAAAAATACACTTTCTTTCTTAAATTTAAATGGCAGCCATTGGTTGAATGATGACGTGCAATTGAGTGCGAATACTTATTATCGTAAATCAAAACGTAAAACGTTAAATGGCGATATTAACGATGATTATGATTTATTGGCCACAGGTACGGTTGCTGGTAATGATGCTGACTGCCCGTTGGGGACTGGCGATGAAGATGAGTTGTGTAGCGGAGCACTCAATCGCAGTAACACTGACCAAAAGGGCTATGGATTTAATGCGCAATTGGCGTTTAACCAACCATTGTTAGAAAAGCAAAATCAGTTGATTGTAGGTTTAGGTTATGATTATTCTCGTGTGAAATTTAACCAATCGTCTGAGTTTGGCATTATCAATGCGTCACGTGGTGTGGACGGTATTGATGTTGAAAATGATGAGGCAGAGGTGGATTTACTGGGTAAAACCCGCAGTTGGGGTGTGTTTGCAACTGATACTTTGTCGTTGACAAATCAGTTGCATTTAACACTTTCTGGCCGCTATAACCATATTAAAGTTAAAAACACAGACAAGATCAACCCTAAGGGCTCGCTCGAGGATGTTGATGGTGATCCATTGACGCCTGACGAAGATGTATCCCTTTCTGGCAATCATAGCTTCAGCCGCTTTAACCCAGCCATTGGTTTGAGCTTTACACCAACCAAAGACTTGTCTGTTTATGGTTCTTATAATGAGGGTATGCGCGCGCCAACTTCAATGGAACTGGGCTGTGCAAATCCAAATGTACCTTGTAAGTTACCTAACGCAATGGCAGGTGACCCGCCACTAGATGAAGTGGTTTCAAAAACTTTTGAGTTAGGTGCACGTGGTAATTTAACATCGGATGTGAAATGGTCAGCAGCGGTATACCGCACTGAAAATCATGATGATATTCATTTTATCTCAACTAATGCAACCAATGGTATGGGGTATTTTGATAACGTTGGTAAAACCCGCCGTATGGGGCTAGATGCAGGTTTATCAGGCGCATTCGGTAGCTTTAGCTGGAATGCAGGCTATAGCTATTTAAAAGCAACCTATGAATCAGACTTAGAGTTAACGAACTCACTGAACTCTACTAGCGATGGCAATGCAATACAGGTGAATAAAGGTGATCGTTTAGCCAATTTACCAGAGCATTCACTTAAATTGCGTTTGCAATTACAAGCAACGCCTAATTGGTCTATTGGTACCAATATCAACACATTCTCAGATGTTTATATCCGTGGCAACGAGAACAATAAGCATCGTGCCAATGATGGTGATGCTGATCACGTGCAAGATAGCGGCAAAATTGGCGGCTACACCGTTGTTAACTTAGACACACGCTATAAATTTGGCGATAGCGGTTGGCAGGTATTTGCTAAAGCCATCAATATCTTCGATAAAGAATATGCCACTGGTGGTATGTTAGGTGAAAACTGGATTGAAGACGGTGTATTTGCTGGTGATGATGAACCATCAAAAATGTTGATGCCAGGCGCACCGCGTGCAGGCTGGATTGGCGTGCGCTATGATTTTGGTGGTAAGAAGTAACTGTAGTCAATCAAGGAAAAATTTTGCAATTAGCGCATATCGCACAGGGCAGCACCACGGTCGTTTTGAAGCAGCAGTCAAAGATTCTGATTGTTGAAGATGAGGTGTTGTTTGCCCGTGCGGTGATGCGCCGCTTGCAAAAAGCAGGTTACGAGTGTGAGCATGTGGAGAGTTTGTTGGCAGCCGCAGCCGCATTAAAGCAATTTTCACCTGATTTAGTACTGCTTGATATGCGCCTGCCTGATGGCAATGGGTTGGATTTGCTGGCAGATTTAGTTGCTAAAAATGCCGCAGTGATTGTGATGACGGCCCATGGTGAAGTGAGTGACGCTGTAAATGCCATTAAATTAGGCGCAGTTGACTATCTTAAAAAACCGATAGACTTAGAAGAGCTGTTACTTTCAGTACAAAAGGCAGAAGCTGCTGCAGTACAAAGCAACAGCCTTGATTACTCACGCCAGCGTAACGCGCATGCGGCTGAGGGTGTTGAGTTGTTAGGGGATAGCGTTGCGATACAAAGTGTGAAATCGCAGATTCAGCGCATTGCACGATTGGTTTCAAGCGACACCGTGCCGCCAACGGTATTGATTGGTGGCGAAACTGGCACGGGTAAAGATGTCGCAGCGCGCTTACTGCATTTGTCTTGTGCCAATAAAGACAAACCGTTTGTGCATATTGATTGCGCATCTTTGCCTGCTGAACTGATTGAAAGCGAGTTGTTTGGGCATGAAAAAGGCGCATTTACTGGCGCGCAAGGTGCTAGGCCTGGCCTGATTGAGGCTGCAGAAGATGGTACGCTCTTTTTGGATGAAATCGGCGAGTTGCCACTCACCTTACAGGCAAAACTTTTAAATGTGCTAGAGCGCAGAATTGTGCGCAGACTTGGCTCTACCAAAGAGCGTGCTGTGCCTGCGCGCTTTATCGCCGCAACAAATCGCGATTTGCATGAAATGTCCGCGGCCGGGCGCTTTCGGCAAGATTTATATTACAGACTCAATGTGATGAGTATTCACATGCCGCCTCTGCGCGACCGTGAAGATGATGCCTTTTTGCTCTCCAAGCATTTTGCAGCGCAAACTGCTAAACGCTACGGCCTTGCAAGCCCCGTTTTTTTAGCAGATGCCGTTGAACGCATTCGGCAATATCAGTGGCCTGGCAATGTACGAGAACTGCGCCATCAGGTAAGCCGCGCCATGCTGTTAAGCCATCAAGGACGCATCGCTGCTGTTGACTTGGCACTCCCCATGCTACCAAACGGTGCGCAATCTGTCGACTTAGTCACAAACAACACGCTGGCTGATTATCAGGCCTATACACAAATTAGTTCAGCCACACAAAATCAAGTGACATTGTATGAAGCTGAGAAAAATATTCTGTTAAAAGCTTTGGCAGAGGCCGAATATAATGTGTCAAAAGCCGCACGAAAGCTTGGTATTACACGTATGACGATGCGATATCGCATGGATAAGCATCAAATTCCCCATAAATAATCTAGTTCCAATCCTTTCATAATTTTTTATCTTTTTGCATGGTGATGATGTTTGTCAAATGACGACATAATCACTGCGTGGTATGATTTAGCCCATTGAAAAAAGGAAATCTATCATGCAAATCGGTACCCCATTAAGTCCCAACGCTACCCGTGTGATGCTCCTCGGCAGTGGTGAACTCGGCAAAGAAGTGATTATCGCGTTGCAGCGTTTAGGGGTTGAAGTCATCGCGGTAGACCGTTACGAAAATGCGCCTGGCCAGCAAGTGGCACACCGTGCTTACACGATTGATATGACGGATAATCAGGCTTTGCGTGATTTGGTAGCAAAAGAAAAGCCGCACTTAATTGTGCCGGAAATTGAAGCGCTCAACACCAGCACGTTGGCCGATATTGAAGCAGCGGGCATTGCCACAGTAATTCCAACTGTAAAAGCAGTGCAATTAACAATGAACCGTGAAGGCATTCGTCGGCTGGCAGCGGAGGAATTGCAATTACCCACTTCACCCTATGCGTTTGCCAGAAGTGAGGTTGAACTACAGGCGACCATTGACGCAGGCATTGGTTACCCTTGTTTTATCAAACCGACCATGTCGTCATCAGGCAAAGGCCAATCGCGCATTACGCAGGCTGATGAAGTGAAAACGGCTTGGGAATATGCAGGTAAGGGAGGGCGCGTGAACCAAGGTGTGGTGATTGTGGAAGGTCAAATTGATTTTGATTATGAAATCACCTTGCTGACAGTGCGTGCTAAAAATGCACAAGGCGATATTCAAACTTACTTCTGTGAACCCATCGGACATGTGCAGAAAAATGGCGATTATGTAGAAAGCTGGCAACCGCAAGCCATGACAGTTGGCGCACTGGAGGAATCAAAACGCATCGCCAAGGCGGTGACGGATAGCTTGGGTGGACTTGGCTTATTTGGTGTAGAACTGTTTATTAAAGGCGATAAAGTCTGGTTTAGTGAAGTTAGCCCGCGTCCGCATGACACCGGCATGGTGACAATGTGTAGCCAGCGCTTTAGTGAGTTTGAATTGCATGCGCGTGCCATTTTAGGTTTGCCCGTGGATGTGAGCCTGCGTGAAGCAGGCGCGAGTGCGGTGATTTACGGCCAACACGAAACGAAAAGTTTGGCGTTTGAAGGTGTAGATGCAGCCTTAGCGGTACCCAACAGTGACATTCGTTTATTTGGTAAACCCGAGTCTTTTGTGAAACGCCGCATGGGCGTGGCTTTGGCAACAGGTAGTGATGTTGAAGAAGCAAGAAGCCGCGCGATATTGGCGGCAAGTTTTGTTAAACCTAAAATAGCCTAGCTGTAGGAGCGATTTTTAAATCGCGAAAGTAATGTTGGTATAATCATCCTCATCTTCGCGATTTAAAAATTGCTTCTACAAATGATGATTGAAAATAATGCTCAATAAAATTGAAGAAACAGGTAGCGATAAACGCACATTTTTTGAACTGCTTGGTGGTGAAGAAAACGGCATCGCCAATATTCGCCAGTTAGTAGAAACCTTTTACGATGTGATGGAAAGCGACCCCAAAGTGGCGCCGATACGCGCCATGCACCAGCCAGACTTAACCTCAGCGCGTGAAAAACTGTTTATGTTTTTAACCGGTTGGACAGGCGGGCCGCAACTCTATATCGAACGCTATGGACACCCCATGTTGCGGGCGCGGCATTTGCCGTTTCCTATTGATGCCTCTGCGCGTGACCAGTGGATGTATTGCATGATTAAAGCCATGCACCAGTTGGAGTTTGACGAAAACTTGATGACAAAGCTGGCCAGCCAGTTGTATGGCGTGGCTGATTTTATGCGTAATCAGGCAGAAAAAAACTAGATTAATTTGCGCGTCATATTTGCGCAAAAAAACTTCAAAAAAGCCTTCAATTATCACCGAGGAAAAATTTATGCCCTGCGAGCCTTTATTTATAAGGCTTCCAGAGCATCGAAAAAGGTTGTGCTAAATTACTTGTTAGAAACTAAGCCGCCCAGCAACGCAGCAACGGCAGTTTTTCTAGAAGAGGCCGGCCGGGCATTGGCTGCTTGAATTTGATTGCTTGCTTCGTAAGGTTTATCAAACCAAGGGTCAGTTGCTTTCTTTTTTGCCGGCATGCGCTGTGTGGCACCTTCATGGCTGGTGCGCGTTGTTTTGCTGTGACGACTGCTATCTTTTTGAAGGTCAGATGACGGTTTTGGACTTGGCTTTTCAATGTGAGCCGTGATTTTAATAATACTTTTTTTAATCAGTTTTTCAATTTCAGTTAAGTATTTTTCTTCTTCTTCACTCACCAATGAAATGGCAATGCCACTTGCTCCTGCGCGGCCTGTGCGGCCAATACGGTGAACGTAGTCTTCAGGCGCACTCGGAATTTCATAGTTAATTACCATAGGTAATTCGCTAATATCCAAGCCCCTTGCTGCTACGTCGGTTGCAACTAAGGCCATGATTTTGCCTGCTTTAAAAGCATCGAGTGCTTCAATGCGCTCTTTCTGCGTTTTATCGCCATGAATGGCATCAGCCGCAATGCCGCTTTTGGCTAGGCTACGGCTCAAGCGGCTTGCCGTGATTTTTGTTTTGGTAAACACAATCACTTGGCTCGTACTTGCCTCTTTAAGTAGCTGAACAAGTAGTGCCTCTTTATCACGTTGCGCAACTTGGTACACTTGTTGTGTCACATTATCATTGGTTGCGTTACTGCGCGCCACTTCAATCAAGGTTGGTTTCGTTAAAAAGTCATCCGATAACTTTTTGATTTCATTTGAAAATGTGGCAGAAAACATTAAATTTTGGCGCTGTTTGGGTAACAGCGCCAAAATGCGTTTTAAGTCGGGCATAAAGCCCATGTCTAACATACGGTCAGCTTCATCTAGTACCAACATCTGTACTTGATTTAACTGCAAAGTTTTTTGTTCGATATGATCCAGCAGGCGACCAGGCGTTGCGACCAAAACTTCTACGCCGGTTTTTAAGTGCGGCGTTTGGGTTTTAATGTCCACCCCTCCAAACACCACCAACGAGCGTAAAGCAGTATGTTTGGCATACGCTTTTACGCTGGCTTCTACCTGAATAGCCAACTCGCGCGTGGGCGTTAAAATGAGCGCCCGCACAGGGTGTTTAGCAGGTGAAGTGCTGGTGTTGGCTAACGGCAGTAATTTCTGCAACAAAGGCAATGCAAACGCCGCAGTTTTACCTGTGCCTGTTTGCGCGCCTGCCATCACATCGCCCCCAGCCAATGCAACTGGAATAGCTTGCACTTGGATGGGCGTAGGCGTGGTATAGCCAGATTCACTGAGTGCTTTGAGCAACTCAGGCGCGAGGCCCAAGTTATCAAAGTTTAAAAGCTGCGTTACTTCTGTTTCAGAAATTACATTTTCAGTCATGTGTTGAAGTTTATCCAATATGAAAATTATGCAAAGCTACGTGGACGACGCGGTGCGCTGCTGCCACCTGCATTTGCATTGCCAAAGCTGCGAGAATCGCTGTGATTACGACCAGCAGGGCGGCTATCTGTTCTGCTATCACGGCGAGCAGTATCTGCACGGCCTTCAAAACGTGCACCTAGCACGCGATTGTCGTTGCGTGGCGCGCTATTTTGGCCATCACGCGGAAACGGTTTTTTGCCAAAAGCAGCGGCATCACCAAAACTGCGGTTTGGCGCAGGTGCGTTTGAGCGTTCAGTATTGGCACGGTCACGGCCACCATTGGCATTGCGATCACCAAAACTACGTGGACGGTCACCTGCTGGTCTTTCAGAGCGGTTAAACTCTGGGCGAGGTGCAAACCCTGCTGAATTGCCATTGGCTTCACGCGGAGCAGATTCGCGGTTGCCGCGCGTTTCACTACGACCTTCAAAACGGTTTTCATTGCGGCCAAAGCTACGTTCTTCACGTGGTTTAAAACCACCGCGACCACCTGGTGCATGTGAACGCTCATTGCGCGCATTGCGGTCTTGACCGCGTTTGCCACTTGGTGCGTCAGATTTCATTGGGCGTTTTGGCTCAAAGCCTTCAATCACGGCAGCTTCCATACGGTTGCCGGTAAATTGCTCGATTTTGCGTAGCAAATGGCGGTCTACGTTAGAGGCAAATGAAATGGCAATCCCTGTGTTACCAGCACGGCCAGTACGGCCAATACGATGCACGTAATCTTCAGCAAACTTTGGCAAATCGTAATTGATTACGTGTGTAATGCCATGCACATCAATACCGCGCGCAGCAACATCGGTTGCCACTAACACTTTAACGTCACCATGGCGCAATTTAGTTAAAGTACGGTTACGTGCGCCTTGCGTCATGTCGCCATGTAGGGCAGCGGTTTTGTGGCCAGCAGCATATAAGTCTTCAGCCAATACATCGGCGTGGCGTTTGGTGCTGGTGAAAATAATCGCTTGATTCACTTCAGGCGCAATTAACAAATGCTCAAGCAATTTGTTTTTGTGCGTCATGTCATCCACATAATGCAAACGTTGCTCAATGTTGGCATGTTTTTCTTTTTGTGTTGCCACTTGAATCGTTTTTGGATTCTTTAGAATTTGTTTCGCAATACGTGCAATGTCACCATCTAACGTTGCTGAGAACAACAATGTTTGGCGCTCAGCTGAAAGTTGTTCACAAATGCGCTCAACATCAGGTAAGAAGCCCATGTCTAACATGCGGTCAGCTTCATCCAACACCAACATTTGTAGGCGTGATAAATCAATACGACCGCGCTCCATGTGATCTAGTAGGCGACCAGGCGTTGCCACTAAGATATCCAGCGGCTGTGATAATAATTTGTTTTGTAATGGGTAGGGCATTCCGCCGACGATACTTACAGTGCGCGCACGAATGAATTTACCGTATTTACGTGCGGCTTCATTCACTTGTGTTGCAAGTTCACGGGTTGGTACAAGCACCAAAACACGTGGTCCACGGCTTTTTAATTCATGAGGTGTTGCGAGCAAGTTGAGTGCTGGCAACATAAAGGCCGCCGTTTTACCGGTACCTGTTTGGGCCGATGCCATGAGGTCATGACCAGCAGTCACAACAGGAATTGCCTGCGCTTGGATAGCGGTAGGTGTAGTATAGCCAGATTCTTCAATTGCACGAAGTAAGGCATTATCAAGATTTAATGATTCAAAAGACAAAGTATTCCCTTTCAAAGTTATCTCCAATAAGTGATAACCAATATTAGTAAAACAAAAAGGGCGCTTAGTAAAAACGGGCATATCATTTGAACACAAGCAATTAGATAAGCTTGATGCTCAAGGGCAATATAAACGCAGAGAATATTTGGTTTAAGTTAAATTTAAGCTAAGCCGAATTAACGAACTAACTTTATTAAATGTAAGCTAAACAAGCTAATATAATCAAACTATCTTCTCTTTACTAGCGCACGGGCACAGCCGCTAACCAGTAAAAATCAATAATTCGATTTCTTGATAGTTGCTTCAAAATATCACGAGCAACAGAAGGGTCAGGGCAATGATTCAAGCATTACAAAAAACGCAGTAATGCGAATGAAGCGCGCAGTATAACCATTTAAATTAGTTTGTCAATTTAAATCTGCTGCCAATGCCAAAATACTAAAATAAATAATTGCTTAGTGTGTTAAAATCGCCGCCTTTCAATGAACTGGCTGCAAAATATGTCTCGCAATCTACGTAATGTCGCAATTATCGCTCACGTTGACCATGGTAAAACAACCATGGTGGATAAACTTTTACAACAAGCAGGTACGTTTTCAGCCCACCATGCGGTGGTTGAGCGTGTGATGGATAGTGGCGATATTGAAAAAGAACGTGGTATTACTATTTTGGCTAAAAATACTTCTTTGGTGTATGAAGGTACGCATATCAATATTGTAGATACGCCAGGCCATGCCGACTTTGGTGGTGAGGTTGAGCGCGTACTAGGCATGGTAGATGGCGTGTTGTTGTTGGTAGATGCGGTAGAAGGCCCAATGCCGCAAACGCGTTTTGTGACTAAAAAAGCTTTGGCACTTGGCTTAAAACCAATCGTGGTGATTAACAAGGTGGATCGTCCAGGTGCACGTACTGATTGGGTGATTAACCAAACGTTTGATTTGTTTGCAAACTTAGGAGCAACTGACGATCAGCTAGATTTCCCGATTGTTTACGCATCAGCGATTAACGGTTATGCCATGTTAGACATGAAAACGACTAGCGACAATATGCGCGCGTTGTTCGACACTATTTTAAGCCACGTTGCATGCCCAGCAGGCGACAGCAGTGCACCGTTACAATTGCAAATTTCTGCCTTAGATTACTCTACTTATACAGGTCGCTTAGGTATTGGCCGTATTACCAACGGTAAAATCAAGCCTGGTCAATCTGTTACCGTGATGAACGAAGACAAGCAAATTGCCATGGGTAAAATCAACCAAGTACTTGGTTTTAAAGGCCTTGAGCGCGTGCCGGTGGAAGAAGCCGAAGCAGGTGACATTGTGATTATTTCTGGTTTAGATGATATTGGTATCGGTTTTACCGTGTGTGACCGTGAAAATCCAAAAGGTTTGCCGCATTTAGGCGTAGATGAGCCAACCTTGACCATGGACTTTATGGTGAACACTTCACCATTAGCCGGTACTGAAGGTAAATTTGTAACTAGCCGTCAAATTCGTGACCGTTTAACTAAAGAACTATTAGTCAACGTGGCTTTGCGTGTAGATGAAACTGAAGATAATGATGTGTTCCGTGTATCAGGCCGTGGAGAGTTACACTTGACCATTTTGCTTGAAAATATGCGCCGTGAAGGCTTTGAAATGGCGGTTGGTAAGCCAAAAGTGGTTTACCGCGAAATTAACGGTGAAAAATGTGAGCCGTATGAAATTTTAACGGTAGATTTAGAAGACGAACATCAAGGTGCGGCCATGGAAGAACTAGGTCGTCGCCGTGGTGAAATGCAAAATATGGAATCAGACGGTAACGGCCGTACACGTTTGGAATACCGTATTCCAGCACGCGGTTTGATTGGTTTCCAAGGTGAATTTTTAACCATGACACGTGGTACTGGCTTAATGGGTCACGTGTTTGACGAATACGCACCAGTGAAAGCAGATATGCCGGGTCGTCGTAATGGTGTGTTGATTTCAGCTGAGCATGGTGAAGCCGTTGCTTACGCACTTTGGAAATTGCAAGACCGCGGTAAAATGTTTACGGTTCCAGGTGATAAATTGTACGAAGGTATGATTATCGGCGTTCACAGCCGTGATAACGACTTGGTAGTGAACCCGATTAAAGGTAAACAGCTCACTAACGTGCGTTCATCAGGTACCGATGAAGCTGTACGTTTAATTACGCCTATTGCCTTGTCTTTAGAATCAGCGGTTGAGTTTATTGATGATGATGAATTGGTAGAAATTACACCAAAAACGATTCGTATTCGTAAACGCTTTTTAACAGAAAACGAGCGTAAACGTTCTGGCACTAATAAATCTTAGCGTTACATAAATTTTCTTGGTATTGATTTAAACCCAGCCTCGCGTTGGGTTTTTTTATTGTTTTAGTATCTATACACAATGTGATTATTGAAAACGTAGTGCTTCAATTGGATTCATGCGTGCCGCCTTACGTGCAGGGTAGAAACCAAAAAATATGCCGACACTGGCCGCTACTGCAAATGCAATCATCACTGAATAACCTGAAATCACAACCGCAGCTTGTGTTAGTTTATTGACGAGCATGGCGCCCGTGATACCGACTAACAAGCCAATCAAGCAGCCGATGATAGAGATGACGATGGCTTCCAGCAAAAACTGTAGGAGAATATCGCGCTCTCTTGCACCGATCGCCATGCGAATACCGATTTCTCTCGTGCGTTCGGTAACAGAAACGAGCATGATATTCATGATGCCGATGCCGCCTACAAGTAAGGAAACTGAAGCAATTGCGCCTAATAACAATGACATGGTGCGTGTCGTTTCAGCGGCTGAGTTAGCTACAGCAGTAAGATTACGTACGTTAAAATCATTATCTGCGCCATCGCGAATATTGTGGCGTTGCTTAAGCAAGCCGTTAATGTTTTGTTCGACCATCGGCATCGCTTCGGGTGTATTGGCCTGCACCATTATTTGCCGCACGCTGCCTGAAAATTGATTGCCCAATATTTTACGTTGTGCAGTGGTGAGCGGCATGATGATGGTGTCATCTTGGTCACGACCATCAAGACTTTGACCTTTACTTTTTAAAACCCCTAGCACCACAAAAGGGTTTTGTTTGATGCGGATGGTTTTGCCGATGGGGTCAACATCGCCAAAAATATTTTCGACTACGGTTTTACCTACCAGTGCCACGCGCGTAGCTGAGCGCATGTCTGAGTCTGAAAATACATAGCCGTCAGCTAGTTCCCATACACGAATGTCTAGGTAGCTAGGTGTGGTGCCAATAATGCTGGTGCTCCAATTGTTATTACCATACACCACTTGCGCATTGCCCATGCTGATGGGGGCAACATTATTCACACCGTCTAACTCTGTCATTGCATTTGCATCAGCGACCGTGAGTGTGCTGGTGTTGCCACTGCCTGAACGTGCGCCGCCAGATGTGGAAGAACCTGAAAGAACAATAAAGAGATTACTGCCCATTGCGTTGATGGATTGCTTGACGGATTCTTGAGCGCCTTGCCCAACTGCCATCATGAGCACTACTGAGCCAACACCAATCACCATGCCCAGCATGGTGAGAAAAGTGCGCATACGGTTAGCGCCCATGGCGCGCCAAGCTTCTCCCAGCATTGCCGAGAACATTAGCTTAAATCCTTTGTTTCAGTGATATTCATTGCCGATTTACTGTGTTCATCATGCACAATGCGCCCATCAAAAAAACGTACTTGGCGGCTAGCATGCGCTGCAATATTTGATTCATGGGTGACTAAAATAATCGAAATACCTTCTTGATTCAACTCAGAAAATAGGGCCATAATTTCTTCACTGGTCACACTGTCTAAATTGCCTGTAGGCTCGTCGGCAAGTATGAGCCTTGGACGATTGACCAGCGCGCGCGCAATCGCTACGCGCTGCTGCTGACCACCAGAAATTTGATTCGGAAATGAATGAATGTGTTGGCCTAATCCTACTTTTTCTAAAAGCAATTTTGCGCGTGCTAAACGCTCGGCTTTGCTGATTTTTGAATAGACTAAAGGTAGCGCAACATTGTCTAGCAGGGTGGTGCGTGATAGCAGATTAAAGCCTTGAAACACAAAGCCAATCGTTTGGTTGCGCACCTGCGCGAGTGCATTAGCGTCAAGCATGGCAACTGAATGACCATCTAACCGATATTCGCCGCTGGTTGGCTTATCTAGGCAACCTAGAATATTCATGAAAGTTGATTTGCCCGAGCCAGAAGGCCCCATAATCGCAACAAAATCACCTGCTTCCATCACAAAGTTGACTTGTTTAAGCACGTGAATGGTTCCTGCGACAGTTTCATAGTCTTTGTGCAAGTCTTGCACTAGCACCAAGCTCATTAGAACATCCTAAAGCGCATGGTGCTGGTAGATGCAGCTGGTGTATCGCCACCGGTTTGGTTTTCACCCACAACCACTTTTTGATTTGCATTCAATTGATTGCTGCTTACTTCGGTATAGCGACCGTCTGATATGCCGACGTTTACGCGAATTGGCGTGAGTTTTCCGTCTGTAATGACATACACTTTACCGCGAGAAACATCTTCTTGCCCGGCTTTTTTCTTACCACTATTTTGTCCGCTAGTTCTTTGGCCGTCAGTCGGTGTTGCGGATTCAGCTTGGGGTTCGCCTGACTGATTTTCGTCTAACTTTGGCTTAAATCGCAATGCAGCATTCGGAACAAGCAGGACATTATCATGCCTGGCGACCATGATGCTGACATAAGCTGTCATACCTGGCAGCAATATTTGTTCTGGATTGTCGACTGAAACCACCACATTGTAAGTCACCACGTTAGAAGTCACCGTTGGGTTAAGGCGTAACTGTTTGACTACGCCGTCAAAACTGCGATTTGGAAAAGCATCCACATTAAACTTGACCGATTGCCCGACTTTAATGTTGCCGATGTCGGCCTCGGCAAAGCTCGTATCAATTTGCATTTTTGATAAATCTTGCGCAATTTTAATTAGCGTAGGCGTTTGAAAACTGGCGGCAACGGTTTGCCCGACATCCACAACACGATCAACCACCACGCCAGAAACGGGCGAGCGGATGACTGAATAACTTTGGTTGGTTTGGTCGCGGCGCAACTGGCCGTGTGCGGTATCTAGCTGGGCGCGAGCAGATTTTAAGGCTTGAACTGCTTGGTCAAGTTCTTGTCTTGAAACATATTCTTGCGTATAAAGTGAACGCATGCGCGTTTCATTGGCTTGCGCCAGTTCAACAGAGGCTTGTACGTTGCGCACGGCACCTTGAGATTGTGCAATTTGTGATGCAAATAGCGCATCATCTAGTTCTAATAATATCTGGCCTTTTTCAACGTGGTCATTAAAGTCAACATAGAGTTTGCTCACGCGGCCGGAAACTTGCGCACCAACGCTAATCAGCGTCACTGGGTTAAGCGTGCCGTTCGCAGAGACGCTTTGCGAGACATCACCTTGGGTGACTTCCTGTAGACGATAACGCTGCTCTAAGGGTATTGTTGCACGTTTTTGATAATAGTAATATGCGCCAGCCGCTACAGCGAACAAGATGGCAACGAATATGATTCTTTTGATTATTTTTTGCATTATTGCTTTTCCAAAGCAGATTTTTGATTTTCGCCTAAGGGCAGTGATTGAATCATGGCGTGATCAAGCCCGCCGATAGATTGCGCAAGGGTGGCGCGGGCGATATTCCAATTCAGATTCGCTTGCACCTGTTGCTGACGGGCGCTCGCCAATGCACTTTGTGCGTTGATAGAATCAATAATATTGCCTACACCTGCTTTGTAACGCCCCAGTGCCACTTGTGATGATTCATTTGCGCTCGTGACTAGCGCGTTTGCAGCTTGAATGGATTCATTTGCGGTGCGCAAGTTTTGGTAGGCGCGCCATACATCTAATGATATTTGCAGCCGTAGCTGGTCACGTTGCGCTGCGCGCAGGTCTGCGCTGGCTTCGGCAGCACGTATTTTATAGCTTGGCCCATAACCGTTGAAAATTGGAATTGATACTGTCATGCCCAACGCTGAATTGCTGCCAAATGAAGTTTGGCTACCATCTTGTAAATTATTTGAGACTGCAACAGATACCGTAGGTTTTGATGCTGCACGACTGGCATCAATGCTCGCTTGAGCGGCTTTTAATTGTGCTTCGCTCGCGAGTAAATCTGGGCGACGGGTGCGCGCTTGCTCAATCAATACGTTAATATCTTGCGTAATATTTTGGGGTGATTGTAACGTGCCGGCAATCGCTAATTTAAGGGTTTGGTTGGCCTCTAAACCCATTACATTCGCGAGCGTGCCGTAGGCCGTTTTAAGGGCGCCTTCTACCGTTATTTTTGAAAGCGTATTTTGTGCTAGTAAAGTTTGTGCCTGAAGCTTATCTGCCGGAGTTGAAACGCCAGCTTTATAGCGTGCTTCAGCCGCTTTGAAGCTTTCTTCACTGGCACGTTCTGATGCTATGGCTGCATCCAGTGCCGCAATATTGGCTTGTACTTGATAAAAAGCCTGAATAGCATTCAGCAATACTGCCTGCACAACGCTATTTTGTGTGGCACTGGCAGCCAATAATAACTGACGTGCATTTTCAAGGTTGGCATCGCGATTACCAAAATCAAACAGCAGGTAAGAAGCAACGATATTGTTGCTCAGGTTGCTATAAGGGTTGTTGCGCACCGTTTGCTCTGGCAGCGCGACATTCAAATTGCCAGAAGCATTATCGTTCACCGTCGGTAAATAGGCTGATTTTGCAATACCGAGTTGCGCCGCTTGTACGCGCGCGCTGGCATAAGCGTTGCGGGTTTGCGGGTTATTGCACAATGCGGCTTCAGCAACGTCGGCAAGTGTGAGCGCTTGGTCATCATTGTGCGTGGCACAAGCAGTGCTTTCTAAATATCCTTCAGGAATCTTAGGCGGCGTGAGCGCCTCAGTGTTCAGCGGGTCATCAGTGCGGTACCAAATGCTGTCATCAGCGATGACTAAATTAGACTGCCATAAAAATAAGCTGCTTATTAACCCTCTGAGCATATTCAGATTGCGAAATACGAGTTTTCTTTTGCTTGGCATGTGCACCTGATTTATTGGAAAGCGGTGAATCAACAGACATTATGCCTTATTCTTAGTTCAGCAGTTTAATCCTTACCTAACTTTGCATCTGACTGAGAAGGTGACATGGCGCAACAGGCCTGAGAATGTGCGGTGATATGCATTCTTGTGTGGTATGTAATTATATAGCCAGCTTTACAGCCTGTTGTGAAATTGATGTGCAGCACTAAAGTAAGCAATCCAAGCTAACCCTCTTGGACTTGGTTTCGGTCAACCCAACGCCTATCAACTTGATGCCGATAGGCCGTGCAAACTTGAAGCCTATTTTCCTGCGTTTTTAGCGTCTTCATCCATGTGGCGTTTGAAATAAAAAGCAAACCAAACTACCATGCCCAAAATAAACGCAATTACTGCAACACTTTGTAAACCGTAATCTGTAGATAATAAATTTGTAAGTAATTTCATATTGAAAATCCTCTAGGTTGGAATCAACAAAGTGACGTTATGTAACTTTGGCACGGTTAATATGCGCCTCTTGCCCAGCTTGAGTATTGATGAAAATCAAACCGAGTGCATATAAATTTTTGCTCGGAATTTTTGATTAGCAAGCGCAATATTTTGCCGTTATTATGAGGGATTAAAATGTTTCAAAAATACCCGAGCGGAAATCACTGTCCTGCGATCCTTGTAAATAAAGGCTTGCAGGGCAGTGTAATAAGATTGCGTTAGATTTGCGTGAAAAATACGCTTTTTTGAAAGTTTTGGCGGGATAGATTAAACAATCAATCATCGCGACCTAATATGCGGTTTTTGGCTTTGTGTGATTCAATGATGTTTTTAGCGATTAACGGTAATACGCCTATAAAAATTATGATAAATGCCCAGCCTACAATGCCAACCAAAAACTTTGGCACAAAGTGCAACCATTCCACGGCTTGCTGATGGTTGGGTATAAAAACATCCAATAAACGAATCATCCCGATGGCAAAACCTAAAAGCATTGCCCAAGCTGTACTGGCCACTCGAGGTTTATCTAGCCATAAACCGGCTAGATAAATTAACCAGTACGAGCATAGCAAAAAGGCTGCTACCTTTAAACCTCCATTTTTGTAAGCGACATCAACAGCGACAAACGCAGAAAACCAAATGAAAACGTACCAAGTCGCCCAAAGTATTTAGAACAGCGTTTTCAAGGTGTAGCTACATTATTCTACGCCTTGGCTTGCTAGGTAATCTTCATAATTACCCGTAAAGTCGACAATACCGTCGGCTTTAATTTCCAAAATGCGCGTGGCGATGGAACTCACAAATTCACGGTCATGGCTGACAAAAAATAGCGTGCCTTTGTATTTATCCAGCGCGGTGTTGAGCGCTTCGATGGATTCCATATCCATGTGGTTGGTGGGTTCATCCATCAGCATCACGTTGGTGCGGGAGAGCATCATTTTGCCGTAAAGCATACGGCCTTTTTCGCCGCCTGATAATACTTTAACGGATTTTTTAGTGTCGTCGCCACCAAACAATAAGCGGCCCAACATGCTGCGAACTACTTGGTCGTCGTCGCCCACTTGTCTGAATTTGGTCATCCACTCAAACAAGTCTGCGCCGTCTTCAAATTCGTATTCGTGATCTTGTGCAAAATAGCCGATATTGGCTTTTTCTGCCCATTTCACTTCGCCGTGTTTAGGTTGTAAATCGCCTGCCAAACAACGTAAAAACGTGGTTTTACCAATACCGTTCTCACCGATAATCGCCACTTTTTCGCCTGCTTCAAACATCATATCTACGTCGTTAAACAACGGCTTATCAAAACCGTGGCTGAGTTTTTTCAACTCCACTGCGTTGCGATATAGTTTATCGCGCTCGTCATATTCAAAGCGGATAAATGGATATTGGCGGCTTGAAGGCTTAAATTCTTCAATTTTGATCTTATCTATCTGCTTTGCGCGACTGGTTGCTTGCTTGGCTTTTGAAGCGTTGGCAGAAAAGCGGCGCACAAAATCCTGTAAATCAGCCACTTGTTGCTTGGCTTTAGCGTTGTCTTTGGCTTGTTGTGCACGTGCAGCGGTGCTGGCTTCCATGTAATCATCGTAATTACCTGGATACATGGCAATTTTTCCGTAATCCATGTCGCAGGTGTGCGTGCACACTTGGTTTAAAAAGTGGCGGTCATGCGAAATAATCACCATGGTGCAATCGCGATTATTCAGCACATCTTCAAGCCATCGAATAGTGTTGATGTCCAAGTTGTTGGTTGGCTCATCGAGCAGCAAAATGTCAGGGTTGGCAAAAAGCGCTTGGACTAACAATACACGCAACTTCCAACCGGGAGCGACTGCACTCATTGGGCCGTTATGCTGCTCAATCGGAATGCCGACGCCGAGGAGTAATTCACCCGCGCGCGCCTCAGCCGTGTAGCCGTCAAATTCGGCAAATACGCCTTCTAGCTCAGCGGCGCGCATATAGTCGTCTTCAGTGGCTTCTAGGTTGGCGTAGATTGCATTTTTTTCTACATTGGCATTCCACATTTGCTCGTGACCCATCATCACAACGTCTAATACGCGTTGGTCTTCATACGCAAATTGGTCTTGTTTCAAAAATGCCATGCGTTCATGGTTGTCCATCGAAATGTTGCCTGCACTTGGAGTGAGCACACCTGCCAATACTTTCATGTAGGTCGATTTACCACAGCCATTAGCGCCAATTAAACCATAGCGATTATTATCGCCAAATTTAACGGAAACGTTTTCAAACAGTGGCTTAGCGCCAAATTGTACGGTGATATTGTTGCTGATTAACATCTAAATTTTCTCAATACTTTTAATTAAAATTGGTTATAAATGACCACTTCATTCATCGTGAGCTGTCCACCACGTGGTGAGGCTTCGTTGAGTGCTTTGCCCACCACTACAAACATGGTTGGAATATGGTCTGCGGGCAAGTTAAGTAATTTTGCTACGGCTTCAAAGTCAAAGCCATCCATTGGGCAAGTGTCGTAGCCCATTTCTTTGGCGGCGAGCATTATTGTCATCGCCGCCATGCCGCATGAGCGCATGGCTTCGTCGCGCTGCACATGATTTTTACCTTGGTAATATTGACCAATCATCGGAATCAGGTAATCTTGCGCGGCTTGCGGTGCATTTTTCCAATAACGAGATGGTTCTTTTTCCCAAGATTTCAAGTCGGCAGTTAACACAATCAAAAGGGAGGCTTCCTCAACCTGCGCTTGATCCCAACTTGCTTGGCGAATTTCTTTGCGCAATGCGGTATTAGTCACGACCACAAACCGCCAGTTTTGAATATTAAATGCTGTAGGGGAGAGCATCGCAAGCGACATGAGTTTGGCGATTTCCTCTTCAGACATTTTGTGCTTGGGGTCATACGCCTTAATGGCGCGTCGTTTAATAATAGCTTCAGTGACGTTCATTTTCTAACATTCTAAGGTTGAGCATTTAATAGTGAATTGCAATAATTTCTAAAATAACATTACCCGCCGGGCGCAGCCAAATAACGCTTTCGCCCACTTTATGGCCTATCAGCGCTTTGGCCAGCGGGGAAACCCAGCTGACTTTATTGGCATGAATATCTGCTTCATCTTCGCCAACGATTTCATAGGTATAGCGTGTGCCTTCTTCGTTTTCCACTGTTACTTTTGCGCCAAACAATACTTGTTGCGCCATTAAGTCAGGCTTGGTAATCAAGGCGCTGTCTAACCGCGCTGCTACATAGCGTAAATCCCGATTGATCATCACCAGTTTTTGTTGCGAAGCTGGTTCATCTTTACTTGCTATTAGCGCTAATCTTGATTTTTCTAAGTCATTAGCTAACTCTTGCAACTGTGCGTAACCATTTTCTGTGACGTAATTTGGGTGCGTACTTAGTTGTCGCTCAGGTAAGTCAGTACCCGCATGCTCTAAATCATCTTCCTTAACAAAGCCGCGACTCATTATTTGAGCGTTATTCCCACTCAATTGTCGCGGGTGGTTTGCCAGAAATGTCATACACCACGCGGTTAATACCGCGCACTTCATTGATGATTCTGTTCGAGACGCGTCCTAATAACTCATAGGGGAGCTCAGCCCAATGTGCAGTCATAAAGTCACTGGTAACAACGGCGCGCAAGGCGACCACATAATCGTAAGTGCGGCCATCGCCCATCACGCCAACTGATTTTACTGGCAAGAATACAGCAAATGCTTGGCTAGTGAGTTCATACCATGTTTTACCAGTTTTTTCGTCTATAGTATTACGTAATTCTTCAATAAAAATTGCATCGGCGCGGCGCAATAAATCGGCAAAGTCTTTTTTGACTTCACCCAAAATACGCACGCCTAGCCCTGGTCCTGGGAAAGGGTGGCGATACACCATGTCATGAGGAAGCCCAAGCGCTACGCCTAGTTCACGGACTTCGTCTTTAAATAAATCGCGTAAAGGTTCCAACAGCTTTAGACCTAATTTTTCTGGTAAGCCGCCTACGTTATGGTGGCTTTTGATGGTCACGGCTTTTTTAGATTTTGCGCCGCCAGATTCGATGACATCAGGGTAAATCGTACCTTGCGCGAGCCATTTCGCGCCTTTATGCCCGCCTGTGCCTGCTTTGAGTTTGGCCGCTTCTGCTTTAAACACTTCTACAAATTCACGGCCAATAATTTTACGCTTGGCTTCAGGCTCGCTCACATCTGCTAAATGCCCCATGAATTGATCGGTCGCATCGACGCGAATCACATTCACATGCAAACGTCCTGCAAACATGTCCATTACCATGTCGCCTTCATTCAGGCGTAACAGGCCGTGGTCAACAAATACGCAAGTGAGCTGGTCGCCAATGGCACGGTGGATTAAGGCTGCTGCCACGCTAGAATCCACGCCACCAGAAAGGCCTAAAATCACTTCTTCATCGCCTACCTGAGCCTTAATTTTTTCTACCGCTTCAGTTATGTGGTCTTTCATTACCCAGTCAGGTTTGGCTTGGCAAATGTCCAACACAAAGCGCTCCAACATCGCTTGACCGAGTTTGGTATGCGTGACTTCAGGGTGAAATTGTACGCCATAAAAATGGCGTGCTTCATCGGCAAATGCGGCGATTGGCGTGGTTTCATTGCTCGCGATGATTTTAAAGTTTGGCGGCAATTCGGTGACTTTATCGCCATGGCTCATCCACACGTCAAGCAAGCCATGACCTTCAGTATTGGTACGGTCTTGAATATCTTTGAAGAGTGCAGAATGGCCGCGGGCGCGGATTTCAGCATAACCAAATTCGCGTTTATGTCCTGCTTCTACTTTGCCACCTAGCTGTTGCGCCATGGTTTGCATGCCGTAGCAAATCCCTAAAACAGGCACGCCAAGTTCAAACACGGACTGCGGCGCTTTATCAGTATCTTCCTCGTAAGCGCTGGCGTGGCTGCCCGACAAAATAATGCCGTTAGCACCAAAGCTTTTGACAAATTCATCTGACACATCGCAAGGATGAATTTCGCAATACACATGCGCTTCACGCACGCGGCGGGCAATCAGTTGCGTGACTTGTGAGCCGAAATCGAGGATGAGAATTTTTGAGTGAGTCATGTTTTTTAAGGGGGTAATTAAAATACATGCTCTGGAAGCCAATAAACATAAGGCTTCCAGAGCATTAAATTTTTCTCGGCACTAATTTGCCTAGTTTAAGTTAGCCTAATCAACGCGGTAGTTCGGGGCTTCTTTTGTTATCTGCACATCATGCACATGGGATTCACGCATGCCAGCACTGGTGATTTGTACAAATTCTGCTTTATTGCGCATTTCTTCAATGGTAGCGCAGCCTACATAACCCATCGATGCGCGTAAGCCGCCCATCAGCTGGTGAATGACTGCAATGACGCTGCCTTTATAAGGCACGCGGCCTTCGATACCTTCTGGCACAAGCTTGTCTACATTGCCGTTATTGTCTTGGAAGTAACGGTCGCTGGAGCCCTTTTCCATCGCACCAATCGAACCCATGCCACGGTAGGATTTATAGGAACGACCTTGGAATAACTCAATATCGCCAGGCGCTTCTTCAGTACCTGCAAACATGCCACCCAACATCACTGAATAAGCACCCGCTGCGATAGCCTTAGAGATGTCGCCAGAGAAGCGTATGCCGCCATCGGCAATAAACGGTACGCCTGATCCTTTTAACGCGGCTTCTACATTGGCAATGGCGCTAATTTGCGGCACACCCACCCCTGCAACAATTCTGGTTGTACAGATGGAGCCTGGACCGATACCGACTTTAACACCATCCGCACCCGCATCTACCAGCGCTTTCGCTGCGCTTGCAGTGGCAATATTGCCGCCAATCACTTCAATTTTTGGAAAATGTTTTTTGACCCAAGTGACACGGTCTAACACGCCTTGTGAATGACCGTGAGCGGTATCGACCACAATGACGTCCACACCTGCTTCAGCTAAGGCAGCCACGCGTTCTTCAGTACCTTCACCCACGCCAACCGCTGCGCCTACACGCAATCTGCCCTGCGCATCCTTGCAAGCCAGTGGGTGATCGTGTGATTTTTGAATATCTTTAACTGTGATTAAGCCTTTGAGCGTATCGCTATCATCAATCACCAATAAACGCTCCAAGCGGTATTGGTGAAGCAAGCGTATGACTTCTTCTTTAGCCGCGCCTTCTTTGACTGTTACCAGCTTACTGCGCGGCGTCATGATATTTTTAATCGGCTGATCTAAATTGGTTTCAAAACGTAAATCACGATTCGTCACAATCCCCACGATTTTTCCGTTATCAACGACAGGGATGCCCGAAATTTTGTGCATGCGGGTAAGCGCCAGCACATCACGTACGGCTAAATGACTTTGAATGGTGATGGGGTCATTCACGATACCAGACTCAAACCGTTTGACGCGAGCTACATGGGCAGCTTGCTTAATTGCCGTCATATTCTTGTGAATAAAGCCCAACCCACCTTCTTGAGCCAAGGCGATTGCCAGTGTAGCTTCGGTCACGGTATCCATTGCGGCAGAAAGCAGCGGAATGTTGAGTTGAATGTTGCGAGTGAGTTGAGTTTTGAGTGAAACTTCACGTGGCAACACGTTGGAGTGGGCCGGCACTAATAAAATATCATCAAAAGTGAGAGCTTGTTGCAGTAAACGCATTGTAAATCCTTATACGCAAAACGAAATTATACAGATTTACGCCAATCGGCGCGAGCGTCAAAGCGGTAAATTCTGTTATTTTTTTTCAAAAACCACTTTCATGATGGCAATCGTCAGTGTCAGCAATACCATCGTACTGTTGGCTACAATCAGCGGTAAATCGTCTTTCATCACGCCATAAGTCAACCAAAGTAGCAGGCCAATCGTAATAATCACGTAAGTAGAAAGTGAGATGCCACTGACATCACGCGTTTTCCAGGTGCGAATGACCTGAGGAATGAAAGATGACGTGGTAAAAAAAGAGGCCGCGAGGCCTAGGATGTCAAGATTGGTCATGGTGACTGCATTCGTGTTGTTAAATTAACTTTTTAGGTAGAAATGTAATTATAGTGAGTTTTGCTTAATTGATTATAAAATGCTTATTTGACTATATTATTTGATAATAAAGTGCAGCATTAGCGCTAAAATAGCAGTTGATTTAGAAAAGAGAATTTGCTTGAAATCGCTTGCTTGAATATTTGTCAGGCAATACACTACAGTTAGTGGTGAACTGCCTTAGCAGTTAACGCTTAAAAAACAAAGGACTACCTATGAAATTACACATTTTTTTATTGTGCGCAATGATATTGCCAGGCTTGCTACCAACCTTGGTAAGCGCTGAAATTTATAAATGGCGCGACACAAATGGCGTGATACGTTATAGCGATGTGCCGCCACCATCTAATGTGAAACAAGAGCCTATGAGTGGTAAGAAGAGTGCTAAACCTACTGGCCAAGCACCTTTGGCCGCGGTGGAGGGTGATGCGACGGTTGCGATGAATAAAGACAAGGCAGCTGCAGAAAAGGCCGCAATCGACAAAAATAAAGTAGATGGAAAGAATAAAGCCCCACTCAGTAAGGAAGAGGCCGCCGCAAAACGCGCCAAAGAGGCTGAGGATCAAAAAAAGGCTGATGCACAAAAAAAAGCTGAGTTAGAAATCAAGCAAGAAAATTGCAAGATTGCCAAGTCAAACTTAGCCACTTTTACCAACGGTGGCAGAATCACTAAAACCGATGAGAATGGTGAACGTATTTATTTAAGTGACGCAGATATTGCAAAAGGTAAAATTGACGCGCAAAGTGAAGTAGATAAGCACTGTAATTAAATCAATAAATCAAATTTTAAATCAAGCCTCAGGCGGTGCATCTCCACCGCCTTTTTTCATTATTTTTCCATCTGCGGCGCGTTGTTTGCGCACTTCTTTCGGGTCAGCAATCAGCGGGCGATAAAT
>JBARQL010000088.1:0-22520 GCA_049643685.1 Methylotenera sp.
GCTTTAATCGTTCAGAGGTTGCGCTGTCGGTTACCATCGCGTGGTTGACGAACAGTCGAGGCAAATAAAACAGCCCGGCAAACCAGCTTGTGACAAAAATAATGTGAAGCGATTTAATCCATAACATAGATTCGTTACCTTAATTTTAATTTAGTCGTATTTTTTAGTAGAACATTAGACAACAGTTACCTAATTCTGAGAGTTTACCTTGATTATCAGTATGTCGCTAACCAGAATAAATAGTTGTCCAGCACCAAAGGAGCATGCCAGCAAGTACTGTTCTATTCGACCAAATTATTTACCAATACCCATGAAACGGTTACGCTTATTTGCAAGTAGTTGCCATGTTATAATCGATGTTTTAAAGCCCGAGCTATTTTCAAAAAAAAGAAAATGAACGCACCTCTACCCAGCAGCAATATTCAAAATGCAGAACCTCAATCTGCAGCGCGACTGCGCGAAATCCCTTACAACTACACCTCTTTTTCGGACCGCGAAATCGTCATTCGGTTCTTGGGTGAAGAGATTTGGGACATTTTAAATGCATTACGCGGCGAGCGTAAAACTGGCCGCAGTGCACGCATGCTATTTGAAGTGCTGGGCGATTTATGGGTCGTGACACGTAATCCCTATTTACAGGACGATTTACTAGAGAACCCTAAACGCCGCAAAGCCTTAATTGATGCTTTGCAGCATCGTATTGCGGCCATCGATGAGCGCAATGCGGGCGGTGCTGCAAATGCAAAAGTCCAAAAAATGATATTGGCTACGCAAGAGGCGGTTGATAAATTTGCAGAAGATTTTCGTCAAACGTACGATTTACGCAAGAAGGCGTTAAATAAGTTCACTAAAATCACCCGTAAGGATAACGTTCAGTTTGATGGGCTAGCGCGTGTTTCACACGTGACAGATGCCACCGACTGGCGCGTTGAATATCCTTTTGTGGTGCTGAATCCTGATACCGAAAAAGAAATTGCCGCCTTGGTGCGTGCTTGTATTGAGCTTGGTCTTACCGTCATTCCTCGAGGCGGCGGTACTGGCTATACAGGCGGTGCAATTCCACTAACGCCGATGTCCGCTGTGATTAATACCGAAAAGTTAGACCAACACACAGGCGTGCAAATGCGTTCCTTGCCAGGTGTTGCGCGCCAAGTAGCCACCATTGAATGTGGCGCAGGCGTAGTGACACGCCGTGCAATGGAAGCCGCATCGGACGCAGGTTTAGAGTTTGCCTGTGACCCAACGTCAGCGGACGCTTCATGTATCGGCGGCAATGTGGCCATGAACGCAGGTGGCAAAAAAGCGGTGTTATGGGGTACTGCGCTGGATAACCTTGCCTCATGGCGCATGGTGACGCCTGATGCTGAGTGGCTTGAAGTGGAACGTTTAGATCATAATTTAGGCAAAATTCATGACATCGCAATCGCGCGCTTTAAAGTCAGCCGTTACGCAGAAGACATGAAAACCTTAATTGGCGAGCCTGAAATTTTAGAAATCGCTGGTCCTAGTTTTAGAAAAGTTGGCTTAGGTAAAGACGTTACCGATAAATTTTTAAGTGGCTTACCAGGCATACAAAAAGAAGGCTGTGACGGCTTAATTACAAGCGCCACCTTCATATTGCACCGCATGCCTAAGCATGTGCGCACCGTTGCGCTGGAGTTTTTTGGCAACGTTTCAAACGCTGTGCCAGCCATTGTGGAAATTAAAGATTACTTAGATGGTATGGCCAGAAAAGACCCTGTTGTGTTGATGGCGGGCTTGGAACACATGGACGAACGCTATATTAAAGCCGTGGGTTACGCCACTAAGGCCGCGCGTCAACAACGCCCAAAAATGGTGTTGATTGCCGATATTGCCAGTGACGATGAAAATGCCGTGGGCGAAGCCGCTTCACATATAGTGCGTTTATGTAATGCGCGTGATGGCGAAGGCTTTATTGCCGTTTCTGCCGAGGCGCGTAAAAAATTCTGGCTTGACCGTGCCCGTACCGCGGCCATCGCCAAGCATACCAATGCCTTTAAAATTAATGAGGACGTGGTGATTCCTTTACCGCGATTGGGCGATTATTCTGACGGTATCGAACGTATCAATATCGAGCTTTCAATTAAGAATAAACTTAAATTATTGGATAGCTTAGAAGTCTTTATGCTTGGAGACTTACCTTTGCAAGCCGACGAAGAGGGTAACGCGGATGCTGAAATGGTGAAAACCAAGCAGGCAATGGCCTTGCAGCTCATCGCTAAACTCCGTGAAAACTGGAGCTTGATTTTAAATAATTTAGATGTGCCAGTGAGCATTTTAGGTGATGCCGCAGCTAAGTTTACACAATACGACAACGTGTTTCGTGCGGTGCAATCTTACGATTTGCGCATTTCATGGAAGCGCGAACTTAAACGCCCGATGGCTGACATTTTTGCGGGGCGCGAGTACCTAAAAATACTCGACAAATGTGATGAGATTCACAAAGCCGTGCTCAAAGGCCGCGTGTTTATTGCACTGCACATGCACGCGGGTGACGGCAATGTGCATACCAATATTCCCGTGAATTCTGACGATTACGAAATGATGCATGCCGCACATGAGGCAGTTGCACGGGTAATGGCGTTGGCTAAAGGTCTTGACGGCGTGATTTCGGGCGAACACGGTATCGGCATCACCAAAATGGAATTTTTGGAAAACTCAACGATTGAAGCCTTTACCAAATACAAAAATAAAGTTGACCCGAACGGCCACTTTAATAAAGGCAAGCTCATGGCGGGCTCAGGGCTTGAAAATGCCTACACGCCAAGCTTTGGCTTGCTGGAGCAAGAATCTATCATTATGGAGCAATCAGCTATTGGCGAGATTGCGGATTCCATTAGCGATTGTTTGCGTTGCGGTAAATGTAAGCCTGTGTGCACGACGCATGTGCCACGCGCGAATTTACTTTACAGCCCGCGTAACAAGATTTTAGGCACGTCGCTATTGATTGAAGCTTTTTTGTATGAAGAGCAAACGCGACGCGGCATTTCGCTTAAACATTTTGATGAGTTTAACGATGTAGCTGATCATTGCACGGTATGCCATAAATGCTTAAATCCCTGTCCTGTGGATATCGATTTTGGTAATGTGTCGATCGCCATGCGTAATTTTTTACGTGAGCAAGGTAAAAAGCAATTTAACCCTGGCACCGCGCTGGGCATGGCTTTCTTGAATGCTAAAGATCCCGCTACCATTAAATTGATGCGTACCTTTATGGTCACGATTGGCTATCGAGCACAAAGTTTTGCGCATGGCTTAGCGAAAAAGTTTTATCTACTCAAAGACAAAATCAGGCCGCCAGCCACAGTAGGCAAACCTGAAATCAAGGCGCAGGTGATTCATTTCATCAATCGGCCGATGCCTAAAAAAATGCCGACGAAAACCTCACGTGCACTATTGGGCATTGAAGATAACAGCATGATTCCGGTCATCCGTAACCCGCAAAAAGTGACGGAAGATTCTGAAGCGGTATTTTACTTTCCGGGTTGTGGCTCTGAGCGCTTGTTCTCAAATGTAGGTTTGGCGACACAAGCCATGCTGTATGAAGTCGGCGCAATTACGGTGTTGCCGCCCGGCTACTTGTGTTGCGGTTACCCGCAAACGGCAAGTGGCAACCATGATAAAGGCCAAGCAATTACCACGGAAAACCGTGTGCTGTTCCATCGTGTGGCCAATACACTGAATTACTTGGATATTAAAACTGTGATTGTGTCTTGCGGCACCTGTATGGATCAGTTGCAAAAATATGAATTTGAAAAGATATTCCCGGGCTGTCGTTTATTAGATATTCATGAGTATCTAATGGAAAAAGACGTGAAGCTGGCAGGCATTATGGGTACAAAATATATGTACCACGACCCATGCCACACGCCGATGAAAACGTATAAGCCACTTGAAGTAACTAATAAGCTCATGGGAACGGATGTGCAACTGAATGACCGTTGCTGTGGTGAAAGTGGGACCTTTGCAGTTGCTCGGCCTGATATTGCTACGCAAGTCAAAATGCGTAAGCAAGAAGAACTGGAAAAAGGCATGGCAAAAATGGGCTTAACGGTAGCTAATCCTGAAATGCCTGTAAAAATTCTTACCTCATGCCCAAGCTGCTTGCAGGGGTTGGCGCGTTACGGGGAAGATACGGGGATTGAGGCGGATTATATTGTGGTAGAGATGGCGAAGCACATTCTTGGGGAGAATTGGATGCAGGAATATGTGGAGAGGGTGAATAATGGAGGGATTGAGAAGGTGTTGTTATAGTTTTTTTATTAATTATGATTAGTTAGGAATATCTTATGAATCTAACCAATGCATTAATAGTTTTAGCAACATTACTTAGTCCCTTAATTGCGGTTCAAGTAACGCGGTGGTTGGATGACAGAAAAGAAGAGCGAGGTAGGAAGCTTCAAGTTTATAAAACCTTAATGGCTACACGAGCATACACACTGGCATCTGCTCACGTTGAAGCACTTAATAGAATTGATTTGGAATTTTCTGCCAAAAAGCCTTCTGAAAAAGCTGTGCTTGATGTATGGCAACAGTACCTTGATCATCTAGGAATTAAAGGTATGCAGCCAGAAGTTTGGGCTGACAAGAGAGTAGATCTATTAGTCGATTTATTGTATGCGATGGGAAAGACGCTTGGGTATGATTTTAATAAAACCCAACTAAAAAATGGGACATATGCACCTATAGCGCATGGGAAAATTGAAGATGAACAAGATAAAGTAAGACAATATGTAGTTGAGATGTTGGAGGGTAAAAGAGTAATTCCAATGTGTGTAACAAATTTCCCAAATCAAGTAACAGCTGAAAAAGTGGAATCTAGCAAGTAGGGTGTGCAAATTGATGTTTATTTGCGCACCGTTTCTTAGTGTTGAGATAGGTCGCTTTCGCGCGACTGGCGAGTTCCTTTCTTTTGCTTAGCCAAAAGAAAGAAACCAAAGAAAAGGCTACCCCCTACCGCTTGTTTCCTGAGTTTTGCATAATCATGGGGCGGCAACCGGAAACTCGCTTCGCTCAAACAGCCGCTTGCCGACAACTCCCCAATATTATGCCAATCTCAGGAGCGGTAGCAGGGGAATTTAAAGTCAAAGACTTGGTTGAAACTTGCCTGATTTTTTCTTAGTAAAAACCGCTATTTCTCCCTCATCTTATTTCGATTCTCTGCAAGCCTTGTAAATAAAGGCTCGCAGGGCATTAATTTTCTCTCGGGCGTTTTTACGTGTGCATTTAGCATTCAAATTGTTACCAATTTTTACTTTTAAGTAACATTTTTAGCAAGTGAACGTTGGTAAACTAGGGTCGTCAACGTGCGCTAGCGAACATACTTGTTGGCGCTGCTCGTTCATACTCAATCAAATAAATGAATTTCCTTCTAGATTTCCAGCAACATTTTATCTTTATTCAAAATCAGTAAGTTCAACCGTTAAGGGAGTTGGTATGCGTAATAAAATTATTGTAAGTTCTATTCTGGTCGTTTTTGCATTAGGTGGTTGCGCCAATATGACGGAAACCCAAAAGGGCACCGTTAAGGGTGCAGCCATTGGCGCTGCGGGTGGTGCGGTTGTGGGCGCAATTGCGGGTAAAGGCAAAGGCGCAGCGATTGGCGCGGTTGTGGGCGGTGCAGCGGGTGCTGTGGCGGGTAATGTTTGGACAAAACGCCAGGAAGAGCAGAAAAAACAAATGGAAGAAGCTACTGCTGGCACAGGTGTTGCCGTGACGCAGACTGAGGATAATCGCTTGAAATTAGAGATTCCAAGTGACATTTCATTTGCTGTGGGTCGTGCAGACATCAACCCTAATTTCAGAAGCATTTTAGATACCTTTGCGAAAGGTTTGGTGAGCAATCCCAATAGTAACGTGACGATCATTGGCCATACCGATAGCTCAGGCAGCGACGCGATTAACAACCCGTTATCACTCAACCGTGCAGCGAGTGTGCGTGATTATCTGAGCGCTAGGGGCGTTGCAGTCAGTCGTTTTGCGATAGATGGGCGCGGTCCACGCGAGCCTTTGGTCGCTAATGACACTGCGGCAAACAAGGCAAAAAATCGTCGAGTGGAGATATTTGTCGCAGAACCTGCACCAACCGCCGCTCCAGCGCCAGCAGCTACGCCTAAATAATGTAGATAGTAATTTGCCAACGATTCGCTTAATTTAGCCTACCTTTCTAACCGCTGCCCTGCGAGCCTTATATATAAAGGCTCGCAGGGCTACACTATTCTCTCGAGGCTGTTTACGACTCTTTTCTATTCAGTTTGATGCTTTATAATGCGCGCATGACCAAGTTCATATTTAATAATCTTCAATTACATGTATTCACGCTATTTGCATTTTGCCTATTGCCAAGTAGCGCCGCATTAGCCGCGACCAAAAACGGCCAATGGCATGCGGGCATCGGCGACCCGACTATTTTTGGTTGGATCACGGTGCTATTTTATTTAATCGCCTTACTTATTTGTGCCAATAAAGCAATATCGTTCAAAAAAATGGGTGGGGAATATCATTTTTGGTTTTATCTGGCGCTATTTTTATTGTTGTTAGGCATTAATAAGCAATTGGATTTACAAACCTGGTTTACGCAAACCTTAAGAGATGCAGCTTATGAGCAAGGCTGGTATGGCTTTAGACGACCCCTACAGGAATTGTTTATTGCGACGCTAGCGGTGGGAATGTTGGTTACGCTGGTGAGTTTGCGTCGTTATTTGGCGGATTCCTGGCATCACCATCAGATTGCGTGGGTGGGCATTGTGCTGCTTTGCACGTTTATTTTGATGCGCGCTGCTTCTTTTCATCATATGGATGTGTTTATTCACCATCATTGGTTGGGGCTGAGGGTGAATGTCATCCTAGAAATCGGGGCGATTTTGGTGGTTATTGTCGGCGCTTTGAGCAATAATTTTCCTAATCTCAATAAAGCGCAAACGGCATAACGGAACTTTTGGGTTGTTCGATAGGGTTGAGTAGGGTAGTATTTGTTTTCAAGTAGGGCGCATGAAGTGAATGCGTAATGATAAAGTCAGTAAAACTATTTTAATTTTTTAAAGGAGTCCATATGAGCAAATTACTAAAAGTGTTATTACTAAGCATGGCAATTACCGTGAGCTTTACTGCATGTAAAAAAGCTGAAGATGCAGCAACAGAATCTGCAGAAAAAGCTAAAGAAGCCGTAACCGAAATGAAAGATACCACGGTAGATGCTGCAAAAGACGCTGCTGCGGCCACAGGCGATGCTGCGAAAGATGCCGCTGCTGCCACCACTGAAGCAGTTGTTGAAGCAAAAGACGCTGCGGGCGATGCTGTACAAGCTGCGAAAGATGCGGCTGCTGCTGAAGCTGCTAAATAATAACGGTTGTTTGAACTGGTATTAATATTTGAACCAGTACTAAAAAAAGGAGCTTCGGCTCCTTTTTTATTTGACTACTTTAGCTTTTAATCTGGCTTTTAATCTGGTTTATAAAACTAAGGCATCAAAAAGGCAAGAATAGTGCAGTCGCGAGATTTTGCACCACCCGCGAGATGGTGCGTTGAGACTTTTCTGCCAAGGTAATAGCAAATAAATCAGCACTACCGATGATTTTGCCAAACTCCCTCTCAAAGGATAAGTTAAGCCCCTTGTCGCTCATTTCATTGCTTAATAAATACAGCGCACCATTGCTATCACGCGCATTTGAGAGTTTCCAGGCGGCAATCTCGACGTTTCTGGCCATGTTATAGATATGTTGCGGGTCGATGCTATCGGTGAGATAAAAATCCGTTTTACCATCGTGCGCTTTCAGTAACATGGTTTGCAAGCCCACCATAAAAGGTAACACGCGATCGCCTTTGTAATCGGGCTTAAACGCTAGAAAAATGGCTTCAGTGCCTTGTTTGTTATCGATTTCTTTAAATTGATAATGATGTTGCGACACGCCATCAAAGACCCAATCCACCATTTTTTCAGCACCTTCAGAGGTGCTTTTTGCCAATTCATGCGGATTACGCTTATATAGCTTGAGCATGAGCGTGCGTAAGCTTTGCCTGTTTTCAGAATACTCAACATCCGCCATTCGATCGAAGTCACCTTTAACCAACTGGCTACCCGAGCTCCTGTCGTTACGCTCTGGAATCGGTCTGCCCGTCATGGGAGAGTTGGTTGCGCACGCGCCTAAGCAACTGCAAATCAGGATGAATAGTAATTTTTTCATATTATTTTTGTTGACGAAAGATTCACAACGCGACTTTTCGGAAAGATGACGCTAAAAGTGCTGCCCACGCCTAACTCACTGGTGATTTCCAGCTTGGCTTGATGTCGGATGAGAATGTGCTTCACGATGGATAGGCCCAGCCCCGTTCCGCCTGTTTCGCGGCTGCGGCTACGGTCAACCCGATAAAAACGTTCAGTCAGCCTGCTAATATGTTCTTGTTCGATGCCGATGCCTGTGTCACGCACAGAAAATACAGCTTCTCCATCTCGTAATGCCCAGTCGATGAATATTTCACAATTGCTTTGGCTGTTATTCGCACCTTCGACGGGCGTGTAGCGCACCGCGTTGCTGACCAAATTACTAAAAGCGCTACGTAATTCCTCTTGGGCGCCACGTAGATTGAGCATTGGGTCGGCGCTAAGATGGATCTGCAACTGTGGTTTTTTCAGGCTTTGACTTAAGCCAATGGCGTCGTTTTGTATGGCATTGAGCAGGGCCGGCATATTAATTTCGCTGTTTTCTGGGTCTGCCGAGTTGCTTTCAATAGTCGATAAGGTCAGCAAATCTTCAATAATGCGACGCATACGGCTGGTTTGCTCTTCCATCATGGCGAAATAATTTTTTAGATTATCGGGCACCGCACCTTCCATATCGCTCAGCGTTTCCAAAAAACCGCCGACCACCGTAAGCGGCGTGCGCAGCTCATGCGACACATTGGCAATAAAATCGCGGCGCATGATATCGACTTTGTCGCGCTGTGTCATGTCACGGCAGATGAGTAACTTTTGCTGATTAGCGAATGGAATCAACTCAATTTCGAGCATAGTTTCTGGGCTATGCAAAGGTTTTAGTTTGAAAGATTCTTCAAATTGTTCGTTATACAGGTAGGCAATAAACTGGCTATCACGCACTAAATTAACGATAGGCAAGTTTTTATCTTGATTTAAATGAAGTCCAAGCAGGTTTTCGGCCTGCGGTGTACACCATTCAATTTCATTGCTGGCGCCGAGTATCACCAAGCCGTCTGGCATGGCGGAGGTGGCTAGATTAAAGCGCTCAAGCGCTGAATTTAATTGGGTTTGGTTGAGGGTGTTTTTGCGCTCATAGCGCAAAAGAGCCGTAAAAACGTCTTCCCACAGACCTGAGCCTTCCGGAATTTCTTTTAGGTCTGGCTTTTTTAACCAAGCGTGTAGTTGGTGTAGCCAGTAAATATGGCGACTGAGATAAAGCAATAAGCCAATAGAAAAGGTGATCAGTGCCGTAGTCGCGCTGGTAATCAGCCATAAAAATAAGCTAATGACACTCAGTCCGCAGATGACTAAACCAGCTTTCCAACGAATATCGAGCACAGATTAACTTTTCATGAATGGTATGCGCAGATTATAACGAGGATTTTTACGAATAGTATGTAGAACTGAATATTTAGTGAGTTAGATTGAATTATTTAAAAACAGTGAATCCCATGCCGTCTTTATGACCGCCGCCCTGCAAGCCTTATAAATAAAGGCTTGCAGGGCGGCGTTTTTTGCTCGGACATTTTTTCAGAAAAATTTGTTATATAAATTCGTAGTAACTAATCTTTTTTTTCTGAGAATCGATAACCGGCGCCGCGTACTGTTTGAATTAAATCTTCGTGGCCTGAAACAACGAGCGCATTACGTAAGCGGCGAATATGCACATCTACCGTACGGTCTTCAACAAATACACGGTCGCCCCATACTTTATCTAACAGTTGGCTACGGGTATGTACGCGCTCAGCGTTGGTCATGAAGAAATGCAAGAGTCTAAACTCTGTGGGGCCTAACTCAATATTTTTTTGGTTACCCGTTACGCGGTGTGTGGAGGGGTCTAAACGCAAGCCTGCAACTTCAATCGGGTCGTCGGTCATTTGCGGTGCACGACGGCGTAAAACTGCTTTAATGCGCGCATTGAGCTCACGCGGACTAAAGGGTTTCGTCACGTAGTCATCTGCGCCCACTTCCAGGCCGCGCACTTTGTCATATTCATCGCCACGTGCGGTTAGCATGATAATGGGGATGGATTTGGTCAGGTTGTCAGACTTTAATTTTCGCGCAAAGTCTATACCATTCATGCCAGGTAGCATCCAATCCAGTAAAATTAAATCGGGCACGGTTTCTCGCATGAGATTTTGTGCAATCTCAACGCTTAAAGCGCGTATGGCATTATGCCCAGCTTGGGTGATATTCAACGCGAGCAGCTCTTGAATGGCGGGTTCATCTTCAACAACTAATATATTGGCAGGCATATGGATTCCTTGAATTGCACCTTTAGAAACAGCAGGTAAAAACGACAGGTAATAACGATAGCGCTTAGTTTATGGCTTTAATATGACATATTCGTGACAAATATTAAACACCAGCTTATTAAACATTGGTACAAGTAAATTGCCATTTTTGACAAATTGTTACACACTACAAATTGTTCACATTGCCCAAAATTCAATACTAACTTAAGAGGTCAGCATGGCAAGCTTTTTATCTAAAGAAAATACCATCGCAAATGCAAATTTTAATCGTTGGTTAGTGCCGCCAGCTGCGCTGGCCGTGCATTTATCCATCGGCATGGCCTATGGCTTTAGTGTTTTTTGGAAGCCGCTTGGCAATGCCTTAATGGGTTCAGATGGCAAACCACTGGCAGCCTGTGCTGCGGGAGCCACAAATTTTAGCGAAAAATTATCGGGAACGGTACGCGCTTTAACCGCAACAGACTGTAATTGGACGCAATTTGATTTAGGTTGGATGTACACTTTGTTTTTTGTTTTGCTGGGTTGCTCAGCGGCGCTGTGGGGCGGCTGGTTAGAACGCGAAGGCCCGCGTAAGGCAGGCTTGGTTTCGATGCTTTGCTGGTGCGGTGGGTTATTGATTTCCGCTTACGGAGTGTATGTGCATCAGTTGTGGATGATGTGGTTAGGAAGCGGTGTGATTGGTGGTGTTGGGCTGGGGTTAGGCTACATTTCGCCTGTTTCTACGCTGATCAAATGGTTCCCAGATCGTCGCGGAATGGCGACCGGCATGGCGATTATGGGTTTTGGCGGTGGGGCGATGATTGGTTCGCCAATCGCTACCAAAATGATGGCATACTTTGCTGCTCCTAGTGCTGGAGAAGTTCATGGCAGCGTTGGTGTTTGGCAAACCTTTGTTACACTCGCCGTAATCTATTTTGTATTTATGCTATGGGGCGCGCTAAGCTACCGTGTGCCGCCTACGGGCTGGAAGCCAGCGAATTGGATACCGCCAGTCACCCAGAACAATGCCATGATTTCCAGCAAGCATGTACACCTTAAAAACGCACACAAAACACCACAATTTTGGTTGTTATGGCTGGTGCTCTGTATGAACGTGTCGGCGGGTATCGGCATTATTGGTGCGGCTGCACCGATGCTGCAAGAAACGTTTGGTGGCGCGCTGATCGGCCAGCCAGAAGTGGGCTTTGCAGATATTAAAAAAGATGAAACGCTGACCGCAGCGGCGGCAGCCATTGGTGCAGGTTTTGTTGGCTTGATTTCATTGTTTAATATTTTTGGTCGATTCGCCTGGGCAACTTCGTCAGATAAATTAGGCCGTAAGAACACCTACTATATTTTCTTTGTGCTGGGTGCCATCATGTACTGCACCGCAACCTATGTGGCTGGATTTAAGTCTTTAGCCTTGTTTGTGGGTGCATTTTGCGTGATAGCCTCGATGTACGGCGGTGGTTTTGCAACCATTCCTGCTTACTTGGCCGATATGTTTGGCACACAGTTTGTGGGGGCGATTCATGGTCGCTTGCTCACCGCCTGGTCGACCGCAGGTATTTTAGGACCTGTCGTAGTGAATTATCTGCACGATACACGCCTGGAAGCCAAGGTGCCATTCGACCAAATTTATGCGCCGATCTTCTTGGTGCTGGCGGCTATGCTGGTGATTGGATTTATCGCCAATTGGTTGGTGAAACCAGTCGCCGAGAAATACTATATGACCGATGCGGAACTAGAAGAAGTGCGAAAACAAGCACATGAAAAATCTGTCTCGGCAAATGGTGGAAATCTAACCACAAATAACGGCTCCTTATCTGCCAGTCACCCTATATTAGTGACCATTGCTTGGGCTTTAGTGCTTATTCCAATTAGTTATGGTGTTTGGAGTACGGTGCAAAAGGCATGGGGTTTGTTTCAATAAGCCATTTTTACTCAATCATCACTAAGTTATGCGGTAAAATGTCACTGGATAATGTTAAAAGTAACGATTAAGGATAAAGCGTGAGAGAAATTGAGAAGAATTTAGATGGCACAGGTTTGAGAGTGGGCGTAGTGCTTTCAAGATTTAATAGCGATATTGGTGATGGTTTGTTGAGTGCTTGTACCACAGAGTTGTTGAGGATGGGCGTATCCACTGATGCAATTACTATAGCAACCGTCCCAGGTGCTTTAGAAACCCCCCTGATTTTGCAGCATATGGCCATGAGCGAACAATTTGATGCATTGATTGCATTAGGCGCTATTATTCGTGGCGAAACCTACCATTTTGAAGTGGTATCCAATGAGTCTGCGCGTGGTATTTCTGAAGTGCAGTTTAACGCGGGCATTCCTGTTGCAAATGCCGTGTTGACAACAGAAGATGATGATCAGGCTATTGCGCGCATGCATATAAAAGGCGCGGAGGCAGCGCAAGTGGCCATTGAAATGGCTAATTTAATTCGAGCGTTATGATGACCGCTAAAGAATCCGTTAGCGCTGACAAAAAAGTGACGAGTCTTACGGCAGAAAATACGCAGGATAAGAAACTCGTTGTTAAAAAACACACGGGCAAAAATCGCAGAAAATCACGAGAACTTGTCATGAAAGCGGTTTATCGAGGCATGTTGAACCAATCTGACATGAGTGCGGTTTTGCGCGACATGACGGAAGATCCCGATTATGGCAAGGCGGATGAAGCTTACTTTAAGTTTTTGTTAGAGGCGGTTACGCGTCATGTAGTAGAGCTTGATGAAAAAATGGCGCACTTCATCGATCGAAAAGTGACTGAATTAAGCCCAGTAGAACATGCTATCTTGCGCATTTCTGGCTGTGAGTTGATGTTTGATTTGAGCATTCCTTATCGCGTAGTGATTAATGAAGGTGTGGAGTTGGCTAAGATCTACGGCGGCCTAGATGGCCATAAATACATTAATGGCGTTTTAGATAAGCTTGCAGCAGAGGTGCGGGCGTCAGAAGTTGAGAATTTTAGAAGTTAAAAATTCATCTCTAAGAATTTTAGGATATTTAGCACTCACCAGCTGAATGCAAATAACTACATGTTAGTAAAAAAAGGCGCTTGATGAAGAAAAGCTTTTGGAAATCAGATTGGTTCGCAGGGCTAATCATTCCTATCATTTTTTTACTGGCGACCAATAGCACTTTTATACAAAGTCTTGAGCGAAAAGCGTACGATATTGGTGTTCAAGCCAGTACGCGGGATGCTGGTAATCAAATCGCGATTATTGCTATTGACGATCAAAGTATTGCCAATATAGGGCGTTGGCCTTGGTCGCGAGAAGTGCATGCCAATATGTTTGCAAAACTCTCTGCAGCGCAACCTAAGGTTATAGGCAGTACGGTCTACTTTTTAGAGCCACAAGTGGATCCAGGCTTAAGTTATATCAACAAAATTGCTGATTTTGTGGCTACTTCGAGTATCCCCCGTACTGCGCCTGAGGCGTCGAAATTAGATGGGATGCTTAAAGAGGCGCAATCATCCCTCAATACCGATGCAAAATTGGTGGCGAGTATTCAACAGGCAACTCACGTCGTATTAGCCATGCCGTTTACGTTAGGAGAGCCGCGCGGTAGGCTCGATAAACCGTTACCGGAATATGTGAGTAAAAATGCACTTATTACCATTTTTGACCAAGTGGATGCTGAGCAATATGGATTATTGCCCGTGCCTGCGCAGGCTGCGATTCCGCCTTTTCCTGAAATAGGTAAAGCAGCCGCTGCGATTGGCCATTTGAATGCAAATCCTGATGTGGATGGCGCGATTCGTGTCGAACCACTGGTGCTGGCTTTTTATGATCAATATTACCCGTCACTTTCACTACAAATTGCCGCTCAATATCTAAATCTCTCTCCTAAGGATATCGAAGTGCGTTTGGGTGAGGGCGTAAAGCTTGGTAAGCTGAATATTCAGACTGACTCCGCTTTACAAATGAATACTTTTTTCTATTCGCCTAAAAATGGGCAATCTCAGTTTGCCATGGATTCATTTTTTGATGTGATGAGTGGAAAAATTCCTGTCGAGAAATATAAAGATAAAATTGTCTTAATCGGTATGGCGGCCACGGGTGACGGTAGCGACAACCAAATCACCTCGATTTCTGCGAGTATGAAGCCGATAGAAACGCTGGCACATTCAGTTGCCAGTATTCTCAATGAAGATTTTTTTGTGTCGCCTGCATGGGCCACATGGGCTCAACTGGCTGCTTGGTTGCTCGTAGCGCTTTATCTCATTTGGCTATTGCCAAAATTAAAAGCGGGGTCAGCGGCCTTGGCAACTCTAACTTTACTGGCCATTTTAGCCACCACACATATGGGCTTGATGACGCAAAAAGGGCTATGGTTGCAGTTGATGATGCCCGCTACTTTGTTGTTAGTCGGCCATGCGCTACTCACCACAAAACGATTCTTAATGACTGAGCAGGGTAAGGCAAGGTCGGATTCTGATTCTGCCGAAAGTAACCGTAACTTGGCGCTGATGTTTCAAAGCCAAGGTCAATTAGATATGGCGTTTGATCGTTTTCGCAAATGCCCAATCGACGATAGCGTGATGGATGGCATGTATACCTTAGGGCTGGATTTTGAGCGCAAGCGTCAATTTAATAAGGCTGAGTCAGTCTTTGCTTATATGGCAAAACATAACGCCAATTATAAAGATTTAGCACAACGTGTTGCACATTCAAGAGCGATGGCTGAAACGGTGATATTGGGCGGCACTGGTAGTGCGCGCTCAAGTACCAGCACGCTTATATTAAATAATAACGGGGTAGAAAAACCGATGCTCGGGCGTTACCAAGTGGAAAAAGAGCTTGGTAAAGGTGCGATGGGAGTCGTGTATTTAGGGCGTGACCCTAAAATTGGCCGCGTCGTGGCGATTAAAACCATGGATTTATCGCAAGCGTTTGAAGAAGATGAGTTAGAGGAAGTGAAGAAGCGCTTTTTCCGTGAGGCGGAAACAGCGGGCAAACTCAATCATCCCAATATTGTGACAATCTATGACGCGGGAGAGGAGCACGATCTAGCCTATATTGCGATGGAATTCTTGAAGGGTAGTGACCTCTCGCCACATATTAAAGCAGAGCACTTATTACCGTTAAATACAGTGGTAGAGATTGTCTGCAAGCTTGCTGAAGCGTTAGATTATGCCCATGCACTCAATGTGGTGCATCGTGACGTGAAACCAGCCAACGTGATGTATGAGGCTGAAACCGGCCAAGTTAAAATGACAGATTTTGGCATTGCGCGTCTTACCGATGCCTCTAAAACCAAGACAGGTATTATTCTTGGCACGCCAAGTTATATGTCGCCAGAACAGTTATCAGGCAGTAAAATCGATGGTCGTTCAGACCTGTTTTCTTTAGGGGTGATGTTTTACCAATTAGCGACTGGGCAACTGCCTTTTGTAGGAGAATCGATGGCAACCTTAATGTTTAAAATCACCAATGAGCCGCAAGTCAGTGCAAACACCCTTAATGCCGCTGTATCACCTTGTTTGGCGAGTGTAATGGATCGTATGCTCGAAAAAACCCTCGAAAAGCGTTATGCAAGTGGCCAAGAAATTGTGCGAGATTTAAAAAGTTGCCTGCAAACAGGGTAATATAGCGAACAAATGAATATGAATATTAGCCCCTTGTTAGAGTGTGATGTGTTAGAGATTGTACGTTTAAGCGACGTGGGTTTGTTACGCGAACACAATGAAGATACTGTGGCCAGTGATGAGACTATAGGGTTTGTAGTGCTGGCTGACGGTATGGGTGGCTATAAAGCGGGTGAGGTGGCCAGTGAAATTGCCGTGCTCAGCATTGCCTCAGAGTTAACCGAAGCGATGATGAATCTGCAAATGCGTCAATCTCGACAATCTCAACGGCGGCAATCAAATGCTTTGCAGTCATTGCAGCCAGAAGCTCAACTGATCGTGGACGCAGTAAAAAATGCCAACGATACGATATATCACGTTTCTCAAACGCAATCGCAGTGTGCAGGGATGGGTACTACGTTGGTGCTAGGATTGTTTACGAATAACAAACTATTAGTGGGGCATATAGGTGATTCACGCATGTATCGCTTGCGAGGCCAAGTATTAAGCCAAATTACGGAAGATCACTCAATCTTACAAGAGCAAATCAATGCAGGTTTAGTGACTGCCGAGCAAGCAAAGTATTCGGCAAATCGGAATCTAGTCACGCGTGCCTTGGGAGTAGACCCGGAAGTTGAACTTGAGCTCAATGAATTTGATGTGCAAGTGGATGATATCTACCTGCTTTGTTCTGATGGTTTAACAGATTTGGTGGATGATTCAGAGATTGAAGCGGTACTGAACAGCCCGGTTCAAAACTTAGAAAGAACAGCGCAAACGCTGGTGCAGATGGCGAACGATTATGGCGGAAAAGATAACATTTCTGTCATACTAGCGCGTGTCAATAAGGCGTTTGAACGTAAACGTTCATGGCGAAATCATTTGGGATTGAATGATCAGGTGGACAATTTTTTTGGTTGGTTAAAATAGCAGGAAAACAAAAATGGCGAAATTGATACTCTATATAGACAATGCGATTTTAAGTGAATATACACTGAATAAAGAACGTACTAGCATTGGCCGTAGGCCAACGAACGACATACATATCGATAATCTAGCCGTGAGCGGTGAGCATGCGGTGATCGTAAAAATGGGAAAAGATTATTATGTGGAGGATGTCGGCAGCACGAACGGCACGACCGTGAATGGTGAGGAGATTCAAAAGCACCTATTGCAACATGCCGACCTAATCGAACTAGGTAAGCACCAATTAAAATTTATTAATGAAGAGGTGTTGAGCCACCTTGGGACAGAGCACAGTGAAGCGGCAGGTTTTGAAAAAACGGTGATGATGCGTCCTTCAGGAGCGCATGCGACAGAACAAAAAACAATGCAAGGGTTATTAGAACAGCAACCACAGGTAGCCGCTCCAGCGAATGTAGAGCCTGTTTCACCAACAGAAGCCGCAATGTCTGTCACTGCTGCACCTTTTAACAGTCCAATAGGCAAAATACAAGTGCTGAATGGCGGCAGCGTTGGGCGTGAGATGGTGCTCAATAAAGCGCTTACTACGCTTGGTAAAGTGGGTGTGCAAGTGGCCGTAATCACGAAGCGACCCAGCGGTTATTTTATTACCCATGTAGAAGGTAAAACTTTCCCTTTGGTGAATAACACTTCTACAGGTGCGCAGGCTTTTGCATTGAAAGATCATGACGTGATTGAGCTTGCAGGGGTGAAAATGGAGTTTTACCTGAGCTAGCGTCGCATCAATTATGATGCAAAGTGACCTGTATTTAACAAAACTTAACAAACGGAATATTGACACACATGCTATATGGTAGATTCCCCATTTTCATTTTTGCGTTTGATTGATACTTAAAGATTCAGTATGGCCGATACCCAACACCCCTATTTACTAAAACGACTAGATCGACTTAACAGCATCGGCATCGCACTCTCTGCGGAGCGTGATAACAAACGGCTGTTAGAAATGATTTTGTTTGGCGCAAAAGAAATTACCAATTCCGATAGCGGCACGCTTTATACCTTAACCGAAGATAAGCAGTTCTTAAAATTTGAAATATTAAGCAACTCGACACTGAGTGTGCAGTTGGGTGGCACAACGGGTAAAGAAATCCCTTTATTACCCATTCCTCTGTATTTGGCAGATGGCAGGCCAAATTTAACGACCATTGCTGCTTATGCGACCTTAGAAAACAAAACGGTGAATATTGAAGACGCCTATCAGACACAGGATTTTGATTTTTCTGGCACGCGCAAGTATGACCAAATAGTCGGTTATCATTCCCAATCGTTCTTAACGGTCCCCATGAAAAACCATGAGGATGAAATTATCGGTGTGTTGCAACTGATCAATGCGCTCGATATTAAAACGCAGGAAATCATTCCTTTTTCTGCGGCTAATCAAAGTCTAGTGGAATCCCTTGCATCGCAAGCCGCCGTGGCGATGACCAATCATAGTCTAATTGAAGGCTTGAAAGGGCTGTTGGAAGCCTTCGTGCAGTTGATTGCAGGTGCGATTGATGCGAAATCACCTTATACTGGCGGCCACTGCCGTCGTGTGCCCGAACTGACATTGATGTTGGCGCAAGCGGCAATCGACACCCAAGAAGGTCCGCTCAAAGACTTTACACTCAGTGAAAAAGAATTTTATGAGCTGAAAATTGCAGGCTGGCTGCACGACTGCGGAAAAATCACCACGCCAGAATCTGTGATGGATAAAGCGACAAAATTGTCAGCGATATATGACCGTATCGATTTAATTTCCCAACGTTATGAACTGCTGAAAAAGCAGGCGGAGTGTGAGGTTCTTAAAAAGCAACTTGTAGCACAGCGGCTTGGAGTGCAAGAAGCGCTGAATAAATTGGACGAAGAATTGCACGCATTCAGGAAAAAATGTGATAGTGACCTTGAGTTTTTGCGCAACATTAACTTTGGCAGTGAGTACATGACCGCTGAAGATCAGCAGCGCGTGCGTGACATTGCCGCCACGCCTTTTATCAACGCAGAAGGTCAGCCAGTACCATTTTTAACGGAGGATGAAGTGTATCATCTGCACGTGGTACGCGGCACTTTAACGGCCGAAGAGCGCGCGGTGATTAATAATCACATTATCGTCTCTATTGATATGCTGGAATCGTTGCCTTATCCTAAAGGTTTTCAACATGTGCCAGAGTATGCAGGCGGGCATCATGAACGTATGGATGGCCGTGGCTACCCAAGGGGGCTGACACGTGAGCAGATGTCGGTGCCTGCGCGGGTGATGGGAATTGCCGATATTTTCGAAGCATTGACATCTAAAGATAGGCCTTACAAACGCGCCAAAACACTCACAGAATCGCTGAATATTTTAGGCAAAATGAAGCTGGATAATCACATTGATCCCGACTTGTTTGACTTATTTGTGCGAGAAAAAATCTATTTGAGATACGCGCATCAATTTTTGGAACCTGAGCAGATTGATGACGTGGATGAAACAAAAATCGTCGGCTATCAAATTAAGTAATTTCATCCTAAATTAGCTCATCTTATTTGAGTGCCATGCGAGCCTTTATTTATAAGGCTTGCAGGGCATTATTTTTTGCTCGAGAGATTTATTGATCGTCAGAAGGGAAAAATTGCTTGTTACATCTCCAGAAAAATAGGCTTAGCACGGCACGCTTTTGCACCCATCTGCGTCACAAATCAGATAGCTACCTTGCTCATACCAATCGCTTAACACCCATCGCGTAATATGGTGCCCGTTGAGATGTATATCATGGCGATTGGGCCTATGTGTATGGCCGTGAATAAACGTTGGCGGGTAATCATAAGCAGTGAGTAAATCAGCTACCGCTTTTTGATTGACGTCCATAATTTGCGCAGATTTCTGTGATTTTTCTTGCTCACTACGTGCGCGAATCGCTTCAATTTGACTTTTTCTTACCTGCAAGGGGAGGTTTAAAAATTCTGCCTGCCATGTCGGGTTTCTAACTTGCTCGCGAAAGGCCAGGTACGCAACGTCATCGGTGCATAAAGCATCGCCATGACTTAATAGCACTTGTTTGCCGTGCAAGTTAATTAATGTTGGATCTTGCAGTAACGTGATGTTTGCGGCCTTGCAAAAGTCAGTTGAAACCAAGAAATCACGATTACCGTGCATGAAATAGAGGTTTACTCCTGAATTTGCTAGGCTTCGAAATGCAGCAATAATGGCTTGGTGATGCGTATCTTCAATGTCATCATCACCCGCCCAATACTCGAATAAATCCCCCAATATATAAAGCGCATCGGCGTTTGCCGCGGTGGTATGCAGAAACTGTAAGAAAGCAGCAGTGATGTGCGGGCGGCTGACGCACAAATGCAAATCGGAGATAAACAGACTGAAAGGTACTGTTTGCTCTCCGATTTTTTTCATGACGAAAGTGTTAGCGTGAAACGAATAGTTTCAATATTGCCAATTAGCAACGTGTGGCGCGCTCAATGATGACATTTTCCACAGGCACATCTTGATGGCCTTTTTTATTGGTGGTCGCCACTTTTTTGATTTTATCCACCACATCCATACCCGCCGTTACTTTGCCAAAAACACAATAACCCCAGCCACTGTTAGTGGGCGCTGAGTGATTGAGAAAGTCGTTATTAGCCACATTGATAAAGAATTGATTGCTCGCTGAGTGTGGTGCAGAGGTGCGTGCCATGGCGATGGTGTATTGGTCATTGCTGAGGCCGTTATTCGCTTCATTTTGAATTTCTGCGTTTGATGATTTTTGATTCATTTCGCCATCAAATCCACCACCCTGAATCATAAAGTTACTAATGACGCGGTGAAAAATCGTGCCATCATAAAAGCCGTTATCGACATATTGTAAAAAATTGGCTACCGTAATCGGTGCTTTTTCAGCGTTGAGTTCTAGGGTGATTTCACCAAAGTTTGTTTGTAGTTTAACCATAATATTACTTTCTATTTTTTAATTGAAATTTGTTTGATGATGATAGGCGTTTTCGGCACGTTACCATATGGCCCAACGTTGCCTGTGTTGACGGTTGCGATTTCGCGCACAACCTCCATGCCTGTTAGCACGCGGCCAAACACACAATAGCCGATTTCTTCTGCACTATCGCCGCGATAATTCAGCGCATGGTTGTTGGCCAGGTTAATAAAAAATTGCGCAGCGGCTGAGTCAGGGTCAGAAGTGCGCGCCATGGCAATGGTACCAGTGTCGTTGTTCAAGCCGTTGGCTGCTTCATTTTTAATGGGGTCACGGGTGGCCTTTTCTTGCATATCAGTTGTAAAGCCGCCGCCCTGAATCATAAAGCCATTGATGACACGGTGAAAAATCGTGTCTTTATAAAAACCAGATTCGGCATATTGCAAAAAATTTGCGACCGTTTTTGGGGCTTTTTGTAGATAAAGCTCAAGTACAATGTTACCTTGGCTGGTTTCAATGGTAATTTGTGGGTTATTGCTGGTCTTAGATTCCGCCGCAAAAGCACTGCCGCTAAAAAGCACCAGCATAAAAACTGCAAAAATGTGACGCATAAATGTCCTGTCCTAAAATGTTAAAATGTAAAATAGACCGCAAAATTCGTAGATAATTTAAGGTGAAACGTCATTTTACTTTAAAATTAGCGAACTTTTTATTTTTAACACTATTTTATAGTTTAGCCATTTTTTAAGATTCCCTATCCTTTTTATGCTCAAAATCTACAACACCCTCGCCCGTGAGAAGCAGGTTTTCACGCCCATCGTTGCTGGTAAAGTCAGCATGTACGTTTGTGGTATGACGGTGTACGACTACTGCCATTTAGGCCATGCCCGCGTGATGGTGGTATTTGATATGGTCAGTCGCTGGTTGAGAGCTTCCGGCTATGAGGTGACTTATGTGCGCAACATCACCGATATTGACGATAAAATCATCAAACGTGCGAATGAAAATAACGAGACGATAGGCCAACTCACGCAGCGTTTTATTGATGCGATGGATGAAGACTCTGCCAAATTAGGGGTGTTACGCCCAACGCTGGAGCCGAGAGCTACCGAATACGTTGATGGCATGCTGAAGATGATTGCTACGCTCATAGAAAAAGGCTTTGCCTACGTTGCTGCAAATGGTGATGTGTTTTATTCGGTGAATTACTTTGAAGGTTACGGCAAGTTATCGGGCAAATCATTGGAAGATCTACGCGCTGGCGAGCGCGTTGAGGTCGATACCTTTAAAAAAGACCCGATGGACTTTGTGTTGTGGAAAGCCGCAAAACCCAACGAGCCAAGCTGGGATTCACCGTTTGGTGGACCAAGCGCTGGTAAGGGTCGGCCAGGCTGGCACATTGAATGCTCGGCCATGAGTTCGCACTTGTTAGGCGCGCATTTTGATATTCACGGGGGCGGGCAAGATTTGCAATTCCCGCACCATGAAAATGAAATTGCCCAATCAGAAGCGGCGCATAGCCATGATGGCAAACCCTGCCAAATGGTGAACTATTGGATGCACAATGGTTTCGTACGTGTGGACGATGAAAAAATGTCCAAGTCATTAGGTAACTTTTT
>JBARQL010000089.1:0-1954 GCA_049643685.1 Methylotenera sp.
TTCGGCATGGAAGAAGGCTTGCGGATTTTGGATGATGTGCGCGCTCAAATCGGTGTGCCGATTTTGACGGATGTGCACACAGAAGAACAAGTGCCACATGTGGCGGCGGTGGTGGATGTATTGCAAACCCCAGCATTTTTATGCCGTCAAACGGATTTTATTACGGCTTGCGCAAAATCTGGCAAGCCCGTGAATATTAAAAAAGGCCAATTCATGGCACCAGGTGACATGAAAAACGTGGTGCAAAAAGCCCGCGAGGCCAATGGCGGTGCTGATAATATTATGGTGTGTGAGCGCGGCGTTTCGTTTGGTTATAACACACTGGTTTCTGATATGCGTGGCCTCGCAATCATGCGCGAAACCAATTGCCCTGTGGTGTTTGATGCGACGCACTCGGTGCAGCAACCGGGCGGGCAGGGTGACAAAAGCGGTGGTCAGCGTGAGCATGTGCCAGTGCTGGCGCGCGCTGCAGTGGCGAGTGGCGTTGCGGGCGTGTTCATGGAAACGCATCCCGACCCTTCTAAAGCGTTATCAGATGGCCCCAACGCTTGGCCGCTACATAAAATGCGGGATTTGTTAGCAGTGTTAGTGGATTTGGATCGATTAGTAAAAAAAGCTGGTTTTATTGAAAGTACCTTGTAAGTAAATACGCTGTAAAAAATAATGCTAAATATTAGGAGAAAATCATGAGTGCTATTGTAGATATTATCGCCCGCGAAATTTTAGATTCACGCGGCAACCCAACCGTTGAAGTGGATGTATTGCTTGAAAGTGGCGTGATTGGCCGCGCGGCAGTACCCTCAGGCGCATCAACCGGTGCAAAAGAAGCGATGGAGTTGCGTGATGGTGATAAAGATCGTTATTTGGGCAAAGGCGTATTGCAAGCGGTTGATAATGTGAATACGGAAATTACCGAAGCGATTATTGGCTTAGATGCTGAAGAGCAAAGTTTTATTGATAAAACCTTGATTGAACTCGATGGTACCGAGAACAAAGATCGCCTAGGCGCGAATGCAATTCTGGGCGTTTCAATGGCTTGCGCACGTGCTGCGGCTGAAGAATCAGGCTTGCCGTTATACCGCTATTTGGGCGGTTCTGGTGCGATGCAATTGCCCACACCGATGATGAACATCATTAACGGCGGCGCGCATGCGGATAACTCGGTTGATATGCAGGAATTCATGATTATTCCAGCGGGCTTGCCTACCTTTAGAGAAGCGATGCGTTGTGGTGCGGAAGTGTTTCACCAATTGAAAAAAACGCTCCATAAAAAAGGTTTAGCCACAACAGTGGGTGATGAGGGTGGTTTTGCACCAAACCTACCTTCGAACGAAGCAGCGATCCAATTGATTTTAGAAGCCATTTCTGCCGCTGGCTACGAGCCAGGCCGTGATGTATATCTAGGCTTAGATTGTGCCAGTACCGAATTCTACAAGGATGGAAAATACCATTTAGAATCAGAAGGTTTGGCACTTTCTTCAGGCCAATTTACGGATTATTTGGCGACTTGGTGCGATAAATATCCTATCATCAGTATTGAAGACGGCATGGGTGAATTTGACTGGGATGGTTGGGATATTCTCACCAAACGCCTAGGTAAAACCACGCAATTGGTGGGCGACGATTTGTTTGTGACAAACACTAAAATTTTGCGTGAAGGCATACAACGCGGTGTGGCCAACTCGGTGCTCATTAAAGTGAACCAAATTGGTACGCTCACTGAAACTTTCCAAACCATAGAAATGGCCAAACGCGCAGGCTATACCGCCGTGGTTTCACATCGCTCTGGCGAAACTGAAGATACCACCATTGCTGATATTTCAGTCGCAACCAACGCACTGCAAATTAAAACAGGTTCATTGTGCCGTTCTGAGCGCATTGCAAAATACAACCAATTATTGCGTATTGAAGAAGAGTTGGGTGATGCTTCCAGTTATGCAGGTAAGGGCGCTTT
>JBARQL010000090.1:0-16319 GCA_049643685.1 Methylotenera sp.
ATTCAGGTTCAGACCAGCATCGGTTCTGGTGCGAAAATCCGTTGTACCGCTTGCGCCGGCACCACCGCCCGCGAATTGTGCATTTGAAAACTGCGCATTACTAATTTTATTGTCGCTATTGACGCCTGCCATGCCTGCATTAAGCGACACTTGTGGGCTTTTTAATGCTTGTGCCTGCAAAGTTTTGGTGCGACCCGCTTCAGCACCAGCGCGCTCTGAAGCAAATTGCGGATCGTGAACACGGGCAGCCTGCCAAGCCTCCAGAAGATCTAAAGCATGCGCTTGACTTGTCATCAGCGACAGCAGTAGCACGGAAGCTTTGGCAGTTTTTTTTATCAACATGATTAGAGAATCCCTTAGCAACCTGCGCGCACGCCTAGCTTGCGCAAGATATTTTCCATCAGGCACCAGTTAGTTATCCCACTTTGAAACAGATTCACCCCAATAAAAGCGGTAAAGTACAACCAGTATTGACTCACAAACAATGGGCTTTCTGACACCCCCAGCGCAAGCGACAAAAGGATCAATAAGCCTGCAATAATTCGAACTAATTTCCATGAAGTCATGTTTAAACTCTCCTAATTAAATTTATCTAGTTAAACTTATGGCGATAAGCCACAAAATACAACAACGGAATCACAATCAACGTCAGCAAGGTCGAGACAAAAATACCGAATATTAACGAAATAGCTAAACCATTAAATATTGGGTCGTCCAAAATAAAGAAGGCGCCTAACATGGCAGACAGTGCCGTCAGCACGATAGGCTGCGCACGCGTGATGGCGGAGTTGATGACTGCCTCTTTAAATGCTTTGCCTGAGGCGACTTCCAGATTAATGAAGTCAACCAATAGAATCGAATTTCTAACGATAATCCCAGCCAGTGCAATCATGCCTATCATAGACGTGGCCGTATATTGCGCGCCGAGTAACGCATGGCCCGGCATCACACCAATGATGGTGAGCGGAATAGGTGCCATGATAATCAACGGTGTTAAATATGAGCCGAACTGCGCGACCACCAGTAGATAAATCAATATCAAACCAACTGCATAAGCTGCACCCATGTCACGGAAAGTTTCATAGGTGACTTGCCATTCACCATCCCACTTGAGGGCATAGCCTCGCTGGTTATCTTCTGGCTGGCTGATAAATGACTCACCAAGCTTGCCGCCGCCTGGAACTTGTATTTCACTCACTGCTTGACGCATACTAAACATGCCATACAGCGGGCTATCCAGCTTACCTGCCATATCAGCCACCACATAATTTACGGGTAGTAAATCTTTGTGAAAAATCGGCTGCTCGCGTAAGGTGTTTTCTATCGTGACCAATTCACGTATGGGCACCAGCTTACCGCTTGCGGTTGAAACTGAAAGTTTGAGTAAATCCTCAATATCGCCTTGTGCCAATACTGGCAAACGTAAGCGTGTACCAGCAGGATATTTAGTGGCGTCATGTAAATAAGTCACGTCTTCCCCAGCCAAGCCGGTTCGCAAGGTACTCACGATTGCTGCTTGTGAAACACCTAATAAAGCCGCTTTTTTCTTGTCTACGACGAGTTCTATTTTCATCGCATCAGCAATGCCGCTGTTATCGGTATCCACTATTCCCTCTGTGCCATCAAATACCTGCTGTACTTGTCTTGCCAGTTTTAGCCTGTCTGCGTCGATTGGCCCATAGATTTCAGCCACAATCGGCGAAATGACTGGTGGGCCTGGAGGAACCTCCACGACTTTAACCTTTACCACATAGTCTTTAGTACTCATTTCACGAGCTATCTTTTGCATTTCCGGTCTGACACGGCTGGCGATAGCATGACTTTGGTCGCTACGATGGTGTTTATCCACCAAGTTAACCTGAATATCACCAACCTCACCACCAGCTCGAAGGTAGTACTGACGCACCAGCCCATTAAAATTGATGGGGGCAGCTAAGCCAACGTAAGCTTGGTAATTGGTCACTTCTGGCACTGTCGATAGATAAGCGGTCATGGCATGTAGCACGCTGGCGGTTGTTTCTGGCGGAGTCCCCGCAGGCATATCTACCACCACCTGAAACTCGGACTTGTTATCAAATGGCAGCATCTTGAGCACCACCAGCTTTCCTGCTGGTAAGGCTAGTGATAGAACAATCAGCCCAAGTATAGCTAGCCATAAATAACGCCGATTCTTTTTACCTTTTGTCTCACTCAAAAATGGATTGAACATGCGTGTAAAGACAGGAGTAATCTTTTTGGTTAGCGCGTCTTCATGGTGTGCATGGCGCAACCATATACGAGATAGCCAGGGCGTAATAATAAAAGCTACCGCCAGCGAAATGAGCATGCCCATACTGGCATTGATAGGAATCGGGCTCATATAAGGACCCATTAAGCCAGTAACAAAGGCCATTGGCAATAACGCTGCAATCACCGCCAGCGTGGCCAGTATCGTCGGTCCGCCAACTTCATCTACCGCATTCGGGATAATTTCTGTCAAACTTGCAGTGGGTTTAAGTTTCATATGCCGATGAATATTCTCAACCACCACAATGGCATCATCGACCAAAATACCAATCGAGAAAATCAGTGCAAATAGTGAGACACGGTTAAGCGTAAAGCCCCAAGCCCAAGAGGCAAATAACGTAGCTGTTAATGTCAGAATAACTGCAATGCCGACAATCGCGGCCTCGCGCCGACCCAGCGCCAAGAATACCAGCGCTATAACGGCAGACGTCGCAAAAATAAGCTTCTGTATGAGTTTTTGTGCTTTATCATTAGCTGTTTCACCGTAGTTTCTGGTGATTTTCACTTCTACACCAGTAGGTATCAGCACATTTTTCAGGCTATCAATCTGCTTGATGACGGCATCGGCCACCGCCACTGCATTTTGGCCTGGTTTTTTGGTCACGCTGATAGTCACGGCTGGATATTCAACCACGTTCTTACCTGCTTCGCCATACCAGACATAGCGCTCGGCCGGCAGCGGACCATCATGAATTTCAGCAACCTCGCCAAGATATACCGGACGGCCATTATGTAAGCCAACAACCAGTTCGGCAATGTCTTGCGCATCGGCGAAATACTTTCCTACCTCAACCGCTATGGACTGGTTGGCATTCGTCACTTCGCCTAAAGGAGCACCAAGATTTGCCGATTGCAATGCACGTCGCATATCTGCGATAGTCACATTAGCGGCCGCCATGCGCACAGGGTCAACATTAATATTCACCGCGCGACCTGGGCCGCCAAGCGTTACTACCTCACGCGTACCTTTTACATGCTTGATTTCTGCTTCTAGCGCATGTGCCACGCGCTCAAGCTCAAATGCCCCCTCTTGATTATTTTTAGCGTATAAAGTGGCTGTTAAAATTGGCACATCATCAATGCCCTTAGGTTTAACAATCGGCTCACCTACACCGAGGTTTTTCGGAAGCCAGTCCTGATTCGATTGGATAGTATTGTATAAGCGCACTAAGGCTTCTGTGCGCGGCACACCCACTTGAAACTGTACGGTAATCACCGACATGCCAGGGCGAGAAACCGAAGTGACATGTTCTATATCGGCAATTTGTGAGAGCACTTGCTCAGCTGGCACTGAAACCATTTGCTCGACATTTTTTGCAGAAGCGCCTGGGAATGGAATCAATACATTCGCCATCGTTACATTGATTTGCGGCTCTTCTTCACGTGGCGTGACTAATACTGCAAATAAGCCTAACAATAATGCTACCAACGCAATTAGGGGGGTTATTTGGGCCGATTGGAAATATCTGGCGATACGGCCCGAAATGCCTAATTTATGGCTTCCGATTTTATCTTGGCTTGTGTTCACAAATCATTCCTACTTAACATTCGCAGCTGCGATTGGGTCTAGCGCGACCAATTCACCAACTCGCAAACCAGCAAATATTTCGACATTTTCGCCTTGCTTACGACCAAGTCGAACTTGTCTTAACTGAGGATGGCCCTGCATGTCCACCACATAAACCGCAACCAATTCACTGCGCTTGATAACTGCTTTTATTGGCACCAATATTTGTGCTTTACCTTTTGCACTAATCACTGGTAGCTCGGCGCGGGCAAACATACCTGGGCGTATGCTTATTAAATTCTGCGGCAAGGTTAAGCGCATAATGGACATATTGCTTACTGAATCGGCTGTAGGCAATACCATTAAATGAGTACTTATTAGATTTCGCTCTGCCTCAGCGGCTGCGGGGACTTGTACATTGATACTTGAACCTGCTTTAATATTAGCTAGCTGACTTTGTGGCACATTCACAGTTACACGAAGTCCACTGGGGTCATACAAAGTAAGAATGGGCTGCCCTGGCATCGCCATACCACCCTCTTCTGTCATCACCTCTGCAACCACGCCAGAATATGGCGCTGTAATGGTGTGCAAGCCGGTTTGCACGCTAGATATACTCGTTTGTGCAACTTGCGCTTTGGTTTGCGCAATTTGCGTATTCGTTTGCGCTTCTGCAGTTTTGTATTCCGACTCTGCACGCTCCAACGCGGCTTGGCTGATATATTGTTTTTCATACAGGCGATGCTTGCGTTCATACTCTTTACGCGCTGCACTCAGTTGCGCTTGTGCGGCAGCAACTTGCGCCTGCGCAGCAACCACTTGCGCCTGATTGGCCATCGATTGTTGTGCTGCTATACGCGTATCAATACGTGCTAATAGCTGCCCCGCTTTTACATGATCGCCTGCCTTGACTGGCAAAGCGGTAATACTACCTGAGACTTGCGGTGCAATCACGCTGCTCTTCACTGCTTCTACCAAGCCTTCAACGGTAAAAGTGGGCTGATTGCCAGATTGCGTGACGACTGCCGTGGCTAATCCAGCAGCCCAAAGGTTGTTAGAAAATCCTGCTATCAGAATAAAAATCCATTGAAACGGCTTAATCAATCTAATCACCCTTAAAAATTGTCGCTTTTAATTGCTAAACAGCTTGTACTATATTACCATATAGTTATATAGTCAATGTATTATTATTGTGTATAATAAACTTATCAATTAATGGGTTGGATTTAAGCATGAGTAAACTTGATAATCAGGCACTTCAATATGTCGCTGAATACTTTAAGGCGCTTGCAGAACCCATGAGACTAAAAGTATTAAATGCGCTGCAAGATGGTGAAAAAAACGTCAGCCAATTGACTGAAATATCAGGTGGTACGCAAGCGAATATCTCAAAACATCTTTCACTGCTTGCCCAGTACGGCTTAGTTAAACGTGAATCGCGCGGTACAAGTGTGTATTACACCATTGCTGACCCAAGTGTGTATCAACTCTGCGAGCTAGTTTGTGGCCAAATTGGAAATCGGCTTGTACTAGAAGCTGATATTAAGAAACTTTTTACCCGTAATCAGCTGGAAACCCAATAAAGAACGTTCATCCATAAACAATAAGCTACCAAACGGTGAACTTTTAGCCACTAGCACTCTCGAATGAAGAGTGCTAAAATTGCACTGTGGAACATTACTTTAAGTTACTAGGAGGTAACAATTTTAATGAGCAACGCCTTAACATTACCGGCTTTAAGTGCTATTGATAGCGTTGAGCATTTCGCTCGCGCAATTAAATCTTACCCGATTCTCACCGCAGAAGAAGAGTACGCGCTTGCTGTAAAGTTTAAAAAAGAAAATGATTTAGAAGCGGCGCGGCAGCTGATTGTATCGCACCTACGTTTGGTAGCGAGCATTGCACGTGGCTATATCGGTTACGGTTTACCCCAAGCCGACTTGATTCAAGAAGGCAACATTGGTTTAATGAAAGCTGTAAAACGTTTTGACCCGGAACGTGGCGTACGCTTAGTCTCTTTTGCCATGCACTGGATCAAAGCTGAAATGCACGAATATATTGTGCGTAACTGGCGCTTAGTGAAAATCGCAACGACCAAAGCACAACGTAAATTATTCTTTAATTTGCGTAGCATGCGCACGGGTTTAAATAGCCTGCAAACGGCAGAAGTCGCACACATCGCCAAAACACTCAATGTGAAACCAGAAGAAGTGCTGGAAATGGAAGCGCGCCTAAATGGTCACGAAATTTCACTGGAAGCCGATACGGATGACGATGGCGACGATCACTACAGCCCAATTGCCTATTTGCAAGATGCAAGCTTAGAACCATTAGAAGCGTTGCAGGCGAAACAAGCCGAAATGGCAGAAACCACAGGATTAGCCAATGCGTTACAAAGTCTGGATGAACGTAGCCGCCGTGTAGTAGAAGCGCGCTGGTTGCAAGAGACTGGTGGGCAAACCTTGCATGAGCTTGCTGATGAGTTTGGTGTGTCAGCTGAACGCATACGCCAGATTGAACAAAAAGCGATGCAAAAGATGAAAACTTTAATGCTGGCAAGTCAGTAAACTTTTTATATCATTCACGATATAAAAACAACAAAGGCTGCAATTGCAGCCTTTGTTTTTACACCTTAAAAATCCTCTAAAAAGCGCTATCAAATCACCATCTTTACCAGAGCACCTCTGGAAGCCTTATAAATAAAGGCTCGCAGGGCAGTATTTTTTGCTCGTGCTTAAAAGTAGAAAATTCTATAAGTTTCTTAACTCAACACCTACGCCGCAATTGCCTCTTCTGGTGCTTCAAAAGCCAATGCGTTCGTCATGTGCATGCGCAATACTTGCAAATCGTCTAACTGCGCCTGAATGCTCTTTTCGATGGCTTCCAACTCGACAATACGGTCTTCTAAAGTATCGGTCGCTTTGTAAATACGTTTAATACTTTCTAAACGGCGGCGCAATTGCAGTTGATGTTCACGCACTTGTGACTCCATCGGTGCAATCACAGATTTAAGCCAATTTTCAATATCACGATTGGCCACTTCAAACACATGAATCACGCGACTGGCCAAGGTTTCAAAAAACTTGCTGGTCAGCGTCATTTTTTCATTGGCTATCATATTAAAGGCGGTATTGAACTGCTCTTTATAGGCACGCTCGAGTTTTGCCAACTCTTTTTGGTAACGTAACGTTGAAAAAGCAGGTGGGTCAGTTTTACGTAGCCCGTGATCCTTAGAAAACTTATCGTACATCACGTCCATCATTTTCTTGATTTCTTCGATTTGAGCATCGGAAGAAATCAAGCGCGTTTTTAATTCACTAAAAAAGTTATCCATTGAACCGCGAATGGTTTTGGTAAAATTCGCTGCCACCATGGTTTCACGCGTGCTGTGCACATGCACTTTTAACGCTTCCATGCCTAACAAGGTGAATAAGCGATTGGTGTGCTGCGAGAAAATACTGCGTAAGGCTTGAAAGCGTTGCAAGCCTTTCTCGAAGTTTTCCTTATCGACTTTCACCTTATTCATCATGTGCTCAACGACGTCTTCATTCTTGCCACGTAGTCCGCGCAATTCGGTTAATTGCTCAACGATACCTGTTAAACGCGCATCGACAATCATGTGAGAGTTGGTAATTAAATCTTCAATTTCATTCTGCGTATTATCCCGTACGATTTCTTTTTTAGAAGGAATCAACTCATCTGACAATGCTTTTTCAAGCTCTAATATACGGCTTTTCTCAAGCAGCTTTTCGTCTTGATGAATTTTAGCCAGCAGTCCACGTTGTGCAGAAACAGGAAATATTTGATTGGTCTCTAAACCCAGCAATTCAGCACTGGTTTTAATCTGTTTGGTCAGTTCTTTTTCGATGTCTTTTTCATTTTTTAACTCATCCCAAAGACCATCGATTTTATTCAACACCGCTAAACGGCCTTTTTGTTTCCAGCGCGTTCCGCTAATGTATTGACGCCACACATCAATTTCAGATTTCGTCACGCCGGTATCCGCAGCCAAGATAAACAGCACAGCATGTGCGTTCGGCAACATATTGAGTGTGAGCTCAGGCTCAGTACCAATCGCATTCAGGCCTGGTGTATCTAAAATCACCAACCCTTGCTCTAGTAATGGATGGGGGAAATTAATAATAGCGTAGCGCCAGCACGGCACATCAATCGTGCCATCTTTGTTAATATTCAGCGCGTCATCTGCACTATTAGGGTCAAATAGGCCGTATTTTTCAGCTTCTAACAATGAAACAGACTTGGTGTTACTCACCTCTTTAAAGGCAGTGACCATACTGTCGTTATTATCGACATCGAATTTAGCCACAATCCATTCATCAGGATAACGTTTGTACTCAGTGGTAGTTGCATCTGAAAGTCGAGTTTCAATCGGCAACATCATGATTGAAGTCGGCTTAGTTTTGTCGTAGAGCAACTCTGTCGGGCACATCGTGGTGCGTCCAGCACTGGATGGCAACAGGCGTTTACCGTAACCAGCAAAGAAAATTGCATTAATAAGTTCTGATTTACCACGAGAGAATTCAGCCACAAATGCCACATTGAGCTTGTCTTCACGCAGGCGCTCTAACAGCTGTGCAATACGTTGATCACTTTGCGCATCGTTGAGTTCTTGCTCATTAAGCCAGCTACGATAATCACAAATGGTATCGACTAACGCCTTACGCCACTCCGAATATACCGCAAATTGATGAGCTAACTTATTTTCAGACATATCGATCCTTAATGCTTATTTTACTAAATATAACTTTATCATTATTTATCGAATAGTCAAATAAATCAATAAATTATTGCTGACATCTCGACTATTATTCAGATAAGCGGTTAAATTTTTGCAATGAACGGTTTGATCACGTCAATAGGTAGGTATATTTACGCCAGAAGGTTGGAATGACAAGGATAGACATGAGGGCAAATCTAACGCGTTCTGTTATCATTTCATCTTTACTTAGCTTAGCAAACCATTCACCACTATGAGCGGCCTTACTCAACATTCACCTCGCCCAATTGACATTCGTCTACATCAGTCATCGCGACTATTAGAAATTAAATTTGATAACAACACCGAATGCCAGCTATCTTGCGAGTTTTTGCGTGTGTATTCTCCCTCAGCCGAGGTGCGCGGGCACGGTCACGGCCAGGAAGTGCTGCAAATCGGCAAAGAAGACGTCAATATCACTGCCATCGAACCTGTGGGTAATTACGCTGTCAAGTTGACATTCTCGGATGGTCATAACACAGGGTTGTATTCCTGGGATTATTTGTACGATTTAGGACGCGATTACGAAGCACTTTGGTTAGAATATCTAGGTAAATTAAGTGCAGCAGGGATTAAGAGAAAATCATGACGACTGAACACAACGCAAATCAAGACACGCACTTTGGCTTTAAAACCGTCGCCGAATCTGAAAAAGCTAAAAAAGTCGGCGAGGTTTTTCATTCTGTCGCCAGCAATTATGATCTCATGAATGACGTGATGTCCGCGGGCATGCATCGTGGTTGGAAACGCTTTGCCGTCGCAATTAGTGGCGTAAAGGCTGGCGATAAAGTGTTAGATATAGCGGGCGGCAGTGGCGATTTATCTAAACTATTTGCAAAAAAAGTAGGGGCTGATGGCCAAGTAATCCTCACCGATATTAACGCCTCTATGCTAAGTGTTGGTCGTGACCGCATGTTGGACGCTGGCCTCAACGTGCCTACTTTACAATGCGATGCAGAGAAATTGCCTTTCCCTGACAACCACTTCGATTGTGTGATTGTTGCCTTCGGCTTGCGTAACATGACGCATAAAGAATTGGCCTTAGCCGAGATGCATCGTGTTCTTAAAGTGGGCGGACGATTGTTGGTACTCGAGTTCTCAAAAGTATGGCAGCCACTTTCTAAAATATACGATGCTTACTCATTCAAACTATTGCCATTGATGGGCAAGATTCTTGCTAAAGATGCTGAAAGCTACCAGTATCTTGCCGAGTCCATTCGTATGCATCCTGACCAGGAAACTTTAAAGCAAATGATGGCAGACGCAGGGCTATGCAAGGTGGATTACTACAATCTTTCCGCTGGCGTAGTGGCCTTGCATAAAGGTTACAAAACTTAATGCTTAAGCAGATTTCCACACGATTACTACAACACTTAATCTCTCAAAACAGCTGGGCGAGCAGGCTATTACAGCCCTTTGCAGGCAAATCAGTGCAATTAAATATGGGTTTTATAACTGCAAGTCTGGTCATTTTAGAAAACGGCAATTTAGCCATCGCAGGCGACACGAACATCCCGGATACCACCGTGACCGTTCCTCCTAGCTTATTGCTACGTTTATTGGCTAAAGATGAAGCCGCGAATCGGCAGATTAAGATTGAAGGCGATACCCATTTAGCTGCAGAATTTGCCAAAGTGTTAGCCAATATGCGTTGGGATTATGAAGATGATTTAAGTCATTTGATTGGTGATATTCCAGCCAATAAAATGGGTGATATTAGTCGCCAAGCGGTCAAAAAAGTACGAGATACCAGCATCAATTTAGCGGAAATGCTGAGCGAATATTGGCAGGAAGAAATGCCGATGATTGCTAAAAAACGCCATGTAGACCAGTTCAACACCGATGTCGATACGCTACGCGCAGACGTTGCACGTTTTGAAAAAAAACTGACCAAATTTAGTAAAAAATTGACCAATAAAAACAACCCAATAAAAACAACCCAATAAAAACAACCCAATAAAAACAACCCAATAAAAACAACCCAATAAAAACAAATTATGCGAATTTTCCGGCTGTTTTACATTATTTATATTGCACTGCGTTTCAGTTTAGATGACCTTATTTTAAGTCACACCAAATTAAAACCATTGCAATGTGTGATTAACGGTTTACTATTTTGGCGCAATAAAAAGCAAGCGCGCGGGGCTAGGCTCAGATTAGCGCTTGAAGCACTTGGTCCAATTTTTGTGAAATTCGGGCAGATGCTTTCCACGCGTCGTGATTTGATTCCACTTGATATTGCAGATGAATTAGCCAAGCTGCAAGACCAGGTGCCGCCTTTCCCCTATGCCGACGTCGAAAGCAGCATCCAAGCCGCTTTTAACCTGCCACTCCATCAAGTTTTTTCTGATTTTGAAGAAACTGCCATTGCCAGCGCGTCGGTTGCACAAGTTCATTTCGCACACTTGCTCAATGGCACACCCGTTGCTGTAAAAGTATTGCGTCCTGGTATTGAAAAGGTCATTCATCACGATTTGGAATTGTTAGATACAGGCGCATGGTTGCTTCAAGCATTATCTACCGAAGGCAAGCGCTTGAAGCCGCGTGAAGTAGTCGCAGAGTTTGCCGCACACACTCATAGCGAACTGGATTTAACCTTAGAGGCTGCCAACTGTACGCGTCTATCGTCAAACTTCCCAGATAAGCGATTACTCATTCCTGATGTGCATTGGGATTGGTGCCGCAAAGAAGTGATGGTGATGCAACGGATGAATGGCACGCCCATTAGCAAAATTGAGGCACTGCAGGCCAAAGGCATTAATATTGAAAAACTTGCGCATGACGGCGTGGAAATATTTTTCACCCAAGTATTTAGAGATGGTTTTTTTCATGCTGACATGCACCCAGGCAATATACAAGTAGCAGATGATGGCCGCTACATCGCGCTTGATTTTGGGATTATGGGCACGCTCACCGACACCGATAAATATTACCTTGCGCGCAACTTTTTGGCTTTTTTCAACCGCGATTACCGCGATGTGGCAGTAGCGCACATCGAGTCTGGCTGGGTGCCAAAAGACACCAATGTAGAAGCGTTAGAAACCGCGGTTCGCGCCATCTGTGAGCCGATTTTCAACAAGCCGCTCAAAGACATTTCTTTTGGACGCACTTTACTAAGCTTATTTCAAATGTCGCGGAAATTTGGCGTAGTGATTCAACCACAGTTAGTGATGTTGCAAAAAACTTTGTTGAATATTGAGGGCTTAGGGCGCGATTTAGACCCGAATATTGACTTGTGGCAAACCGCCAAACCCTTTTTAAAACGCTGGATGAGCGAGCAGTTAGGCTGGCGCAGTGTCGTGAAAAACCTCAAAAATGAGCTGCCGCATATTGCAAAAAACCTACCGCAAATACCACGCTTAGTGCATCAGCTTTTAAGCCAACAAACTAGCTCCGAGCAAGAAGCGCCCATGCGTGAAGCCATTGCCAGCCTCACTAAAACCCAGGAAAAACAAGCTCAATGGCAAAAACGTCTCACATTGGCGGTTGTTATGTTGATCGTGCTTCAGTTATTAAACTTGCTTAAACAATGGTTATAAAAATAAATATTGTGCTACTGAAGTAATGCAATGCAGATACATACTGCGATAACCAATCTCTTGAAATTTTAATGCCTCTCTATCAAGCACAATCAGTGAAAAATAATTAAATGAAAAAAAATCTTATCTATTTACTCTCAGGCTTGATCTTAAGTATTACGTGCAACGTAAATGCTACTGAAATTCTCGTCCCCGCTTATTTTTACCCTTCTAGCGACCCTAATCTTAGCTTTTGGGATGAAATGACTGTAGCGGCAGGCCAAGTCAACATTACCGCTATTATGAACCCCAATAGCGGGCCAAGTAACGCAGTTAATAGTGACTACACTGCTGCTGTGGGTGCTTTTCGCGCGGCTGGCGGCAAAGTAATAGGCTATGTGAGTACGCAGTACGGCGCGCTTGACGCAAGTACCGTGTTGGCGGATGTGAATGCTTACAAAAACTTTTACACGATTGACGGCATCTTTTTGGATGAAATGTCTAACCTCAGTATTGATGCCCCCTACTATCAGTCACTTTACACCTCAATTAAAATGGAGCAGTCGAGCTATCAAATTTTTGGCAATGCTGGAACAAATACACCCAAAGAGTATGCCAGCGCGGCAGATGTGCTCATTACCTTTGAAAATCAAACTGGCTATAGCAGCAATACTCCTGATGCTTGGACGACCAATTATTCAGCCAGCCATTTTGCAAACCTGCTCTACAACGTCAGCACAACGGCAGAGATGCAAGCCGCGGTTTCTTTAGCTGCCAGCCGCAACGTGGGTTACATTTACGTGACCAATGACAGTGGCGCCAACCCTTGGGACACGCTGCCTAGCTATTGGAATGCAGAAGTTGCGGCGGTATCTGCCGTGCCTGAGCCAAGCAACGTTGCGATGTTATTGCTAGGGTTGGGGTTGATAAGTTTGCAATATAATCGTATCAAAAATTACCCAATCTTAAAGTACATCAACAAACACAAATTCTTCGGGAAAAGTTTTACGCCTCTGGGAGCCTCATAGATACTGGCTTGCAGAACATGTGATATGAAGACTTGCTATTTTAATGCAGAAAACCATCGCCGAACAAAAAGACCGATGCGTGAAATAATTCAATCGCGCGCAATGAATTTAGATTTTCGTACTAACCTATGGGTTTACTGATTTTCCTCAAAAATTTAGCCATACAATTATTAGCCCAAATGGGTGATTGCCGACCTAACTTTATTGGTGTACGCTTCAACTGAGATTTGCATTTTTTTACAAAAAAGTGAGCTACAAATAACGTTGTTTAATAGACAGTTACGTAAAAATTAAAGATAAGTAAAAGTCATTAAAATTTTGAAACTTTACAGTTTTACGTTTGGAAGGAAGCTATCATGAGTATACTAAAATCGGCTGTTTCAGTTGTGTTGCTTGGCTTTTCAGCGACATCTTTCGCGGCTACTAATGTAGCATTAAACGCTCCAGTCACTTTGAACGGAACGTTTGGTGGCTCTGATCCTGTTTGGGGAGTGGGCTCTATTGCAGCTGCTAACACACTAACCGACGGCACTTCTTTGGCTGCAGCTACCCAGTGGAATCTTGGTACGATTTATTGGTTCGGTAGCCCCAATATTGGCGCCACCCCATTTTTTCCACTTAATAATATTCAGGTTGATTTAGGCGGTCAGTTCTCAATTGACTCACTGGTCTTGCAAGCCGATGACAATGATGCTTACCCTGTTTTTTACCGAAATGGTGCAGCTGACCCTTGGCAGTCTATCTGGAATGCTCCCGCTGTAGGTGGATTTGGTATGCAAACAAGAACAACCAGCATCGCGCCCATCATCGCCACTTCGTTTCTCATTGGAAATGCTGTTGGAGATGGCTATTTTAGTGTGAGTGAGTTTCAAGCTTTCGGCGCCGCTGTCCCGGAGCCTGAAACTTATGTCATGTTACTGACTGGCTTGAGCTTGGTGGGGTTTATGAGCCGCCGCAGAAAAGTATCTTAACATGAGGTATGCCGAACGCTAAAACGCAAAACGGGAACCTAGCCTCCCGTTTTGCGTTTTAGCGTTCGGTATCGATTAGTTAAATTTTTTGCTATGTCACAACCTACATCAATCTTGGTTTTTAATTCAGATTTTAAACTAAGCACGTATTTTTAACGTTTTTGGCAAGTCTCACAATAAAAAGTTGAGCGTTGCCCTAAACGTATACATTTAATAGGCTTTGCGCACACTTTGCACGGCACACCAGTACGGCCATACACAAAGTATTCCTGCTGAAAATATCCAGGGTTGCCATCAGCACCAAAAAAATCTCTTAAACTGCTGCCACCAGCAGATAAGGCATCATTCAAGGTACTTTTAATTTCAGACACAAGCTTTTCGCAACGTTTTAGACTAAGCTGATTCGCAGAACTTTCAGGATGAATACGGGCGCGAAAAAGTGATTCTGAAGCATATATGTTGCCCACACCAACCACCACATGGCCATCCATAATGGCGTTTTTAATGGCAAGGGTTTTATTGCTTAAGGTTTTGTGTAAATACCTTGCATTAAAACCGACTTCCAGCGGCTCTGGGCCAAGCCTATTGAGCAGTGGGTGATTGCCAATTTTGTTGTCTATCCACAAAACCGCGCCAAAACGACGTGGGTCGCGAAGCCGCAATACTTGACCATCGCTAAATTCAATATCGAAATGGTCATGCTTTTCTGGTGGATAATGACAATCAAGTAACTGAATACGTCCCGACATCCCCAGATGTAACAAAAGCGTTCCACCAGAAACCTCATCGCCAAACTCACACAAAATGTACTTCGCACGGCGCGTCAGGCCATGCAAGGTTAGGCTGGGTAATGTTTGCGTTAAGTGCTGCGGTATCGGCCAGCGTAAGGCGGGGTGGCGAATGGTTACCGATTTAACGACCTTACCTACCAGAGGCAATAGCCCACGTCGCGTGGTTTCTACCTCTGGAAGTTCTGGCATATACCTTATTTGTTTGGAATATTAATAGGCGGATTCAGCATGGTAAAGCCTACATCCGCTGGGAAATTGTAAATTAAGCCTTCGTCTGGGCGAGCCAATAGCAAATCTGGCGACTCTTGAATTTTATCAAAGTGCACTTTACTGCCATCCGCCAATTTAATCTCAAATGATGGATACTTTACTTTAGGGTCTGGCGTATAAAACTCAACTGATTTCGCCGGATTATGGATCCATGAAAAATCCAGCCATTCATTCAGTTCATTTTGTTGTGGTTTAGCCACAGGAATCGATACTTTCCATTGTCCTGCCACTAAGTCTACGTTTAATTGCGCTTCTTCCCATTGCTCTAAGTGGCTGAAATCAAACCCCGTTACCTTTTCAGTCGGCTTTAAAGGCGCCTTATCAACCAACTCAATTACCTCTGTGGAAGCAACTTCGGCATAGCTATTTGCAATTAAGTAGACTGCGTTTTTATAAAGCACATACTGCTCATCGGTGACGGGGTTATGAGTACCAAAATCAAACTGCTCTACAGAACGATCGGGTCGCATGAGTTTGAGTTTAAGTTTTGAGCTGTTTAAACCATACTTCTCTAGGCTAGCGCTGTTTGCAACATCAACAACCACTTTTTCATTCGATTTAGCCGCAATAATCGACAGGATACGTGCGACAGCTGCTTGATCGGCACGCGTTTTATTAGGGGCTGTTAGACGCCAAAATCCATCTACTTTGGCTAAGGTGACGGCAGCCTTGGCTGGATGTTCCACGCTAATGGCGTTAAATTCTGCAAGCTTATAATTAGAAAGCTCGTATAAACTTTCTTGTTCTACATTCGTTTGCGGTCGTAAGTACAAAAAAGCCACTAATCCTGCCACCGCACATAACATTAATAAATTCAGTAACCAGCGCTTTTTCATGCATTTCCTTCACTATCAATTAAATTTTAAAAAAATCACATACCCGCAAAGGTCAACGCCGTGGAAAATATGCGCCGCAACCGCAAGGGTTATCCCCGCAGAATATATCAGCTAAAGCAGGTTATTCATGCGTGAAAATTCTCTCGAGAGAAAAATACTGCCCTGCGAGCCTTATTAATAAGGGCTCGCAGGGCAGTGAAATAAGATGACCTACAAATTGCCTCATAAAATGCATGCATGACACCAAATTCTGAACATCCTTAACGCGATGTGCTAAGGACTAAACGCTTAGGCTTTTCTGCGTTTCCACCAGAAATAAAAGCCCGCAATCATCA
>JBARQL010000091.1:0-8841 GCA_049643685.1 Methylotenera sp.
GATAGCAAATTCAATGTGGATATTCACCCCTCAATCAAGGGCAATGTCACTTTGAATGCGGTAGATCAAACCTTACCTGCCATATTAGAGCGCATTTCAAAGCAGGTGGATTTAACTTATAAAATTCAAAACAATGTACTGACAATTACGCCAGACCAGCCTGTATTACGCACTTACAAAGTGGATTACGTCAATATGTCGCGCGATACCACAGGTTTCATTGGAGCTGACGGTCAAATTTCAAGTACATCTCAAAGTTCGGGAGCTGGAGGGACAGCGAGCAGTAGCGCAGGCAATGGTGCAAATAACAGTTCACGCACTTCGGTAACTAGTGAATCTAAAAGCCATTTTTGGGAGACCTTAGAAAAAAATCTCAAAGATATTTTGGCTGAAACTGATAAAGAAATCATTATTACACGGGCAGGTAGCACAGGTAAATCTAGTAAAAAGGCAAAATCTGCTCAGTCAGCAAATGAAGTTGAAGCAGCTAACATTGCGGATGCAAAACGTGAAAAAGAAGATGACTTAAATGAGTATAAAACGCTATTTGCAGGCACAGTGATAGCAAACCGTGAGGCTGGCATTATTAATGTGCGTGCAACTAATAAGCAGCATGAAAAAGTACAAGAATTTATAGACAAGGTAATGGGAAGCGCCAGAAAACAGGTTCTTATTGAAGCGACTATCGTTGAAGTGACTTTAAGTGATGGTTATAAGGCGGGTATTGACTGGAGTCGTCTCGGTAAATTAGGCAGTGCTGGCTTTGTGTTTTCACAAGTGTTAGGCCCTCAGGTAGGGGCTGTGATAAGTGCAGCTAATATCAGTCGTGAATCAGATAGCCCTGGTATTATTGCAGGCTACGTTAACGGTAAACGTGGAATATTAAGTTCTGTTCAATTGTTGGAGCAGTTTGGAAACACCAAGGTTTTGTCTAGCCCTAAATTGATGGTGTTAAATAATCAAACTGCCGTACTCAAAGTAGTGGATAACCTTGTTTATTTTACAGTGCAATCTCAAATATCTCAGTCTGCTAGCGGTGTTTCTGGCACAAATCTTCAATCGGTAACTACAACGCCCAATACGGTGCCGGTGGGTGTTGTGATGAGTGTTACACCTCAGATTAACGATACAGGCAACGTGAATATTAACGTCAGACCAACAATCACAAGTCTTATTCGATATGTTCCAGATCCTAATCCGCAAATTCCGACGAATAAAGGAATTCCTGAAATACGTACCCGTGAAATGGAATCATTACTTCAAATTGGTAGTGGTAATATCGCTGTGTTAGGTGGGTTGATGCAAGATGAAATTAGGGATAACACAGACTCCGTTCCTGGTTTGAGTAAGGTGTCAGGTGTAGGCAAGGTTTTTCAAGGTAAAAATGAATCAAATGTAAAAACAGAGTTGGTCATTTTTTTACGCCCAACAGTTATCCCTAACGCAAGCTTAGAAAGTGATGAACTTTCCACCTACAAGCAGTATTTACCCTCACAGCAATTAAGGCAAACGATTGATGTTGAAGGTGAAAGGTAAACTGCACCATGAGTTTACTCATTAAAGCGTTAGCAAATGCTGAAAAAGATAAGCAGGCTGAACTCAACAAAAAGCAAGCGAGTTTAGATGAGGGAGTGCTATCTTTGGAGTTAGCACCGATTGATGCAAAGTCTAATGATTTAAAGCATCTTGGCGTTAATGTAAAAAGCGTTGATGAAAAAAGCGTTAATGCTAAAAGTGTAGATGCAAAAAAAACAAGTGACCGCTTATCTTTAGAAGATGAGGCGGGTTTGTGGTCAATACCTGCTAAAATCAAATCCAGCACAGATAAAGTTGTCGATAAATCTAGCACACAAGTTGGCGCTTTAAAGGGACATTTAAAAGAAACACCGCAGGCAGCAAAGCCAATCAATAGAGCATCTGACCCCGTAGTTGCTAGCACAACATTGCAATCACCAACTACCCAATCTTCAGCTAGCCAAACGACAGTTAAACAGTCAGCTGATGTGAATCAAAAAGCCGCTGCTAAAGTTTTTGTGGCAAATCAGGCCGCAAAAACTTCAAGCTCAAAAATTTCGTTAGTAATGCTCGGTGTAGCGGGTGCAGCAATCATTTTACTTGTTACGCAGGAATATTCTTATTTCCGCAGTTTGGCGACTCAAGATGTGGTCGTAGTTAAGCCAAGCGCGCCGATTCAGCCAACCGCAGCCACAGTGACGGTTGTCGAGCCGGCTCAAAATACGCAAGAAGTAACCATTACGCAAGTCGAAGCCAAGCCAGAGGTTGCCCTTTTAGTTGAAGAGCAAGCTAAGCAAAATACTGGAGTTGCCGAAATTGAAACATCTAAAAAATCTGCTAGTAAAGCATTTAAAGCGAGTAAGGCAATAAAAAATAGTGATGAAGACAATGTTACAGAGATATCTTCTGTCGAAAATAGTGAAGCATTGCAGAATCCATCGAAAAAAGCTTCAAACCGCACTTCAAAACGTACTCCATTAAAGTTGACGACGAAATCACCGGTAGCAGGGGTTGACCCAACATTGCTTTTAGCTTACGAGGCATTTAATCGCGGTGAAGATGCAAGCGCGCAACAGCAATATCGGCAGGTGTTGCAACATGATGTGCGAAATGTGGATGCTTTGCTAGGCATGGCTGCCATTGCGCAACGTCAGGGCCGTGATGCAGACGCGGTAGGTTGGTATCAAAAAGTATTGGATATTGAACCTAGAAATACGATCGCGCAGTCTGCCATTGTGAGCCCGCAAGTGAATAACGACGCGGTTGGTGCAGAAAGTCGCATTAAGAGTATGCTGGCACAGCAACCTGAAGCTGCAAACTTGCATGCTGCTCTGGGTAATTTATACGCAGAGCAAAATCAATGGGCGTCTGCGCAAGGTGCTTATTTTGATGCAAGCCGTTTTGCGCCGAATAATGCCGATTATGCGTTCAATTTAGCGATTAGTTTAGATCAATTGGGCAAGTCAGCGCTGGCATTAAAGCAATATCAGCGTGCGCTAGAGTTGTTAAACCAGTCAGGCGGCACTAGCCCTGATAGAGCGACGCTAGAAGCGAGAATTCAAGCACTTCAATAATTAACATTGATGAACACATGACCGCGTTAAATATAAATACACAAAAGCAGGCGCAACAGATGATTGAGCAAAAAGATGGCTGAGTCGAGAAAGATACTTCGCTTAGGCGAATTGATGGTACAACAAGGGCTGATTAGCCAAGATCAGCTTCGTATTGCATTGATTGAGCAAGAGCAAAATGATTTGCCATTAGGACGCCAATTAGTACGCCTAGGCTTTGTGACAGAGGCGATGGTGCGCGATACCGTAGCGCATACCATCGGTCAAGAAAGTATAGATTTATCAGTTGTTGTGGCAGATATAGAAGCTTTACAGATGGTGCCACAAGATTTTTGCCGTCGCTATCATGTGCTACCTGTGGCCTTTGAAGAGGCAAGCAAAACCATGGTGGTTGCGATGGCTGATTTGTTCAATGTTATTGCGCTTGATCAGCTCCGCGCGATGTTGGGCGGTCAAATCCAGCTTAAGCCTGTATTAGCAGCGGAAGCGCAACTCGAAGAATTTATTGATCAATTTTACGGCTATGAGTTATCTGTTGACGGCATTTTGCGTGAAATTGAAACGGGTGAAATAGATTATCAAAGTTTGACTGCAGGCGGCGATGAATACACGCAGCCAGTTGTGCGACTGGTCGGTGCACTATTGATGGATGCCGTAAAGCGCGGTGCCTCAGATATTCACTTTGAACCAGAATATGCATTTTTACGCATTCGTTACAGAATTGACGGTGTGCTGCAACAAATTAGAAGTTTGCATAAAAGCTATTGGGGCGGGGTGGCGGTTCGTCTTAAAGTGATCAGTGGTTTGGATATCGCTGAGACGCGTGCGCCACAAGATGGTCGCCTGAATATGAATTTATGTGGTCGCCCCATTGATTTCAGAGTGTCAACGCACCCGACGATACACGGCGAGAATATCGTATTGCGCGTATTGGATCGCGAAAAATCGATTATCCCGATGGAGCGCATGGGCTTACGCCCAAGCACCTTAGATGAAATGCGTTTGATGATGACGCGGCCTGAAGGCATACTGATTGTGACAGGCCCTACTGGCAGCGGTAAAACGACTACACTTTATTCATTGTTATCGCACCAAAACACTGAAGCCGTGAATATCATGACACTGGAAGATCCTGTGGAATATCCAGTGACCATGATGCGGCAAACCTCCGTCGCTGAAGTGAACAAAGTAGACTTTGCCAACGGCATACGCTCGATTATGCGGCAAGACCCTGACATCATTTTGGTTGGTGAAATCCGCGATGCTGATACTGCCACGATGGCGTTTCGCGCTGCAATGACGGGCCACCAGGTATTTAGTACCCTGCACACTAACTCGGCGCTTGGTGCTTTCCCTCGTTTAACCGATATTGGGATTCTGCCTGACATTATGGCGGGTAACATTATTGGCGTGGTGGCACAGCGCTTGGTGCGTGTGTTGTGTCCGCACTGTAAAGAGCCGCACAAACCAGATGCTTTAGAGCGCAAAATATTACGATTAAAGCCGAGCGAAAAGCCGCAAATTTATCAACCAAAAGGCTGCAAACGTTGTAATCAAAATGGTTATCGTGGACGTATGGCTATACTAGAGTTGCTGCGTATTGATAGTGATTTTGACTCAATGATTTCTCGTCGTGCACATTTAGATGAGCTGCAAAAACTGGCCTTTGATAAAGGCTTTGTCACCTTGGCAGAAGACGGGGTTCGACGTATTCTAGAAGGTTACACGAGCCTAGCAGAAGTTATGCGCGTAATAGACCTGACAAGCCGCATAAGTGAAAGTCATGTAAGTAAGACTGCTAAGTCTTAGGGTTTCATGTCAGCCTATAATTACAAAGCGATCGACCAGTTAGGCCGCCCAGCGATGGGGCAGATTGATGCGCTCAATGAAGTGGATTTAGAAATTCGTTTGGAGCGTATGGGCTTAGATTTAATCACTTTTCGTCCTGCAAAAAAATCGACGAGTTTGATGAATCGCAACAAGGTCAGTAATCAAGATTTAGTGATGTTTTGTTTTCAGATGGAGCAGCTTTCTAGCGCAGGTGTCCCGTTATTGGAATGCTTGAATGATTTGCGAGAAAATAATACCAATCCCTATTTTCAAAAAGTATTAGGTGCCGTAAGTGCAGAGGTTGAGGGCGGAAAGATGCTCTCTCAAGCACTGGCAGAGCATCCCAGCGTATTTAGTGAAGTGTTTGTGAGCTTGATAGATGCGGGTGAGCAGACGGGACAGTTACCGACCGTGTTTAACAATTTGTTTGAAACAATACGCTGGCAAGATGAATTGATGTCGCAGACTAAAAAACTATTGGCCTATCCGGCTTTCGTTGCCGTGGTCGTATTAGGCGCAGTGGCATTTTTAATGACCTATCTAGTGCCGCAAATGGTGTCTTTTTTGCGCAATATGGGACAGGAACTCCCCTTAAATACAAAAATTTTAATTGCACTATCAAATGTCTTTGTAAATTATTGGTGGATTATGATTAGTTTGCCTATATTAATATTCATTGGTCTAGCCGCCGTGATTAAAAGTAACCCTGTAGCGCGTTATCGGTTTGATATGTTTAAACTGAACATGCCTGTGACGGGCCCGATTTTGCACAAAATTATCATGGCTAGGTTCGCCCGTTATTTTGCGCTCATGTATCAGACGGGCATTCCAATTTTAGATGCGATTAAAATTTGCGAAAAAATTGTAGGGAATCGCGTAATAACTGATGCATTAAGACGCGTGCATGCTCAGATTAACGCAGGTGACTCTATGTCTGAGAGTTTTCGTAATGCGGGATTATTCCCACCACTTGTGGTGCGGATGATTCGGGTAGGTGAAAGCACGGGCGCGTTGGATAAGTCGTTGCTTAATATCAGTTATTTTTATGATAGAGATGTTAAAGATTCCATGGAAAAAATGCTTAAATTGATTGAACCTGCGCTAACCGTACTGTTGGGAGCAATTCTTGGCTTTATTATGTTCTCAGTACTCGGGCCAGTGTATGACTCATTTAGCAAGCTAAAAATATAAAAAAATGTTTAAAACCAGCCCACATAAAATCATACTTTGTGCAACAACCAACAATTTGCTGGCTGGGCTGTGGCGTGCAGGTCAGCTGCAAGGGTGTCAAACTTTTAGCAATAATGAAGTTGGTCAGGCGGCATTCACTGAGTTTTTACATCAATATCCTGCAGCACCAGTCTATTTGATTGCGGATGCTGTTGAAGAAGACTACAAACTAGAAAGTTTGCCGCATACCTCTGGAAGTGCTAAACGCGAGTTAATCGATCGTAAACTCAATCAGTTTTACCGCGGTTTAGCTTACCGAACCGCACACTTTATCTATCGAGAAAAAGATAAGCGTAAAGATGACAAATTTTTATTTGTTGCTTTAAGTAATGATGAATTTATAAAAAATTGGATAGAGATTATCCAATCAGCTCAAGCGCAGTTAGTAGGGGTTTACTTATTACCCATGCTAAGCCAGGTGTTGGTGCGGCAGCTCAAACTAATGGCGCCACATATTTTATTATGTGAAAAATTATCGTCAGGTTTGCGCCAAACTTATTTCCACAATGGGCGTTTGCGCATGAGCCGCTTAGTGCCCAGTGTGCCTGCAGCGGCCAATCAACTAGGCTATTTTTATCTCGTAGAATCTGAAAAAACGCGACTATATTTAATTAGCCAACGTTTTATTTCGCCTGATACCCCCATTAATTTGGTGCTCGTTAGCTTGGATGGCAGCACAAAAGCGATTAGCCAAGGTATTAGCCAAGAGCAAAATCTAGAATGTACAGACATTGATTTAAGTCAGACTGTTAAAAGTTTAAACCTACCTGCGCAATTAGTGCAGCAAATGCCCGAGTTACTGCACATGCAGTTGTTGGCAAAAGGTAATTTAGTTGACAATTTGGCGCCTGCAACACAAACAAAAGAATATCAAACGAACAAAGTTAAACGGGCAATTTATATTACGACTGCGATATTAGGCGTGTTTGGTTTAGCTGTGGCGGGCTGGTTTTTCAAGCAGGGGATAGGTTATAAAGACGTGTATAACCAAGCGGTGCAAGATACGGTGATTCAGCAGCACCGTTATGATGAAGCTGCCAAAAACTTCCCTGTAGCGCCAGTGAGTGCGGCTGATTTAAAATTAGCGGTAGAGCTAGAAAAAACTATTGCGATGTATCCAAAATCACCTCGCCGCGTGATGCAAGTAGTCAGTGTTGCATTAGAGCAATCGCCAGAAATTCAGTTAGATCGATTGCGCTGGGCATTAACGAATGATCTGAATATTAAAGACGAAGATAAATTGATTGCTTTACCAGCTGCGAATGCACAAGGCAACTCTAGCCCCACACCAGTTTCGGATGCCGCAAAGTTAAGTGAGCTGGGCTTTATCAATGCTGAGATTTCTAACTTCAATGGTGATTATCGTGCCGCACTGAATAGTGTGAATCGATTTGTTGCGAATTTGAAAGCAGATAAAAATGTTGCTACTGTAGAAGTCTTGCAAGCGCCTGTGAACGTCAGCTCTTATGTGGGTTTGCAAGGAAGCACCTCAGATGAGCTATCAACTCAAAAACAGCCAGCTTTGTTTAAGATTAAAATTTTACTCAAGCCAACTGACTTAATTGAGGGGGTTGCTTTGGATAAACAAGCGCCACTAAACCAAAATGCTGGAAGTAAGCCTGTAGGAAATCAGGCACAGTAAGATTAAACGCGATGAAATTAGATGCCATGAAACCAGATGCTCAAAAGCAAGACACAAAGCCAAGCGCAAAAGAGGCGCGTAAGCTGCAAATGCCATTGCTTATTCTAGGTGCAGTTGTGTTAACTGGAATTGTATTAATTGCTTTGGCACAACGTTACAGTGCAGACAAGGAACAAGCCTTGCAAGCGCAACAAAATTTGCTTAATTCCGCACGTCAGCACTTTCAATCATCAGGGTTGGAAAAAGAAACCATTACTGAATTTTTGCCACAATATCAAATACTTATTGATCAAGGTTTTGTAGGTGAAGAGCGACGTATCGAATGGGTAGATGAATTGCGCGCACAGCACAAAAATCATAAATTATTCGGCGTTAAATACAGTATCAGTCAGCAAGAGGTTTACAAACCAGCATTTGTACCGAGCATTGGTGGTTTTGTGATGAATCGCTCTACAATGAAGCTGGATTTAGATATGTTGCACGAAGGTGACATACTGCAATTAATTGAGTCGCTAGGCGCTAAAAAAGCTGCGCCATTCATGCTGCGTGATTGTGAAGTTACCAGGTTGAATGCTAACACTGAGTTAAGTAAGCAACTCATCGCAAACTTGCATGCACAATGTGAGCTGGATTGGCTTACTCTGCATGAACCATCTACGCCTCAAACGGTGGTAACGCCATGATGAAAAATATAACGCAGCTGGTGGTATTGAGCTTATTGATTACGCATGTAATTCACGTACAAGCCGCCCCAAACGATACATTAGGCCGCTTGTTTAGTCGCCCTGGCGAGCGTAACAACCTGGATGTATTAAGGCAAAATCAGCAATTAAAAGTCATTGTTCCACAAGAAAATTTAGAGCCAGAAATTTTAGATAAAGCGCTACCCGTTGAGCTGCCAGACCCCATCACTCTGCAAGGGTATGTGAAACGCAGTGATGGCAAAGGCAACACGCTATGGATTAACAATCAAGCCGTACAAGAAAACAGCACGGTAGACAACGTAAAAATAGGCAAACTCAATCAGCGTGGATTCTCGAAAAAAGGCGC
>JBARQL010000092.1:0-11934 GCA_049643685.1 Methylotenera sp.
GAAGCCAAGAAAGCTTCAACAAATTTAGCGCGGGCATTGCGGTAATCAATGTAATAAGCGTGTTCCCAAACATCAATCGTCAACAAAGCTTTGTCGCCAGTAGTGAGTGGAGTGCCTGCCGCGCCCATGTTGACGATATCAACTGAACCATCCGCTTTTTTCACTAGCCATGTCCAGCCAGAACCAAAATTACCAACAGCTGAAGCTTGGAATGCTTTTTTGAAGTCGTCAAATGAACCCCATTTAGCATTGATAGCCGCTGCCAACGCGCCAGTAGGTGCGCCGCCGCCGTTTGGTTTCATGCTGCTCCAAAAGAAGGTATGGTTCCAAATTTGGGCTGAGTTATTGTAAATACCAGCAGATGACTTTTTGATGATGTCTTCTAAGCTGGCGTTTTCAAACTCTGTGCCTTTGATTAAATTGTTCAGGTTGGTCACATAAGTTTGGTGATGTTTGCCGTAGTGATACTCCATGGTTTCTTCAGAAATGTGTGGCGTTAAAGCGTTTTTTGCGTAAGGTAAGGCTGGTAGGGTATGTTCCATGATGGGTTCCTTTGACGGTGAAAATTTTGAATAGCTATTTTGCCATATTATGTTCTGACATAATAGCAGAGTAAGTTAGTAGGGTATTGCAATTTATTTTTGTCGTTTATTTTTTCTTAGCTCGCGGATGTGCCTTGTCGTAGATGGTAGCCAAATGCTGAAAATCAAGGTGTGTGTACACTTGCGTAGTGCTAATGTTGGCGTGGCCGAGCATTTCTTGTACCGCGCGTAAATCTTGGCTCGATTGCAGCACGTGCGTAGCAAAGCTGTGACGCAGCAAATGCGGGTGCATATCGGTGTTAATACCTTGTTTAATTGCCCATTCTTTTACGCGATATTGCACGGCACGCGGCGTGATTCTGCGACCTTGCAGGGTCACAAACAGCGCATTTGGGTTGGTATCCGCAATTTTAATCAGCGTACGGCGTTGCAACCAAGTTCGAATCGCGCTCATGGCATGGCTGCCCATTGGGATAATTCTGGTTTTATTGCCTTTACCTGTAACCGTTACCGTGCCTTCAGAAAAGTCTAGCTTATCAATATCCAGATTCACCAGCTCCGCCAAGCGTAAGCCTGATGAATAAAACAGCTCTAAAATCGCATGGTCACGCTGCTCAAGCACGCCATCGCCTTGAATATCTACAAATTTAACGGCTTGGTCAGTTGAAAGTGCTTGTGGCAAGGTTTTGGCTGACTTCGGTGCTCGTATACCCATGACAGGGTTCTGCGTGAAGCCTTTATGATGAATCAAATAATCATAAAAACCACGCCAAGCTGAAAGTGCGCGCGCAATGGTTTTGCTACTGAGTCCACGGCTATGCAAAGTGGCAATAAAACGCCTAATTTGCGTGCTCTGAATTAAATCTAAAGTGGTATTGTCTGCCAGTGAGCCTAAAAGTTGAATATCTCTGGCGTAATTTTTGAGCGTAAGCGCACTTAATCCGCGCTCAAAAGTTAAATGTTGCAGGTAGTCGTCAAAATGTAGCATCACCTAACGTTTTAAATTTTGTTAAATATAGGGCAATAGCGATGCGCTCACTAAATCACCCATTCGCTTAAGATACATGAGCCCCATCTCCTTATTAAAGCGCTGAGCATCCTCTGAACCCAGCATTAGCACCCCAAAAACTTGTCTTTCATCGTTGCCATAATAGAGTGGAATATAGGCATATGAGGCTAAAGCGTCATTCAACAAACCGGCTGCGATATTAGGCATCGCGCCGCAGTGTGGCCTTTCCAAAGCGCTTGCCCATTCGATAAAATCTTTATTTTCAGGGGTAAATTCAGAAGGTTGCGTTGACTCAGTGTCGGTCGGGCTGGCCCAGATGCGAATGGCCGATTGAGTGACAGCAAAATCCTGCTGCATACTTTGGGCGATGATGGTTTGCAGGTTTTCAAACCCTGTATTTTTCAGCAGATTGACGCTTAAAGTATGGACTTTTTCACTAATCGCGTCGTTTTCTTGCGCATAACCAATGAGGCTGTCCAGTTTCGCTTCCAGAACACGAATCTTATCGCGTTGGGCAAGTTGCTGGCGTTCAGCAAGCGAAATGGCACCTGTGCCATGCGGGCTAGGTAAGTAGATTTCAGTGAGTAAACTCGCATGCTGCTCAAAAAAGTGAGGATAACTGCGCAAATAGCTCGTGACTTGATCCGCTGAAATTGCATGATTCTGAGCTTGCGTGCATGGATTTTGTTGATCTTCTTGCATGTGAATCCTTGTAAAAAATCGAATGTTTATTATAAGGCTATTGTGCCGGTAAAAACGGTGACTGCTGGCCCAGTCATCATGACAGGCGTATTGTCACCTTGCCATGCAATATGCAACTCACCGCCACGCGCAGTGACTTTAACGGGTGATTGTAACAAGCCCAATTGAATGCCCGCGACAGCCGCCGCGCAAGCCCCTGTGCCGCAAGCCAATGTTTCGCCGCTACCGCGTTCAAACACGCGCAGTTTAATATGGTGAGCATCCATAATTTGCATAAATCCTGCATTCACTCGCTTAGGAAAGCGTGGATGCACTTCAATTTGGCTGCCCAGCGCCTGTACGGGAGCAGACTCAACGTCATTCACAATGATTATTGCGTGAGGGTTGCCCATCGAAAGTGCTGAAATGGTGAGTACTTGGTTGTTCACAGCAAGAGCATAACGATCGGCCATTGCATCGGCAACAAACGGAATTTCACCAAGCGCAAATTTTGGTGCGCCCATATTCACTGTGACCTGCCCATTTTCTTCTAGTCTCGGTACGATGATGCCGCTGGCAGTTTCAACGCTGATTTCACGTTTTTCGGTTAAATGTTGACCCACCACAAAGCGTACAAAACAGCGTGCGCCATTGCCGCATTGTGCCACTTCGCTACCATCCGCATTAAAAATGCGGTATTTAAAATCAGCGATTTTTGAGGTTTCGACCAGTAAAAGCTGATCAAATCCCACACCAAATTGGCGGTGCGCCAGCATTTGGATTTGCTGTGGCGTGAGTGCAACTTTTTGATGAATGGCATCAATCACCATAAAATCGTTGCCTGCACCCTGCATTTTTGTGAAATTTAAATTCATCCGATTATTATAATTGCTTGTGTAAATTGATAATACTATATTTGTAAGTAGTGCCATCACAAACTGCAAAATTGAGCGTCATTGACATGAAGCTTAGTCTGAAAATATGCGCTACATAATGGAAATTTACTTCACAAAACATCGCTATTTTCACCTATTATAAACGAACCTTTGTTGGCGCTGCCCTGCAAGCCTTTATTTACAAGGCTCACAGGGCAGCGTTTTTTGCTCGGGAATGATTTAAGTGTTTATTCATTCAAATCTAAACGGTATTTGATACACAGACTTATTACACTTAAATTACAACTTATTCTGTTGAATAATGAATAAGTTAGGTAGAATAATCAGTTCGACGTTGACCTGATTTTTGTCCTTTAGCCTTTAGTGACGAAAATCATTTCATTTTTAATTCTCATTTTCAAGCGATAGCGTTTGAAATTTTTATCCAAGGCGCACAATGAACGAATATCTTTTTACTTCAGAATCTGTTTCTGAAGGTCATCCTGACAAACTCGCAGACCAAGTATCCGACAGCATTTTAGATGCGATTCTCGCACAAGACCCCACCGCACGCGTAGCCGCAGAAACCTTAGCCAATACAGGGCTGATAGTATTGGCGGGCGAAATTACGACGACCGCAAATGTCGATTATATTAAAGTTGCCCGCGATGCGATTAAACGTATCGGCTACGATAATACTGAATACGGCATTGACTATAAAGGCTGTGCAGTTTTAGTGGCTTACGATAAACAATCGCCAGATATTGCCCAAGGCGTAGATAATGCCAATGATGACCCGCTCGACCAAGGCGCAGGCGACCAAGGCTTGATGTTTGGTTATGCAGTCAATGAAACCCCACAGTTGATGCCCTTGCCGATTTGGTTAAGTCATCGTTTAATGGAACGCCAAGCGGCCTTGCGCAAGGATGGCCGTTTGCCTTGGTTACGTCCAGATGCAAAATCGCAAGTAACGATTCAGTATGTGGACGGCAAACCATATAAGATTGATACCGTTTTAGTGTCAACGCAACATGCACCAGAAATGACGTTGGAAGCAGTGCGTGAGGCGACCATTGAAGAAATCATCAAGCCTATGTTGCCGAAAGAGTTGATTAAGGGCGAGATTAAATATCTGGTGAACCCAACAGGCCGCTTTGTTGTGGGCGGTCCTCAAGGCGATTGCGGGTTAACGGGCCGTAAAATCATCGTGGATACCTACGGCGGTGCAGCTCCCCATGGCGGTGGCGCTTTCTCAGGTAAAGATCCTTCAAAGGTAGATCGTTCCGCTGCCTATGCTGGCCGTTATGTAGCAAAAAACATCGTGGCCGCGGGCTTGGCAGATAAATGCTTAGTGCAAGTTTCTTACGCTATTGGCGTGGCGCAGCCCACCAGTATCATGGTTGAAACTTATGGCACCGGTAAAGTGTCGGATGAAGTACTCACCCGTTTAGTGCGTGAGCATTTTGATTTACGCCCAAAAGGCATTGTCAAAATGTTAGATTTATTACGCCCGATTTATACTAAAACGGCTGCTTACGGTCATTTTGGACGTGATGAGCCTGAGTTTACTTGGGAAGCGACTGATAGGGCTGCTATGTTAAAAGCGGCGGCAGGTTTGTAAAAGCTTAATAAAATCATGGCGTTGTTAGTGTTTAAACTTTGACAATTGCCATGATTTGATTATACTTATGTTTTTAATTGATATGTTAAAAGCATTAATTCATTTTTTTAGTATTATTTAACCGAGGAACGTTGCGAGGTTATGCAGAAACTGCGTAAACCCTAGGCTCGGTTAGCAAGGCTTATGTTGAGATGATCATAAGTGCTTGTCAACGGCGTTCACCTTTACCGTGCCAGACACGGGATGCAGGTGGACAAAGTATTAAAACGTCACTCAAATACATCCCTTCTGGTCACACTAAATTTCAATTTTAAGGAATCACTGTGACTAATTTTAAAGAATCAAGTTTCAAAGACTATGTTGTAGCAGACATTAATTTAGCGGCTTTTGGCCGTAAAGAAATTGCCATTGCCGAAACTGAAATGCCTGGACTGATGGCGATTCGCGAAGAATTCGCCAAGGCGCAACCACTCAAAGGTGCGCGTATTACCGGCTCGCTGCACATGACCATTCAAACCGCAGTGCTGATTGAAACGCTGAAAGATTTGGGCGCAGATGTACGTTGGGCGTCATGCAACATTTACTCAACACAAGACCACGCTGCGGCGGCGATTGCAGCTGGCGGAACACCAGTGTTCGCCATTAAGGGCGAAACGCTTACCGAGTATTGGGATTACACGCACCGTATCTTTGAGTGGACTGACGGCGGCTATACGAATATGATTTTAGATGATGGCGGCGATGCAACTTTGCTATTACACCTCGGCACCCGTGCAGAAAAAGATTTAAGCGTTATTTCAAAACCAACTTCAGAAGAAGAAATTTGCCTGTTTGATGCGATTAAAGCCAAGCTTAAAACTGATCCAACTTGGTACTCTGTTCGCCTAGCAAAAATTATCGGCGTGACAGAAGAAACCACAACTGGGGTGCACCGTTTGTATCAAATGCATAAAGAAGGTAAATTGGCTTTCCCAGCGATTAACGTGAATGACTCTGTCACTAAATCAAAATTTGATAATTTATACGGTTGCCGAGAGAGTTTAGTGGATGCAATCAAACGTGCAACTGATGTCATGATTGCAGGTAAAGTGGCGATTGTGGCGGGCTATGGCGATGTAGGTAAAGGCTCAGCACAAGCATTACGTGCACTTTCAGCGCAAGTTTGGGTGACAGAAATCGATCCAATTTGTGCATTACAGGCTGCAATGGAAGGCTATCGTGTAGTCACGATGGACTATGCTTGTGAGCATGGTGATATTTTCGTAACGGCGACAGGTAACTATCATGTGATTACCCATGATCATATGGCAAAAATGAAAGACCAGGCGATTGTGTGTAACATCGGCCATTTTGATAACGAAATTGATGTCGCTTCGCTTGAAAAATATGAGTGGGATGAAATCAAACCACAGGTAGACCATGTGGTTTTTCCTGATGGGAAAAAGATTATTTTGTTGGCAAAAGGACGATTGGTGAATTTAGGTTGTGGTACTGGTCATCCTTCTTACGTGATGAGCTCGAGTTTCGCTAATCAAACCATTGCGCAAATCGAATTATTTACGCAAACTGCTCAGTACCCAGTCGGTGTTTACACTTTACCTAAACATTTGGATGAAAAGGTAGCGATTTTGCAATTGAAAAAACTCAATGCCAAACTCTCTACCTTAACAGACGTGCAAGCGGCTTATATTGGTGTATCGAAGCAAGGACCATATAAACCAGATACTTATCGTTATTAATTAGAGCTTTTTAAAAAAGGAGTAGCCACATGAAATTGCTTTTTGCTTGGGTATTAAATGCGTTAGCGTTATTAGCCGTAGCGTATTTTGTGCCAGAAATTCATGTGGCTAACTTTGTTGTTGCGCTCATTGCAGCGGTCGTCATAGGCCTGGCAAACATTCTCATCAAGCCTATTTTGACGTTACTGACTCTACCCATCACCATAATAACTTTAGGACTGTTTATTTTGGTCATCAATGGCCTGTTATTTTATGGCGTAGGGAATTTATTACAAGGTTTTGAAGTGACTACCCTCAAAGCCGGCATTATTGGCGCGCTGATTTACAGTGTGATTTCCTGGCTGTTGAGCGCAATTTTGATTGAAAAAGATTAGCAATATAAATCTTGTATACAAATTATTAAGAAATTAAATGAGTAAACATATTCCATTAAGTTTTGAATTTTTCCCTCCGAAAACAGCGGATGGCATTGAAAAACTACGTGAAACGCGTCGGCAATTAGCAAAATTTGACCCAGAGTTTTTTTCCGTCACTTTCGGTGCAGGCGGCTCTACACGCGATAGAACCATGGATACGGTATTGGAAATTCAGCAGGAAGGTTATGCAGCAGCGCCGCATATCTCTTGTATTTCCTCCAGTAAAGCAGAAATTCGTGATTTATTGCAGACTTACCAAGCGCGCGGTATTAATCGTTTAGTGACGCTACGTGGTGATGTGCCGTCGGGTGAAGTGAGCAGTGGCGATTTCCGATACGCACTAGAGCTGGTAGAATTCATTCGTAGTGAAACGGGCAACCATTTTCATATTGAAGTGGCAGCATACCCAGAGTTTCATCCTGAAGCAAAAACACCGGCGGCGGATTTGCTCAATCTAAAGCGCAAAGTTGATGCGGGGGCAAATTCAGCGATTACCCAGTATTTTTATAATGCCGATGCGTATTATCGGTTTGTCGATCAATGTGCCACGGCAGGTATTAATGTCCCCATTGTGCCAGGCATTATGCCCATCTATAACATTACGCAATTAGCACGATTTTCAAGTATTTGTGGTGCAGAGATTCCACGCTGGCTAAAAATGCGTCTCGAAGAGTATGGCGATGACATGGCTTCATTGCGTGCTTTTGGCGTTGATGTGGTGAGTGAGCTTTGTAATAATCTGCAGGCGAGTGGCGTGCCTAGCCTGCATTTTTACACATTGAATCAAGCGGGAACAATTTCTAGTATTATTGAAAATATTAGCCAGTAGACACACGCTGGCAATTTAGCAGATAACAACTTATTAACAAAGTAATTGGCTGAAGAAACAATAGATTAGTGCAATGTCGGTTTTTGTTTACTCAACAACACGTCTTCAATAAACAAATAGTCTTTAGTTTTATCAGTTCCTGTTTGGCTTGCGCCCCAGGTCGTCATCAGTACAATCCAACGAATCTCATCAATGCTAATTTCGGGTTGCGGTAAGTGCATGGCCAATTCAAGTACGAGTTCACGCTGAGTGGTATTCAGTATATTGGCCTTTTCTAGAAAAAGAATGAAGCTCAGGCTTTCAATAGTAATCTTCTTGAGTTCTTCATCTATAAAAATGCGTGTGCTGAGGTACTTAGGTGGTTGAAAAATATCTGGTTGACTGGTTTTACGTTCAAGCTGACTAAACCAATGAAAAGCGCCATTGATGTCTTTTTCATCAAACCCTGCGGCAGCAAGTTCTTTTGAAAGGGTGTTTTCATCCGGCCTAAAATGGGTATCAATGTAATTTTCAAACATATAAACCAATACTTCAAACATTATATTTAACCTTAAATAATTTTATTTTGCTTAAATTTAAGCATATTGGTTGATGAGGTATTGCAAATAACAGCGCTATCAATAGAGTTATCCTCAACGCGACAATTCGTGGCTGGACCATACATTGCTAGACAATGCGTTGATATTGGCCACCTATTAAACTAGTCACTTTACCTTCTAATTCCAACAGCATAAGCATGGATGAAACCTCGCTGATGGTCAAGTCACTCAAGTGGACTATAGCGTCCAGCGAGATCGGTTCAAATCCCATTAAGTTAAGCAACGAGAGATTCGCATTAACGAGGTCTTTATCAGCGACAGTAGCGGTGTGATCTGCAGCAAAATGGTGATGAATCGTTAAATTATTTAGCCCTAATTCATCAATAATATCATGTAAATCATCTACCAATTTTGCGCCTTGTTTGATGAGTTGATGACAACCTTTAGACATTGGCGAGTGGATTGAGCCTGGAATGGCAAATACTTCGCGGCCCTGTTCTCCTGCCAGCCTTGCGGTAATTTGTGAGCCGCTTTGCAGGTTAGCCTCAACGACTAGGCAACCCAAGCTCAAGCCGCTAATGATGCGATTCCGCTTTGGAAAGTTCTGAGCTTTTGAAGGCGTACCTAGTGCGAATTCAGAAATAATGAGACCATGTTCTACAATTTGGTGGGCTAGGTCGCGATGTTTGGCAGGGTAAACAATATCTAACCCTGTGCCTACTACAGCAATAGTTGAACCGCCTGCTTTTAATGCCCCGCGGTGTGCAGCGCCATCGATACCAAGTGCTAAACCGCTGACGATACAAAGCCCATAACCACATAAGCCTTCTGCAAAAGCTTCGGCATTTTTTTCACCCTGTACAGAGGCGTTGCGGCTACCGACAATGGCAATGCTAGGTTGATTTAATAACGCTAAATTCCCTTTTGCATATAAAAAAGGGGGAGGGTCACTAATTTCCAGTAGGGCTTTAGGGTAGTGTTCATCATCCAAAGTGACTAGATGATTATTCGTTTGAGAAAGCCATTGTAAAGATGCGCTTAATGCCTCTTCATCAAGCCCTTGGGTAATTTCAATGGCAATTTTTTCAGAAACGACTTCTGTAAGTTGTTTAAAACTTGCGGCGTAAATGTTGGCGGGGTCGCCAAAGGCTTTGAGTAGATGGCAAAATGTTTGTGAGCCGATGCCATCAATACTACTTAAGCTAATCCACAGCGCTTTGTTAGACATTTCCTCGCGGTGGCTAGCTTGCATCGTAGTCGGTGATTATGGCGTATTGACGGAATCTAATTGATAAACAGGTTGTGAGGCTTGCATAACTAAAGCATAAGATACGCGATCAAACACACGGAACACCATCAGCAAGCCTACGCGCTCATCTGGTAATTTAGTCATGCCAGGTTCGATGACTAACTTTCCATTAGCACTTTCCTGTTCTTTTTTGAAATTCACGATTGGCTTTCCATCTTTATCGCGAGACACATCAAAGTTCAGCTCTTTGAGCTTAGGTTTAGAATTTTTCAGGTCTTTATCTTTTTGATACTCAGGATCTTTAATCACACGACCATAACGGTTAATCGCAAGTACATGACCAACTTCTACGCCATCTCTAGATCCACGGCTGATAGAGACAATGCTTTCGGGGCCACCCTCAGCCACACCGCCATATATATTAATGATACGTCCGGAAATTTGACCTTCAGGCGCATGAGGTACGAAGTTAGTCGTCACTTCATCACCACTGGCGACTAACCGATCTTTGGTGAAAATTTCTTCTTTTGCTTTTGTAATATCCGCACTTGCAGGTTCACCATATTTTGTGATTTTAGCGTTACCTAGATAATTCGCTTCTACACCTAACACTTCTTTCGTATCCGGGTCTATTAAGTTCACACCAGGACGATAGACATACCAATTCAGTGCATCACCCTCATCAATTTTGTTGATGTAGATACGCGTGCCTGGGCTCAACACCACACGGTCATCTTGTCCTGCGATAATTCTTGGTGAACCCGCTAGTTGATCTTTTTCGATAATCAGTGGTTGGTTTAGAAACGGGCTAATGACACTGAGTGGAATGGTAGAAATGGCGACCTTATCTAACGGCTCTTCAACCGCACCTGGTTGTAGCGTCACAGTTTCATGTAGCAGGCGTAATCTTGGATTTTTGCCGCTGTTATCAAGTACAACCACATCCCCAGGGTAGATTAAATGCGGGTTCTTGATTTGAGAACGATTTAATTGCCACACTTTAGGCCATTGCCAAGGGTCTTTTAGAAATTTACCAGATATACCCCATAAGGTATCGCCTTTCTTAACCACGTGGCGATCCGGATGATTTTTATTCAGCTCAATTTCCTGCGCATTTAGTTGTAAGCTTATGCAACAAAACATGAGCAGCGTTATAATATGACGAAACATACTGATGACCTCAGTCAAAAATGCATTAAAAATAGGCGGATAAACACCATGTATAAACCGCGAAACTACGTTAAATTTATCACGTAATCCATTCAACAATCAAGCTTTTTTGGAAAAAGCAGTGCTTTTTTAGAGAAATTTACACTTTTTATCAAAATAAAGACACTTTATGGCAATATTAAATATTCTTAATTACCCAGACCCGCGTCTGCACACAGTGGCCAAGCCTGTAAAAGAGGTGGATGCGAACATTCGCCGCTTAATTGACGACATGGCTACTACTATGTATGACGCGCCAGGCATAGGTTTGGCCGCCACACAGGTGAATCAACATATTCAATTGTTGATTATTGATACCAGCGAAACTAAAGATCAATTACAAGTATTCATTAACCCTAAAATTCTTGAAAAGAATGGCGAGCGAGAGTACGAAGAGGGTTGCTTATCAGTACCTGGTATTTATGAAAATGTGACAAGGGCGGAGACGGTGATGGTTGAAGCGATAGATCGTCATGGCAAAAAATTCGCTATTCATGCTGAAGGTTTGTTAAGTGTCTGTATTCAGCATGAAATGGATCATTTATTGGGCAAGGTGTTTGTTGAGTATTTGTCCCCACTTAAACGTAGCCGTATCAAAAACAAAATGCTGAAATTAAATCGCCAAAAGTAGTGATTCCAAAAATGGTGATTTAAGCACTGAATAATAAAAGGATAGGTTTAAGTGAAAATTATTTTTGCTGGCACGCCAGAGTTTGCTGTTCCTGCCCTGGCTGCGTTAATTCAGGCAGGGCATGAAATCGTCATGGTACTTACCCAGCCAGATCGCCCAGCAGGTCGTGGTATGAAGTTACAAGCCAGCCCGGTGAAGCAGTTGGCACAGTTGCATCACCTACCTGTTTTTCAGCCGGAAAGTTTGAAACCTGCTGAGGTGCAGGCGCAAATTGTTGCAGTGAATGCCGACGTGATGATTGTTGCGGCTTATGGGCTGATTATTCCAGCGACTGTACTAAAAATGCCAAAATTTGGCTGTTATAACATTCATGCTTCACTGTTGCCGCGTTGGCGTGGCGCTGCACCGATTCATCGTGCATTACTCGCGGGTGATAAAGAAGCAGGCGTGACGATTATGGAAGTCATTCCTGCATTAGATGCTGGGGCAATGGTAAGCAAGGGCGTTGTGCCGATTCTTGATACTGACACTACGCAAACCTTGCACGATGCCCTTGCCAAAATAGGTGCAGATTTAATGGTGCAAACAATGCAA
>JBARQL010000093.1:0-5349 GCA_049643685.1 Methylotenera sp.
CAACGAAAATCGCCCCTAGGGCTACTTTGGTTTGAACTATCGGTGGCTAAAAAAGCAAATTTAGATAATCAAACACAGCGGTTTATCGTATTGTCGCGCAATATTACCGAACGCAAAAAAGTCGAAAATGACCTGCGTATTTCCGCCATCGCATTTGAAGCACAAGAAAGCATGATGGTGTCGGACGCGAATAGAGTCATTCTCCGCGTGAATAAAGCGTTTACCGACATTACCGGCTATTCAGCAGAAGAAGTCGTCGGTCAGCCCGCGCAGCCACTGAGATCGAATCTGCATGACGAAGCGTTTTATCAGGCCATGTGGGATGCGGTAAATGAGCATGGCACTTGGAAAGGCGAAATCTACAGCATGCGTAAAAATGGTGAAGTCTATCCTGGCATTCTCTCAATCACCACAGTGAGAGGCGCTGATCACGCGATTACCAATTATGTGACCACCATGGTGGATATTTCCAGAGAGAAGACAACCGCTGAAGAGATTCAATTCCTGGCTTTCTATGACCCGCTCACCAATTTGGCTAATCGACGTCTGCTACTCGATAGACTCAATCATGCACTAATTACCAGTACGCGTAGCGGTAAAGATGGAGCTCTGTTATTTCTTGACCTGGATCATTTCAAATCACTTAATGACACGCTTGGCCATGATATGGGAGATTTGCTCCTTAAAGAAGTAGCCAAACGCCTCACCGATTGTGTACGTGAAGACGATACCGTTGCCCGCTTGGGTGGCGATGAATTTGTCGTATTGCTAGAAAATCTAAGTGAAAAGCCGCTAGAAGCGGCAGCACAGACCGAGGCTATCGGCACAAAAATATTAACGGCACTTAATCAGCCCTATCAACTGGGCCTGCACGAACACCACAGCACACCCAGCATCGGTATTGCCCTTTTCAGTGACCATCAACAGTCTCAAGATGATTTGCTCAAGCACGCAGATATTGCCATGTATCAGGCCAAAAAATCTGGCCGCAACACCCTGTGCTTCTTTGATCCAGAAATGCAACAAGCGATTCATGCACGGGTAGATCTTGAACGAGAATTACGCAAAGCTGTTGAAAAACAACAAGTTAAACTCTACTACCAAGTGCAAATTAACAAGCATGGCCATGCCATTGGCGCAGAAGGCTTAATCCGCTGGCTTCATCCTCAACGCGGTTTGATCCCTCCACTTGATTTCATTCCTTTAGCGGAAGAAACCGGGCTCATTTTGCCGATTGGTGAATGGGTGCTACAAACCGCTTGTGCACAAATTCAGGCGTGGCAGCACAATGTACTCACCCAAAACATTGCCTTGTCTGTCAACGTCAGTGCTAAGCAGTTCCGCCAGGCCGACTTTACTGCACAGGTACAATCCGCAGTCCAGCGCTATGATATCAATCCCGCAAAACTGAAGCTGGAACTCACTGAAAGCATTTTGCTGGAAGACTTTGATGGCACCATAGCCACAATGAATGCTTTAAAAGAGATCGGTGTGTTATTTACTTTAGACGACTTTGGTACCGGTTATTCCTCTTTGCAGTACCTGAAACGCTTACCTTTGAGCCAACTCAAAATTGACCAGTCTTTCGTACAAGACATTCTGACCGACAGCAGTGATAAAGCCATTGTGCGCACCATTATCGCCATGGCCAAAAGCCTGGATTTAGATGTAATTGCAGAAGGTGTTGAAACAGCGGAACAACAGCAACTACTCACTAAATTTGGCTGTGAATCTTTTCAAGGCTATCTGTTTAGCAAGCCAGTTCCTGTAGACCAGTTTGAAGCACTGCTGAATAGGATTGCGGCAAACTAACACTTGCTATAGAGTGTCGAAAAAATTATCAACACCGCTTTGTAACGCCAGCACCATCGCGATTACAGAATTGCTAGCAACACCTAACACTCACCTTTTGAAACCAATCTTAATCCATGCCTTACATTACCTTAGATAACGCCTCTTTAGCTTTTGGTCACCATGCCCTGCTTGATCATACCTCTTTTCAATTGGATGCCGGAGAGCGCGTTGGTTTGATTGGTCGCAATGGTGCAGGGAAATCCAGTTTACTAAAAGTAATTGCTGGCACAATTAAATTAGATGAAGGGTCAGTATGGCGCGCTCCGAATGCCCGCGTGGTCTATGTACCGCAGGAGCCTGAACTAGACACAACACACACAGTATTTGAAGCGGTAGCTGAAGGTTTAGGGTCGCTGCAACAAACCATTATTGATTACCATCAAGTCACGCACGATATGGGCATGCCAGACGCTGATATTGATGCGCTGATGACTAAAATGCAGCATCTGCAGCATGATTTAGATGTGCGAAATGGCTGGGCAGCACAATCACGTGTTGAAACGGTGCTTAGTCGCTTAAAACTGGATGCGGATGCACTGGTTTCTACTTTATCAGGTGGCTGGCGTAAACGCGTTGCCCTTGGTCGTGCGCTGGTGGCTGAGCCAGAAGTTTTATTGTTAGATGAGCCTACCAACCACCTTGATTTAGAAGCCATTGAATGGCTTGAAGATTTATTATTAGGTTTTAATGGCAGTGTGCTGTTCATTACCCATGACCGACGTTTTTTGGATAAATTAGCCACGCGCATCACTGAGCTGGATCGCGGAATACTCACAGACTTTATCGGCAACTTTACGCAGTATCAAGTAAAGAAAGAAGAATTGATTGCCGTAGAAGAAACGCATGCAGCCAAGTTTGACAAATTTCTAGCCCAAGAAGAAGTTTGGATACGCCAAGGCATCAAGGCGCGCCGTACCCGCAACGAAGGCCGTGTGCGCCGATTAGAAGCCTTACGGCTAGACCGCGCTGCTCGGCGTGAGCGTCAAGGTAACGTAAAACTGAACTTAGATGCAGGGGAACGCAGCGGAAAACTTGTCGCAGAACTAGAAAATGTAAGCAAAGCCTATGGCAATAAAACTCTAATTAGTAATTTCAGCACGCGCATTTTACGTGGCGACAAAATCGGCTTGCTTGGTCCTAACGGCATTGGTAAAACGACGCTACTCAAACTCATTCTAGGTGACATTGAGCCAGATAGTGGTAAGGTAGAGCGCGGTACTAAAATCAATGTCGCCTATTTTGACCAAATGCGCGAACAGTTAGATGAAGAAGCCACGCTGGCAGACACCATTAGCCCTGGTTCAGATTTTGTCGAAATCGGTAATGAACGCAAACACGTGATTAGCTATTTGGAAGACTTTTTATTTCCACCGCAGCGTTCACGCTCACCCGTTAAATCACTCTCTGGCGGAGAACGCAACCGCTTATTATTAGCGCGTCTATTTGCCCGCCCTGCCAATGTGCTGGTGCTGGATGAACCAACCAACGACCTAGATATTGATACGCTAGAACTCCTTGAAAGCTTGCTGCAAGAATTCTCGGGCACCCTATTTTTAGTCAGCCATGACCGTGCATTTTTAGAAAATACCGTCACCCAGGTGATTGCGTTTGAGGGCAATGGTGTGCTGACTGAATTTGGTGGCGGCTATGACGATTGGCAACGTTTCACGCAACAACGGCTAGCCAACGCCGCGCAAGCTGCAAAAACTGTACCAAAGCAAAATATAGCGAGTAACCAACCAAAAGTTGAGTCAAAACTCGCTTCTAAGCTCAGTTTTAAAGAACAAAAAGTGTTGGATGAAATTCCAGCGCAACTAGAGCAACTAGAGACAGAACAAAGCAATATCAATGCGCAACTTGCCGATAGTGAACTTTATAAAACGCAGGCTGCACTCGTTAAAACACTACAAACCAGGCTAGTGGAAATTGAGTCTGAGCTGGAAAATTTACTTGCACAGTGGGAAGCACTAGAAGCTAAAAAGTCGTAAATCCGCAAAAAAAAGGTGGTATAAAACATGCAAAAGACATGGCGTTAAGCCCAGAGCGAAAAACACTGCCCTGAGAGCCTTTATTTATAAGGCTTCCAGCCGGATGTTAAGAAAGACCATCAACACTTGGTGCCTCGACACGAATCGAACGTGTGACCCTCCCCTTAGGAGGGGGATTGTATTCATCACGTAAGCATTGATTTATAAGTATTTATTGTGTATTGTGGTATTTATTAACACAAATTCAACACACTAGACACTTAAATATGGCATCAATTACAAATCGCGGTGAGTACCAGTGGCAAGTTCAAATTAGACGCAAAGGGCACGTTTTAAGTAAAACATTTTACTATAAAAGTGATGCAGAAGTTTGGGCTAGAAAAACCGAGTCTGAAATTGATCGTGGCATATTCATTAACACTAATGAGGCCGAGCGCCTAACACTTGCAGAGCTAATAGAGCGCTATAAAATTGAAGAACTACCCAAGTTAAAAGCGCAAGTGCAAGAAAAATCCAGATTAAATATCATTGAGAAAATTCTAGGTAAGGAAATTCTTGGGGCTATTACTTCAAGCACCATCAGCAAATATTCAAACTTAAGATTGAATACAATAGCGCAGAATAGCGTCAACAGAGAGATTACAAGCATTAAGCGATTGCTATCTTTTGCGCATAATGACTGTAAAATTACTCTCCCCCACGGGCTACCCCAATTTAGCAAAGTGACAGTTGATGACTCTCGAGAGCGTCGTGTTAGCGATGCTGAAATAGAGGCAATCTGCACTCATACAGAAAGTGCTGAATTAGCAAACATTGTGCGAATAGCACTCTACACATCTATGCGTAGAAGTGAAATTTCAAATTTGATGCGAGCCAATATTGATTTTAACGTGCCGTCAGCAAAGTTGTATGAAACCAAAAATGGCAAAAATAGAACTGCACCGCTTATGCCAGCTGCCGCTGAACTACTTAAGGCTCAGCCTGCACGAATTGATGGGTTTGTATTTAGCTTACACGATAGCAGTATTACACAAGCTTTTGATCGTGCGAGAGAAAGAGCTAGGGCTAAATACCTTAGAGATTGTGCTGATAGCAATTTGCAGCCTGACGAGAGTTTTTTATTTAACTTGCACTTTCATGATCTGCGTCATGAAGCGACTAGTCGATTGGCAACATTGCTACCAAATGTCATTGAATTAAGTCGCGTAACAGGCCATAAAGACTTGAAGATGCTAAATAGGTATTATCAAGTCAGCGTCAGTGATCTGGCTAAAAAGCTAGCATGATTAGTCTGCTTTATGGCAATCTAAATTAGTGGTCAAATGACAAAAAAGGGCCCTTTTGAGACGGTCGCTAATCTTTATCAATCGGCAACTAAGTGGGACAAAGCGGTCGAATGTAGTAAGTAAACTTTAGCTCATAACCAAAAGGGTAAAGTTAAAATCTCTAATGTAATCTTAAACATCCACCTCAAATTCACTTGTAACAGATTGTATTATTTTGTTAC
>JBARQL010000094.1:0-24653 GCA_049643685.1 Methylotenera sp.
TTGTAAGCACTTACTCACCCAACCTTTCGCGCCAATATGAAACAATTTTAACGCCAGAACAATTGGATCTTTGGCTGGAAAAATTAAGCACCGCGCAACTCGTGTGCTTTGATACCGAAACCACTTCACTAGACCCGATGACCGCCAAAATCGTCGGGATGTCTTTTGCAGTCGAGGCAGGTAGCGCTGCTTATCTACCACTCAAACATGATTATTTTGATGCGCCGGACCAACTGAATTTTGCCGAAACGCTCGCTAAAATAAAACCGATTTTAGAAAATGCCAACATCAAAAAAGTCGGGCAAAACCTCAAGTATGATCAACACGTTTTAGCCAACCATGGTATTGCCCTCAACGGCATCGCGCATGACACCATGCTGCAATCTTACGTGTTTGAATCGCACAAAACGCATGGCATGGATGCCTTGAGCGAGCGCCATTTAGGCATACAACCGATTAGCTTCGAAAGTGTGGCGGGCAAAGGTGCCAAACAAGTAGGTTTTAACCAAGTGACGGTAGAGGTAGCCGCCGAATACGCAGCTGAAGATGCCGACATTACCTTGCAACTACACGAGGCAATGTATCCCCAAATTAAAAACGATACCAAGTTAGACTTCATTTACAGCCAAATTGAAATGCCCAGCTCACAAATTCTATTCACCATTGAGCGCAACGGCGTGTTAATTGATTCTGCCATGCTGAACGGCCAAAGCAATGAAATCGGACTAAAGTTAATCGCCCTAGAAAACCAAGCTTACGAATTGGCAGGCCAGCCGTTTAACTTAGCCTCACCCAAGCAATTACAAGAAATTCTATTCGACAAACTCGGCATTAAACCGACCAAAAAAACGCCTTCCGGCGCGCCCAGTACGGATGAAGATGTACTGCAAGAATTGGCCTTAGATTACCCGTTGCCCAAGGTTTTATTGGAATATCGTGGGCTGGCAAAATTAAAATCCACCTACACAGACAAACTGCCAAAAATGATTAACGCCACCACAGGCCGTGTACATACAAGCTACAACCAAGCCGTTGCAATCACAGGGCGGCTAGCCAGCTCAGACCCCAACTTACAGAACATTCCGGTACGCACCGCTGAAGGCCGCCGGATCCGCGAAGCGTTTATCGCACCAACAGGCAGTCACATTGTGTCTGCAGACTACTCGCAAATCGAGCTACGCATCATGGCGCATCTCTCTCAAGACAAAGGGATGCTGCAAGCTTTTGCCAATAACGAGGACATTCACCGCCACACTGCTGCTGAAGTTTTTGGCGTGGAACGTGATGCGGTTGATAATGAACAACGTCGCTACGCCAAAGTGATTAACTTTGGCCTCATTTACGGCATGAGCGCGTTCGGCCTCGCGCAAAACCTCAATATAGAACGTAGCGCCGCCGTCAGCTATATAGAGCGCTACTTCGCCCGCTACCCCGGCGTGCGCGAATACATGCAAAACACCCGCGAAACCGCCAAACAAAAAGGCTATGTAGAAACCTACTTTGGCCGTCGATTATGGGTGCCAGAAATCAACAGCGCGAATGGCCAAAGAAGAGCAGGCGCAGAGCGTGCCGCCATCAACGCCCCCATGCAAGGCACCGCAGCCGACTTGATCAAGTTAGCGATGATTGCGGTAGATAAATGGTTACGAGATGAAAAACTGCAGACAAAACTCATCATGCAAGTACACGATGAGCTGGTGCTAGAAGTGCCGGATAACGAATTGGATTTGGTGAAAAAGACTTTACCTGAGTTAATGCAGGGAGTGGCTAAACTAGATGTACCGTTGTTGGCCGAAGTTGGTGTAGGGGGCAACTGGGAAAGTGCACATTAAACCGCCTACATAAAAGCATCATAGCTGTCGCCAATAGGTTCTTCACGGTTCAATACAACGCAGCCTTTGATCATACGATACCAAAACCACAAAGATGCAATAACGATTATTGCAAAACCAATCAACGTAAATGGGTTAAAAAAGGTAATGAGCATATCGTTTAGCGACCTATTTTGTAACCCTTTCGCACTCGCCGTGACGAATGAAACCACAAGCAACAACACCCCCAAAGAACCCCAAAGCAGTGAAAACCAAAATGTACTAATTTGCCAGGCATAATGCGACTGCACCCAACTTTGCTTACCCACCGACTTACGATGTATATGCGCCAAAGCAATGGCCGCTAATCCTGAGATTCCCCCTAAAATAGAACCAAAGAATAAAATGTAGATCAAGTTCGCGATTGATTTATCCGATTTAATTTTAGCAACTTCTTTGGGATCAATCTTTTGGTTAGCTTTAACAAACTCCACACGATCAATTCTATTTTGCAGATCGAGTTCCGCTTGCTTCTCTCGTTCTGCAGCCTCGGCTTTCACATATGCAACACCGCAACTCGGACAAGCCCACTCGGGAGAGTCATCGGTAGATTGACGTTTGTAATTGCACTTAATGCAGGGTTTACCCTCAAATACTAGCGCTAACTCATTGCCGAGTTCAATATTTTTCTGGTCTTGTGTCATCGTTTATAGTGAATCCTAATTTGCTGTGAAAATAATGGCTACACGAGAGAACGTAATCTAAAGCACCCTTCCTACATTTCATAATCAAACATTTTGATTAAATTACGACCCGCTTTTTTAGCCTGGTACATGGCAATATCGGCGTGCTTGAGCAATTCCACTTGCGAATTACCGTGGTCTTTAAATATTGCAATCCCAACGCTCGGGGTGCTGTGATGCGCATGTTGCTCTAACTGATAGGTATTATTCAGTGAGGTGAGAATCTTTTTAGCTCTTATTTCAGCTTGATTGGCGGCTTCTAAGGGTTCTTTACTTAAGCCTTCGAGTAATATCACAAACTCATCGCCACCCATTCTGGCAACCGTGTCACTATCGCGCACACATTCTTGCAGCCTTGCAGCAACTTGCTTGAGTAGTAAATCACCCATATCGTGCCCTAGAGTATCATTGAGCTCTTTAAAATGGTCTAGATCAAGAAATAACAATGCGCCTCTTTTCCCGGTGCGAACACACATCGCCAGCGCGTGATCTAACCTATCCAGCAATAGCCGACGATTAGGTAACTTAGTGAGTGGGTCATAAAACGCCAGTTGCTTGATTTCGTCTGCGGCTTGTTTTTTTGCCGTAATATCATGCACGATTGCAATGCCTCCTATCACACTGCCGGTACCATCTCGGGCGGGTGCGGCCGTTAAATCCATCCAACCTTCGGTATCGCTAATCGCGGCGCGGTATTGACCTTCATAAGTACCAATCTCCCCTTCTAGCGCTTTACGCAATGTCGGCGCTATTGATTCATCTTTAATCGACATCAAATTTAAATGCATCACTTCTTCCATAGAACACTGCAGAATATCGGCTAAATTTTGATTGCAATAGGTGATATTAAAATTCGCGTCATAGTGCGCGATGCCAACAGGTGAGTGGTTGAGCAATAAGCGGTAACGTTCTTCACTGGCCGTGATTTCTTTTTCACGCGCTACAGCTTCAACGCGCAACGCAATAGTTTCATGCTGATTTTGATTCACATTACGCAAACTTAAGAGGGTAAAAGCCATGAATACAAAGCCTGACGCCCCCATTAACATAGGAAAATTTTCTCCAGTCACCAGCAGGCGAATTAAAATGGGGATAAGTGAAAATAGGGTGTAAGCGATGGCGCTGATGAAATCTATTGAGTAAGAGTAAAAACTACCCGCCGAAAACCCCGTGAGCATGTATAACAAGAGCATTTGTTGCTCTCGATCATTTGCAGGAAATAAAAAAAGACTGGTTGCGCCCCAAATTATGCTACCTAAAATAACGCCAACCCGAAATGTTGTGAGCCGCTTCTGAATGATATTTATGTCACTGCTAGGATTTTTTTTGTAATAAAATCCGATACCAATTCGAACAACATTAATGATAACGATTAACGCTAACCAGCTCATGAGCACATGAGAATCGGTCACGTTGCGCTGCCAATAACATAGGATGATTGCCATCAAAGTACTGGTGATTAATGTTCTGTTATTGACAGATAAAAGCTGTGCATATTGTGCAGATTGTATTGCTGTCGTTTTTGTTAAATTTTTCATTTTTATCAGACTTAATCCCCTTCTACGCGAGGGTGGGTTCATTATGCAGTATCTCATTTTTTGGTTCAACCGATTTTCAACGTAATATGCAACGGGTTTGACGAGCATCAATTTTCCTCAAAACAAATGCGTTCCTTCATTGATATTCACATGTAAAATGGGGTTATTACCTCATAGATTTGGTTGTCACGCATGAGCTTTACTATTGGTACTTATATCATCGGCGATGAAATACTTTCTGGCAAAAGGCAAGATGCGCACTTGCGTTATATTATCCAAGCCTTGAAAGCACGTGGCTTGCAATTAAGTTGGGCCAATTATTTGGGGGATATTCCTGAGCAGATTACCAGCTCACTCAAAGCCAGTATGGTGCGTGGTGATATTGTGTTTAGCTTTGGTGGCATCGGTGCGACGCCTGATGATTTCACGCGGCAATGTGCCGCAGATGCCGCTGGCGTGCCGATTGAGCGCCATTCAGGCGCAGTTGCAGAGATTGAAGCGCAATATGGCGAAAGCGCCTACCCAAAGCGCGTGTTGATGGCGGATTTTCCGCAGGGTGCGGCGCTAATACCTAACCCAGTAAATCGCGTGGCGGGTTTTAGTCTTCATCAGCATTATTTTGTGCCTGGCTTTCCCGAAATGGCGCACCCCATGGTGGAATGGGTGCTGGACACGCAATATGCGCACTTATTTCATCAAACTGCCTATTTAGAGCAATCAATCATCGTAGCAGATGGCATTGAAAGCCGTTTGATTGATTTAATGAACGCGGTGATTACAAAGTTTGATGTAAAAGTATTTAGCTTGCCCAAACTCAAACCTGACCCGTATGTGGAACTAGGTGCAAAAGGCGCGCCAGATAAAGTGTTACAGGCAATGACAACATTAAAAGCTGGGGTTGAAGACTTAGGTTTTACTTGGCGTGATTTTGAGAAAATTAACTAAAAAATCTTATTTCTGTCATTCCGACAAAAGTCGGAATCTAGTGACTTTTAGCAATACTTGCCAATATCCAGCACGTAATGACAACGTTTTTAGGTAGATTGTTACGCTTTTGAATTGTAGAAATAGTGGATTGTAAACCCAACTGTGGCGCGTGTTGCACTGCGCCTTCTATCAACAGCCCCATTCCTGGCATGCCAAATGGCAAGCCTGCTGGCGTGCCTTGCATTCAACTTTTAGATAATTTTCGTTGTGCTATTTTTGGCAAGCCTGAGCGCCCAGCGTTTTGTGCAAGTTTGCAGCCGAGTGAGGAAATGTGCGGGCCAGAAGGTGTTGAAAACCAACGTGAATATGCCATTAGTTGGTTAAGCAACTTAGAGTGCTTAACCAAGCCGAGTTAAAATTAAATATACAGCGTGGATTCGCTTGTTTCACGCATGCAAAACACTGCGATAAAACTCACCAGCGCCATGGCCGAAACGTAAAAACCCACCCACGCCAAACCGCCACTTTCTACCAATAATTGTGATATAAATGGCGCAGTGGAAGCCCCTAAAATGCCGCCTAAGTTATATGCCAAGCCCGCGCCTGTATAGCGCACCGCTACAGGAAACTGCTCAGGCAAAAATGCACCCATCGGTGCGAAAGTCGCACCCATTAACAGCAAGGCGATTGATAAAAATAAGGTGATTTGCAGATTTGAGCCGCTTGCCAGCAGCGAGTTTAAGGCAAAGCCAGCTAATATCGCCAAAAAACAGCCTACTAGCAACACAGGCCTACGTCCAAATTTATCGCTCAAACTGGCTGAAATAGGTGTAACGATTGCCATAAATACTACCGCTAAGCAGAGCATTTGCAAAAAATCAGCACGCGGAATATGCAAGGTTTTGGTACCGTAACTTAAACAAAAAACCGTGGCGGTGTAAAATAAGTTGTAACACACTGTCATGGCGAGTGCGCCCAACAAAACAGGGCGAAGATGCTCATTTAATAATGACTTGATTGGTGTTTTGTGCGTTTGGTGCTGTGCTAAAACTTTTGCAAAAGCAGGCGTTTCAGCCAATTTAAATCGTACATATAAGCCAACAATCACTAGTAAAGCGCTGGCAAAAAATGGGATGCGCCAGCCCCAGGCTTTAAATTCAGCATCACTCAAATACAAGCTTAGTGCCAAGAAACTTAAAGTAGCAAGTAAAAACCCAACTGAAGGTCCAAGTTGTGGAAACATGCCAAACCAGCCACGTTTGCCTGCGGGTGCATTTTCAGTGGCCAGCAATGCCGCCCCGCCCCATTCCCCTCCTAAGCCTATGCCCTGCCCAAACCTCAACAGACAAAGTAACACTGCGGCCCATGTGCCTAGTGTGTCATAACCTGGCAAGCAGCCAATGAGCAATGTTGAGATTCCCATGACCAATAATGAAGCAGATAATGTGGCCTTGCGACCAATACGGTCACCAAAATGGCCGAAAATAACTGCGCCTAAAGGTCGTGCAATAAAAGCAATACCAAACGTTAAAAATGCGTTTAACACTTGTGCAGCTGGGTCGCTTGCAGGAAAAAATACTTGCCCAATCACCAACGCTGAGGCCATGGCATAAATATAAAAGTCGTAAAATTCAATTGCCGTGCCGATGAAGCTGGCAATAGCAATATGCGTGGTGGATGGTGATGTTTGGGAGTTCAAATAGAGTCTTTCAAAAGAGTGGCACAATTAACGATTGTAATCATTATACAAATTTTTACTTCTGTAGATATTTAACTATAAATTTAAGTTTTCTGGCACCTCATTTGCGTATAAAATAGGCAACTTGCTCACAGCTAAATAAAAATATAGATATAAATGCAAATCGGCACTCACATTCTAAAGAATAACCTGGTCGTCGCTCCCATGGCGGGCGTCACAGATAGGCCTTTCCGTCAGTTATGTAAAAAAATGGGTGCAGGATTGGCTGTGAGTGAAATGGTGACTTCTAATTCACTTTTATACGGCAGCGAAAAAACGCTACGCCGTGCGAATCACGAAGGTGAAGTTGACCCAATTTCAGTGCAAATCGCTGGCGCCGATCCAAAAATGATGGCGGATGCTGCACGACACAATGTGGACAATGGCGCGCAGATTATCGATATTAATATGGGCTGTCCTGCCAAAAAAATCTGCAATGTGATGGCAGGCTCAGCCTTGCTTAAAGATGAGCCGCTGGTTGCACAAATTCTGCGCGCAGTAGTGAATGCAGTCGATGTGCCCGTGACCTTGAAAATTCGTACAGGCTGGGATAAAAATAATCGCAATGCAGTACAAATCGCCAGGATGGCCGAAGACCTGGGCGTTCAGGCATTAGCTATGCATGGCCGTACCCGTGCATGTTTGTACACGGGCGATGCTGAATACGACACGATTGCCGCCGTAAAACAGGCGATTAAAATACCGCTGATTGCCAATGGCGACATTACCACCCCGGAAAAAGCCAAATTCGTGTTGGATTACACAGGTGCAGACGCTGTGATGATAGGCCGCGCTGCACAAGGCAGGCCATGGATTTTCCGCGAGATTGAGCATTTTATTAAAACAGGCGAGCATTTACCGCCACCTGAAGTGACTGAAATTCGCACGGTGATGTTAGCACATCTACATGATTTATATGCGTTTTATGGCGAGCTAACTGGCATGCGCATGGCGCGTAAGCATATTTCCTGGTATACCAAAGGCTTAAAGGATTCTGCTAACTTTCGCCACAGTATGAATACACTACAAACCATACCATTACAACTTGCAGCAATTGACGAGTTTTTTGATCATTTGCAAAGCCGCGACCATCGTTTGCAATACGATGTAAAGGATAGCCCATATACTGAAAACTTATTCACAAAAAATCCATTCACAAAAAACCAAGTGCTAGAGGCTGCCTAATGAATAAATGCGATCTCGCTAACAGCGTAAAATTATCGTTAGATCAATACTTCAAAGACCTTGATGGTGAACCGCCGCACGCTTTATATGACATGGTATTGGGCTGCATAGAAAAGCCGCTGCTTGAATATTCATTGCAATACACTGGTGGCAACCAAAGCAAAGCGGCAGAAATATTAGGCTTAAATCGCAATACCCTACGTAAAAAAATTCAGCAGTACAACATCGAATAAACATAAAACTATTTGTTCATGTTTACTTCGTTTTTTATTTAATTAATCTATTAACCAATCTGTAAATAAATATATATGGCAACTATCAAACGTGCGCTTATCAGCGTTTCCGACAAGTCAGGCATTTTAGAATTAGCGATCGTGTTAACTAAACTCAATGTAGAAATTCTTTCTACTGGCGGTACAGCAAAACTGTTCCGCGATAACCATATCCCTGTGATTGAAGTGAGCGACTACACGGGCTTTACCGAAATGCTCGATGGCCGCGTGAAAACGCTGCACCCAAAAGTACATGGCGGCATTTTGGGCAGACGCGATTTTCCTGAACACGTAGCGGCGATGAAAGCAGCCAACATTCCTAATATCGACATGGTCGTGGTGAATCTTTATCCCTTTGAAGCTACTGTTGCAAAGCCAAATTGTACGCTTGAAGACGCCATTGAAAACATCGACATCGGCGGCCCTGCCATGGTGCGCTCTGCCGCTAAAAACTGGAAAGATGTGGCCGTGCTGACTGATGCCGGCCAATATGCCAGCGTCATTAGCGAACTGCAAAGCACAGGTGGCGCGGTTGCTGAAGCCACGACCTTTGCACTATCAGTTGCTGCATTTAACCGCGTAGCGCAATATGATGCAGCGATTAGCAATTATTTATCAGCCCTTGATTACACAGCCAGCATGGCAAGCAACAAACCCGTATTGCTGCAATTCCCAGCGCAAAGCAATACCAATTTTATTAAAGTGCAAGATTTACGCTACGGCGAAAATCCGCATCAACAAGCTGCCTTTTATCGCGATTTATATCCGGCACCTGGCTCGCTTGTAACGGCGCAGCAATTGCAAGGCAAAGAATTAAGTTTTAATAATATTGCGGACGGCGATGCCGCTTGGGAAGCGGTTAAATCTTTTGACAGTACGGCTTGCGTGATTGTAAAACACGCCAATCCTTGTGGCGTAGCATTGGGTAACACGGCGCTTGAAGCTTACTTGAAAGCCTTTCAAACCGACCCGAGCAGCGCCTTTGGCGGTATTATTGCTTTTAACACCACTGTAGATAAAGCCGCTGCTGAGGCGGTTTCTAAACAATTTGTAGAGGTGTTAATCGCGCCAGATTATACAGATGAAGCCTTAGCTATTTTTGCTGCTAAAACCAATGTGCGCGTACTGAAAATTGCTTTGCCTAAAGGCGGCGGAACTGCTTGGGAACAAGGCCGCAACGCACATGAAAGCAAACGTGTAGGTTCAGGCTTGCTCATACAAACTGCCGACAACCACGAAATTAGCTCATCAGATTTAAAAGTGATCAGCAAAAAACAACCAACCCCCCAACAAATGACTGATATGCTATTTGCTTGGCGCGTGGCGAAATACGTGAAAAGTAACGCGATTGTATTCTGTGGCAACGAAATGACACTAGGCGTAGGCGCAGGTCAAATGAGCCGCATAGACAGCACGAGAATTGCCATTAATAAAGCGCAAAACGCGAGCTTAAGTTTACAAAATTCCGTGGTCGCTTCTGACGCATTCTTCCCGTTCCGGGATGGCATTGACGCACTGGCAGAAGCAGGTGCCAGCTGTGTGATTCACCCAGGTGGCAGTATGCGCGATGAAGAAGTGATTGCCGCGGCTGATGAGCATGGGTTGGTGATGGTCGTAACAGGCGTTCGCCACTTTAGGCATTAAGGTAAATAGATAAAATGAAAGTAATGGTCATAGGCAGTGGCGGTCGCGAGCATGCGCTGGCTTGGAAAATCGCACAGAATAAAGAAGTGAGCCGTGTATATGTTGCGCCAGGCAACGCAGGCACTGCCCTTGATCCTGATATGATCAATGTGCCTATTTCAAGTGTGTCAGATTTATTAGAATTCGCACAAAAAGAACATATCCAACTGACTATTGTCGGCCCTGAAGCACCACTTTCGCAGGGTGTTGTGGATGTATTTCGTGCAGCAGGTTTAAAAATATTTGGCCCGACCAAAGCCGCCGCGCAATTAGAGTCGTCAAAAGATTTCGCCAAAGCCTTTATGGTGCGCCATCACATTCCCACTGCGGCTTATGCCACATTCACAGAGGCAAAACTGGCTCATGATTACGTGAATCAACAAGGTGCGCCGATTGTCATTAAAGCAGACGGCTTAGCCGCAGGCAAAGGCGTGGTAGTCGCCACGTCAAATGAGGAAGCGCATGCCGCGATTGACGCCATGCTGTCCGATAACAAGCTAGGCAGTGCTGGCGCTCGTGTAGTGATTGAAGAATTTTTGACGGGTGAAGAAGCCAGCTTTATCGTGATGGTGGACGGCAAAAACATACTCGCGCTAGCTACCAGCCAAGATCACAAACGATTGCAGGATGGCGACCAAGGCCCAAATACTGGCGGCATGGGCGCCTATTCACCTGCACCGTGCGTGACACCAGAAATTCATGCTAGAGCCTTACGTGAAGTGATTCGCCCAACGGTTGAAGGCATGGCAATAGATGGAATTCCTTACACAGGCTTTTTATATGCGGGCTTGATGATTTCACCAGATGGTAGTATTAAGACTCTGGAATTCAACTGCCGCATGGGCGACCCTGAAACGCAACCGATTATGATGCGTTTAAAATCTGACTTTGTGACGCTTGCTGAGCATGCAGTAAACGGAACATTAAACCAAGTAGAAGCAGAATGGGACAGACGTACAGCACTTGGCGTAGTGATGGCCTCTGCCAATTACCCAGGCACGCCAAGACTAGGCGATGAAATCACTGGCATACCCAATGATTTAGTAGACGCGCATGTATTCCACGCTGGCACCACACTTAAAGACGACAAAGTCGTCACCAGTGGCGGTCGTGTGTTGTGCGTCACCGCCCTAGGTGAAACCGTCAAGTTTGCCCAGCAGCAAGCCTATAAAGTGGTGAATGAAATCCAATTTAATGGCGCTCAATACCGCACCGATATTGGCTACCGTGCCATTAAGGGATAACTAGTCAAGGTGAATGATGAACACAAACGACGTACTTAATTACCTACAAAACTTACAGTCAAAAATTGTCGAGGCTGTAGAGTTAGTCGATGGCAAAAATTTTTTGCAGGATAGCTGGCAACGGCCTGAAGGAGGTGGAGGAAACTCTTGTTTGCTTGAAGAAGGCAACGTGTTTGAACGTGCTGGCATCGGCTTTTCTCACGTATTAGGCACTAAATTACCACCTGCCGCCAGCGTGGCTCACCCTGAAGCGGCTGGCCGCCCTTGGGAGGCCATGGGCGTATCGCTAGTATTTCACCCGCGTAACCCATACGTGCCCACCGTACACATGAACGTACGTTTTTTTATCGCCAAAGCCCAAACTGCAGGCGAGCAAGATATTTGGTGGTTTGGCGGCGGCATGGATTTAACCCCTTATTATGGCTTCACTGAGGATGCCGAACATTTTCATCGTACCAATAAAACAGCTTTGGACGCGTTTGATACCAGTTATTACCCAAAATTCAAAAAAGAATGTGACGAATATTTCTATTTAAAACATCGCCAAGAACCTCGTGGTATCGGTGGAATTTTTTATGATGACTTTAACGAGCTGGGCTTTGAGCGCACTTTTGATTTCCACCGTGCCGTAGGGGATGCATTCTTGCAAGCTTACCTCCCCATTGTGCAACGCCGTAAAGATACGCCTTATGGTGAACGTGAGCGCGACTTCCAAGCTTACCGTCGTGGACGCTATGTTGAATTCAATTTGATTTATGACCGCGGTACTATTTTTGGCTTGCAGTCTAACGGCCGCACAGAGTCTATCTTGCTCTCCATGCCACCGATTGTAAAATGGCGCTACGATTGGAAACCTGAAGCGGGTAGCCCAGAGTCTAAACTTTATAGTGACTTTTTGATTGCAAAAGACTGGCTAGCAACACCATAAACATCATGAGAATCTCAACGGAAGCCCGCACACTCGCCAAAGACCTGCTACACTTCATTGACTCCAGTCCCAGCCCTTGGCATGCGGTGAATACTGCCGAGCAACGATTATCAGCACAAGGGTTTTCACGTTTAAATGAAACCGATGCATGGCAGTTAAAAACGGGTGAACGCTACTATGTCACCCGTAGCGGCGCTTCTATCATTGCATTCACCCTAGGCAAAAATGCACTCACCGAGACTGGCTTTCACATCGTCGGCGCGCACACAGATTCCCCGGGGTTAAGACTTAAGCCGCAAGCTGCTTTTGGTAGCGATGGCTTAGTAAGAATAGGTGTAGAAATTTATGGCGGACCTATATTGGCCACCTTCACAGACCGTGATTTAAGTATCGCGGGACGTGTCACTATTCGTACGGCCAATGGCCATGAAACAAGATTGCTAAAATTTGACGATGCGCTTATGCGATTACCAAACCTTGCCATTCACATGAATCGTGAAGTCAATGAAAAAGGCTTAAAGCTGGATAAACAAAATGAGTTACCGCTTATATTTGGCGAATCTGAAGCGGGATTTGAGGCAGACCAGCAGTTTTTAGCGCATATTGCCAAAGCGCTTAATGTTGAAGTGCATCACCTATTAAGCTTTGAACTCAATGTATTTGATACGCAAAAAGGCACGTTCTGGGGCGCAGATCAAGAATTCATCGCTAACAGCCAGCTAGACAATCTCGCCTCTTGCCATGCCGCGCTCACGGCTTTACTTGCTGTCAACAATACGGACCAAACCAATATCTGCGCATTATTCGACCATGAAGAAGTGGGTAGTGAAAGTGCGGGTGGTGCCAGTGGGAGTTTCTTGACAGATGTGATTCACCGTATTACGTGCGGTCTAGGTTTAAACCAAGAAGACGAATACCGCGCTTTAGCGCAAAGCTTTTTGATTAGCGCCGATATGGCGCACGCTTACCACCCGAATCACCCAAGCGCCTATGAACCATGCCACCATGCAATGGTGAATCATGGCCCCGTCATTAAGACGAACGCCAATCAGCGCTATTCAACAAATGCGAATACTGCAGCACGCTTTATGACCTTATGTGAACTTGCTGGCGTGCCTTTTCAACAATATGCTCACCGTACGGACTTAGGTTGCGGCAGCACCATTGGCCCAATCATCGCCTCAATCCTTGGCGTGGCAAGCGTAGATGTGGGCTCGCCTATGTGGGCGATGCACAGCATACGGGAAAGTGCTGGCGTGCTCGACCACAGTTATATGGTTGCTGTGTTAAAAACGCATTTTAATCGTTAACTCTCACAAACTTGGGTTTGCATAAACAAGCAAGCGACTGCCAGTTTCGATTGAATTTCGCATCAATACAGAGTGAACTATTATTGCTTTATAAGACTATAAAAGTCTAAACATCTCCTAAAAAAACTCCCGAGCAAAAAACACTGCCCTGCAAGCCAATCAATACAAGGCTTCCAAGCCTATGTAAACAAAGATACATTAAACTGTTCACATTGCAAACACACAGGCATGAAAGTTATGTCTATAATCTAGCTTATCTCTTTATCATTGGTACTCAGCATGCAATCTCTCGAGACTATTATTTCCACACTGTCTGGCTGGGTGTGGGGGCCACCAATGTTAACGTTATTAGTAGGGACTGGTCTCTATTTGACCATCCTCCTCAAAGGCATGCAATTTCGTGCATTGCCACTGGCATTCAAACTCATCTTCCGTAAAGACCACCATCACGAAGGCGATATTACGCACTTTGCGGCGCTGATGACTGCGCTGGCCGCCACCGTAGGGATCGGCAATATCGTGGGGGTTGCTACAGCAATTACCTTGGGTGGCCCGGGTGCAGTATTTTGGATGTGGATGACAGGTTTAGTCGGCATGGCGACCAAGTATTCAGAAGCTGTTTTAGCCATAAAATATAGAGAGAAAGGCCCGCACGGTATGCGCGGCGGCCCGATGTATTATCTGGCTAAGGGCGCCGGCCTGCCCTGGCTAGGCACACTTTTTGCGGTGTTCACCGCCTGCGCAGCGTTTGGTATTGGCAACATGACGCAAGCCAACGCCACGGCTAAAATATTTGAGTCTACTTTCCATATTGCACCCTATATTACGGGCTGGGTACTGATGATACTGACTGGCTTAGTCATTCTAGGCGGCATTAAATCGATCGGCAAGTTCACCTCACTATTAGTACCGTTTATGATTGTGGGTTACGTCGGCACTTCTTTAGTCGTTTTGTTTATTCATGCGGATCAGATTCCGCATGCGTTTGGTTTAATTTTCTCCAATGCTTTCAGCCCTGCTTCTGCGACAGGTGGCTTTGCGGGCGCTACCATTGCCGCAGCCATGCGCTACGGTATTGCGCGCGGTGTGTTTTCTAATGAATCTGGCTTAGGTTCTGCGCCTATCGCAGCGGCTGCAGCACGGACTAGTGACCCTGTAAAACAAGCTCTGGTGAGCATGACACAAACCTTTATCGATACATTGGTTGTGTGCACCATGACCGCACTGATTATTCTTACCGCAACCTCTTGGACGCAAGGTGTGCCCGCCAGCGAACTCACCAGTGCCAGCATGGCGGAAACGTTAGGCCATACGGGTAAAATCATTGTTGCCATCTCAACTGCATTATTTGCCTATTCCACACTCATCGGCTGGAATTACTACGGTGAAAAGGCGGTGGAATACTTATTTGGCTCTAAATCCATCGCTATTTATCGGGTATGTTTTACTGCCGCAGTCATTGTAGGCGCCACCATGAGCTTAGAATTTGTCTGGAATTTTTCAGACTTAATGAATGGCATGATGGCGATTCCGAATTTAATTGGTTTATTATTATTAGCCAAAGTGGTGAAAGCCGAAACCGATCGATTTTTTAGCGAAAAACATTAGACTAACTTTATAAATAGCATTCAATATGAGCCACTCACCCCATCGCAGTCACTGGAACAGCCGCTGGACTTTCATGCTGGCCACGGCTGGCTCTGCGATTGGCTTAGGCAACATTTGGAAACTGCCCTACATGATAGGCGTGAATGGCGGTAGCGCGTTTGTAATAGTATTTGTAGCGTGTATTTTCTTAGTTGGCATTCCGCTCATGATGACTGAAATATTACTCGGCCGTCGTGCGCAAAAAAACCCGCTTGATGGTATGCAAGCACTCGCTATTGAAGCCAATAAATCTGCCGCTTGGAAATATTTAGGTGGCATGGGCATGCTTACCGGCCTACTGATATTGGGCTTCTACAGTGTGATTGGTGGCTGGGTGCTAGCTTACATTGCAGAGGCCGCTACGGGCAGTTTCACTCAAATTACTGCCACACAATCTACCGCTAATTTCGACGCTTTATTGGCCTCTCCTCTCAAGTTATTATTTTGGCATTCTGTCTTTATGTTCATGACCATGGGCGTTGTGGCACATGGCGTAAACTCTGGACTCGAAAAAGCCAATAATATTTTAATCCCTAGTTTATTTGCCATCTTGCTGGTATTGCTAGGTTACAGCATGTCAGTAGGTGATATGCACGCGGCCTTTCAATTTATGTTCAAACCCAATTTTTCTAAAATTACGCCTGTCGCAGTTTTATCTGCGCTTGGGCATGCATTCTTTTCGCTGAGTTTGGGTATGGGCGCTGTAATGGTTTACGGCTCATATCTGCAACGCAATGTTTCCATTGCTCGAACAACCATCTATATTGCGCTAGCAGACACCATGCTCGGTTTATTGGTAGGCTTAGCAATTTATTCACTAGTTTTTGCTAATCACTTAGCGCCAAACGCTGGACCTGGTTTAATATTTCAAACACTGCCCATTGCTTTTGGTCATATGCCTGCTGGCAGTTTCATCGGCATATTGTTTTTTTTACTCGTTGCATTCGCCGCTTGGACATCCTCAATTTCACTAGTAGAGCCAGCCATTGCGTGGATAGTTGAAAACACCAAAGTGAAGCGCCATGCTGCTTCATGGATATTAGGCATCGCTGTTTGGTTATTAGGCGTCGCTGTTGTGTTTTCTTTCAACGAATGGAAAGAAGTAAAAATCGTATTTGGGCTCAATATTTTTGAGACATTGGATAAACTAACCTCCACCATTTTATTACCGCTTGGTGGTTTATTGATGGCTATTTTTGCAGGGTATTTTATGAACAAGAACCATGTTCAAGAAGAGCTAGACTTAAATGACGAACACTTTAAACTCTGGCGTTTTGCCAATAACTACATTGCTCCCATTGCGATTGGGGCAGTATTTTTGTATTTATTTGGTCTGATTAAATAAACTCAATACCCAAGGTTCTGACAAGAAAAAAGCCAGCTTTTCGAGCTGGCTTTTTAATCATTCAACCACCTGAATTACATTGCTAAAATCCACTGTACGATCGATTTAATATCTTCGTCTTTTACTTGCGGGCTGTTAGCTGGCATTGGCATAGGACCCCATGTGCCGCTACCGCCTTTTTTCACTTTTTCAATCATTTTGGCTTCCGCAGTTTTGTCACCTTTGTATTTTGCAGCCACATCTTTGTATGATGGACCTAACACTTTTTTATCGACACTGTGACAAGCTAAGCAGCCACTTTTTTGTGCCAGCGCTTGATTTGCAGACGCTTGACCAGCCATCATCAAAGAACCAGCCACTGCAACTGTTACTAATAAAGCTTTCATATTATCTCCTTGAGCCTACATTTAAAATTAGCGCGCATTCAAGAATCGCACTGAATATTTTTTTGCACTTTCGCAACCAGTAATGATACGCAAAATTACAACTTGTCACAAGACTGTACAAACCCTAATTAGGCGTTTAACCAGCTAAATTACCTAACAATTCAACAAGGTTATCAATACTCCGTGAACACGTAACGCCTCTGCATACCCATGCGTTGACATCTTTTGAAAAGTTTCTTAATAAAGTTTTAGGTAGCTCTTTGACTGTTTCATCAAAATAGAAAAACAATGCATGCGGATAATAATGCTGGGTGATTGCATGCCGCCACAACTGTAATTTTGCTGGCTCGCCGCGTAAAATCACCAAGATGGGCGGTGTTAAATATTCGTGCAAGGCATGGTTCAAGCTGGCACAACCTGAGGGATTGCGCTTGATAATGCTATCAAAAGCTTGCAAAGTGCGTTCTGCACTTTGTAGGTAACGTGGCTCACCCAGCATATGCCCTAACCGTTGTAACGCAACGGCTGCAATCCCGTTTCCGTTGGGCGTTGCATTGTCATAGCCTTGTTTGGGGCGATGAATCAATCGTTCATGTTGATGCGAGGTAAAGTAAAAGCCACCATCCTCCGCTTCAAAGTTCTCTAGTAACGCTTCGGCAAGATCTTCTGCAAACTGCATATCAATACTACGGTAATCTGACTGCATCAGTTCAATGAGCGCATCTAGCAAAAATGCGTAATCATCTAAATAGGCATTCAGATGCGCCTGATTATTTTTGCATGTGGCAAGCAATTGACGGTTACCTGCATCATTGGTAACCCACAATTTTTCACGTATAAAATCAACTGCATCTTGCGCAAAAGCGATCCAGTCTGGTCGGTTAAATACGCGGCCTGCACGCGCTAGACCTTTAATCGCTAGCGCATTCCAGCTGGTTAACAACTTATCATCCTGGCCTGGGTGTGGGCGTTTTGCGCGCGCCTCAAACAGCTTGGTGCGGGCATTATTGAGATGTACAGAGTCTTCATCTTCAGGCGGAATGGCTAAATAAGCATGCCATGCATGAGATTCAAAGTTTGGCGCTCGGTCAAAACCAAAGCAACGACTTGCCACGACAAATTCTGCTGGTGTGAGTAAAGCTTTGACTTCGGCGGGTTGCCACACGTAAAAAGCACCTTCTTCACTATGACCATCTGCATCCAGTGAATCTGCATCTTGCGAGGAATGAAACGCGCCGCATGGATCGAGCATTTCGCCTATTAACCAGCCGACTGTTTCTTCAATTGTTTTTTCGTAATTCGCTTTTTCTTTTATATTTTTGCTTAACTGCCAGCCATCGGCATATAGAAAAAGTAGCTGTCCGTTGTCGTACAACATTTTTTCAAAATGGGGAATATTCCAGTGTTCATCTACCGAATAGCGGCAAAAACCTCCACCGATTTGGTCATAAATTCCGCCTGCTGCCATGGCCGATAACATTTGCAATGCCATGCCTTCAGCTTCTTTATTCCCTGCTTTGGCTTGATGCAATAACAAAGTAATATCTGCAGGATTGGGGAATTTAGGCGCAGACCCAAAGCCGCCATGTTCAAAATCAAAGCTCTCGCGCAGTTGTTGAAAACCGAGTTGTATCGTTCTTACATCGGCGGTAACCTTTGTGTTTGCGACTGGAATGGTTCTTGATAGTGCATCCGCCAATTGCTGCGTTTGGGTAGCTACCTCATCTTTACGCTCATGATAATAAGCGGCTACGCGTGGAATTAAATCGGCAAAACCAGGTAATTGATAACGCGCAGTTTTAGGAAAATAAGTGCCCGTAAAATACGGTTCTTGATTGGGTGTTAAGAACACCGTAAGCGGCCAGCCGCCGCTTTTATTACTAAGCATGCTGTGTGCGGTTTGGTAGATTTGATCGATATCTGGGCGTTCTTCACGATCCACTTTGATATTAATAAAGTGCGCATTCATGACAGCAGCTACTTCGGCATCTTCAAACGATTCATGCGCCATGACATGGCACCAATGGCAAGCTGAATAGCCAATCGAAAGCAGAATAGGCTTATCTTGCTCACGTGCTAAAGTGAGCGCTTGCTCACCCCACGGGTGCCATTCTACAGGGTTTTCTGCATGCTGCAGCAGGTAGGGACTAGTCTCACCTGCCAAGCGATTTGGCATGCTAGTACATCGTCTCCACGCTATATTCTACTGACATTGTATGGGTTCTATTGGGTGAAATCACCACCGCATTTTCTAACGCATTAGCCGTTTCTACACACACCATGTTCCGCCATTCCTCAGGTGAACCCATGTCGCCCATTTGATGTGACTTATCTGCCCAAGGCGTCCAGACGACAGTTGATTGACTACCTGACTTTGACACCCTTACTTGACGATTTAAGCCAGTGTCTTCAATGGTACAGTCAGCAGTGGTATTGAGATAAACACGATCAAACTCGCCATTAAAACGCACATCATTTTTCTCAACTCTACGCTCGTAAGCAAACACTTTGTCAGAGTACAGGGCATCTTCTAGCCCTTTAACATGCACATTTGCAATATCGCTCACTTTAAAATAAGTATGAAATGCCTCACCTATTACAAATGGATGGCTCGCTTTATTGGTGGTCGCAAGGTCAATTTTCAATGTTTCACCAATGGTAATGGTCATCGACAACAAATGCGGGTAGGAAAGCTGACGTCTGGATTCCGCTGTTTCCATCATTTGTAATATCAAGCGCGTTGCGCCATTTTTAAGTGTATCTGCATCCACTAATTGCCATGGAATCACCCTTGCAAAACCATGCGGACATAAAGCGCTATCGGTTGGATGCGCACCAAACCAAGGCCAGCAAATGGGAATGCCACCGCGTATAGAGCGCCCTTTTACAAACCGTGCATTGCTGGACAACCACAATACCGGTTGTTCTTGAGATTTAGGTTGCCAAGCCATGACATGTCCGCCCTGCAACGCAATTTTTGCCGTCGCTAACGGATTATCTATCTCGATATATTCCAAGCCACTTTCATCTTGTGTAAATTGCAATTGCGGCTGAACCATAAAATCAATGCTGCTCTCTGACATGGTACTTACTACTCCCCTGGTTTTTTCTACTTTTATGTTTTTTTATCATTTGTTTCATTTTTATTGATTGATGCTCAATTGTTATTGATGTTCTATCTGGGAGACATCCCGCACTGCCCCACGGGCTGCACTGGTGCTCATTGCGGCGTATGCACGTAAGGCTGGTGAAACTGCTCTTACTCGATTGACGGGCTTCCAAGCATCTTTGCCTTTGGCCATCATTTTTGCGCGACGGTGCGACATTTCTTCATCACTGATTTTAAGATGTATCGTACGATTTGGAATATCGATTTCGATAATATCCCCTTCTTCCACCAAACCAATTGCGCCACCTTCTGCGGCTTCAGGCGAGGCGTGACCAATACTCAAACCTGATGTGCCACCTGAAAAACGGCCATCTGTGAGCAACGCACATACTTTGCCTAAGTCTTTAGACTTTAAATACGAAGTTGGATACAACATTTCTTGCATGCCGGGGCCGCCACGCGGGCCTTCGTAGCGAATTACTACCACATCACCCGCTACAATTTGATCGGCTAAAATCGCTTCCACGGTTGCATCTTGCGATTCAAAAATACGAGCGCGGCCAGTAAATTTTAAAATGCTATCATCCACGCCTGCGGTTTTGACAATGCAGCCATCTAGCGCGATATTACCGTACAACACGGCCAAGCCGCCATCCAGCGAATAAGCATGCGCTAAATCGCGAATACAACCCTCGCTGCGGTCATCATCCAATGTTGGGTAAAGCATACTTTGGCTAAAAGCAATCGTCGTCACAATGCCCGCTGGCGCGGCGCGGTAGAATTTTTTAACGTCCTCATCTTGCGTGACTTTAATGTCCCATTTATCTAACGCATCGCCCATGGTTGCGCTATGCACTGTGGGCGTATCACGGTGAATGACGCCTGCGCGATCTAACTCACCCAATATGCCCATCACGCCACCCGCATGGTGGACATCTTCCATGTGATATTTTTGCGTAGCAGGCGCTACTTTGCATACACACGGCACTTTGCGTGAAATATGGTCAATATCGCTCATGGTGAAATCGACGCCCGCCTCATGCGCTGCGGCTAAAAGATGCAACACGGTGTTGGTTGAGCCGCCCATGGCAACATCTAAGCTCATGGCGTTTTCAAAGGCTTTCATGTTAGCGATGCTGCGCGGTAAAACTGAGTAATCATCTTGTTCATAATGGCGTTTGGTAATTTCTACAATCAAGCGTCCTGCTTTTAAGAATAATTCTTTACGTGCGCCATGCGTAGCAAGTGCTGAACCATTACCCGGCAAGCTCAAACCTAGCGCCTCGGTTAAGCAGTTCATTGAATTTGCAGTAAACATACCAGAACATGAACCACAGGTAGGGCAAGCGGAACGCTCAATGGCTTCGGCTTTGGCATCAGATACTTTGCTATCTGCCGCGGCCACCATGGCATCGACCAAATCGAGTTTTAGCACTTCACCTTGCCAATTCACTTTACCCGCTTCCATCGGCCCGCCTGAAACGAACACCACCGGAATATTCAAACGTAGCGCCGCCATGAGCATGCCAGGGGTGATTTTATCGCAATTTGAAATGCACACCAGCGCATCGGCACAATGGGCATTCACCATATATTCCACACTATCGGCAATTAAATCGCGGCTAGGCAAGCTATACAACATGCCGCCGTGGCCCATCGCAATACCGTCATCCACCGCAATAGTGTTGAATTCTTTGGCTACGCCACCTGCTTTTTCAATCTCACGCGCCACCAGCTGGCCTAAATCTTTGAGATGAACATGGCCAGGCACAAACTGCGTGAATGAGTTACAAACCGCAATAATCGGCTTATCAAAATCGCCATCTTTCATGCCTGTAGCGCGCCAAAGCGCGCGCGCGCCTGCCATATTACGGCCGTGAGTGGTGGTGCGTGAACGGTAAACTGGCATGTCAAAAATCCGATGAAATTAATATTTGTTAATATGGTTGTTAATGAAGTGTAATTTTAAACTAGCTAAGCCAAACTGGCTAAAGAAATATGCGGTGGATTTGCCTTAAATTACATTTGCGATTTAAAAATCGCCCCTGAAAAGCATTTAGGAGCGGTCATTGACCGCGAATGTTGCTAACATCTGCCCCCATCTTTCGCGGTCAATGACCGCTCCTACAAAACCTACCTCTGCACTGAATAATGCCTTATCCAGCCTGCAAAGTTGGCTTCATCCATATCACCTGCGGCTACTGCGAGCATGGTTAATGTCGCGTCTACCTGAGTAGCATTTAACTTGTAGCCGTTTAGCCCTAAAAACAAACCTACAGAAAGGAATGCAACGCGCTTATTACCATCTACAAAAGCATGATTCTTAGCTAAACCCATGCCATACGCCGCTGCTAAATCTGCGTAATCCGGCTCACCATACATAGCCAAATTTGGCGCGCGATTTAGTGCAGAATCCAGCAGACCCTCGTCACGGATTCCAGATGCGCCGCCATGAGTAGCCAAACTTTCATCATGCAACATGATTAAAAGCTGCCTATCGACCCACCGCCATTGACCCATCTTTACTTTGCCAACTCGTTAAAAGTGTCACGATATTCACGCATAAACTCGCGCCCTATCTCAAGTTGCTCCTTAAAATTAGGGTTATGCGGCGTAATCGTAGCACCACCTGGCGCATCGGTTAGAAACACAGTATCGCCTTTTTCTAACTTTAATCTGGCTAGCACTTCTTTTGGCAAAATCAAACCAACGGAGTTACCAATTTGAGTTAACTTTAAGGTATGCATTTCATGACTCCCGCTTTATGTTATAACAAACGTTATAATACGCCACAAATGGTAGGAGCGCAATTGATTGCGCGCCTACCAAAATCACAGATTGTCCAACGGACTGCTTACGCCACGCCCACCTTTATTCAACACATGGGTGTAAATCATGGTGGTACTGACATCTGAATGCCCTAGCAACTCTTGTACGGTGCGAATATCGTAACCGCCTTCGAGTAAATGTGTGGCAAAACTATGCCTGAGTGTATGCGGCGTTGCGGGTTTAACCAAACCAGCCAATTTAACCGCTTTTTTTACCGCACGTTGTACGGTTTTTTCATCGGCATGATGCCTGCGCACCACTATAGAACGTGGATCTACCGACAGCTTCACTGATGGAAAACAATACTGCCAACTCCAATCTTTACCTGCATTCGGATATTTTCTATCTAGGGCCATCGGCATAAATACTGCACCAAACCCCGCTACTAAATCTTCCTTATGCAAAGCCTGCACTTTGATTAAATGAGTTTTTAGCGGCTGTACTAAAGATAACGGCAACATCGTCACTCTATCTTTAAAACCCTTGCCCTCACGCACTAAAATCTCGCGCCGCGCAAAATCAACATCTTTTACGCGCAAACGCAACGCTTCCATAATGCGCAAACCGCTACCATAAAGCAGGCTGGCAATCAGCCACATTGTGCCATCTAAACGGCTTAATACCGCCTGCACCTCAGCTTGCGTAAGCACCACGGGCATGCGTTGCGGCACCTTGGCTTGCGTTACGTTATCCAACCAAGGCAATTCAACACCCAACACCTCTTTATACAAATACAACAACGCGCTTTTGGCTTGGTTTTGCGTGCTGGAAGACACATTGCGCACCACAGCTAAATGCGTTAAAAATGCCTCTACCTCTGCCGCACCCATTTCTTTTGGGTGGCGCTTGCCATTGTGCAAAATATAGCGTTTAATCCAATCTATATAACTTTTTTCAGTGCGGATACTGTAGTGCTTAACACGCATCTTTGCAGATACCTGCTCTAGCAGTTTTGGCGGCTTATTTGCGGGTTCATGATGGTTTATAACATTTTGCATAAAAGTTTTATTTACCTGTAAAAATTGGTGTAATAAAATTTAGATATCTATTGATTTAATTAAGAATATGTATAATTATACAACATTAACAACACGCCTAAATAAAAGATTTAGTTCTTTATTGGGTTCTACTTAACGTTAGGGTTCAAAATTGAGTAAATTAGCAATAACCATATTTTTGCTTTGGCCTTTTAGCTTACTTGCAGACAGCTCGACAAAAGTAGCAGATAAAATAATATTAAAATCCTCCCAGACTTTTGACTCCATAAACAAAGAAAGAGCAATTCAACTAAACAAAGGCACTATTTTCAAAAAAATAGAAAAATGGAATGGTGAAAAAATTATAGAAATAGTTGCTGGTGACTATGAGGCTGAGTACAAAGTACGAAGTGATGGCTCTTTTATATACAAATCATTCGAAGAAAATGGTAAGCCATATTTTGTACATGGTCATCTATATGAAAACAATCAAATAATTTGGGCCAGAGTTAATGGAGCTAAACCACCACTTATCATTGAAGATGTTTTTGTTAAAAACAAAGGTAAAAACTTATGCTGGGCACTTGAGTTCCCATGCAATTAACCCTAACCAATCATTCAAGCGGGACGCCTAACGGCGCCCCTTAATTCAAACGTTAGCGATCTACCTCATGGATGAACTACTGAAGACCATTTCCTCCCTTTCCTGGTGGGTCGGCGTCGTGGGCGTCGGCTTTGCACTCAATCTGCTAAGCGCGTACGCAAAGTCCCCGCTCGATACAGTTCTGGGAAGAATTTCTCGCAGCTGGCAAGAACGTAACGCGCGAACACGAAGTGAGCGAGCCGCGCTAGTCAACGCATTGCGCACAGACAAGCATCTACAGATCTTGTTCCTTGCCAGGGAGCAGCGAAGACGAATGCAAGAAATTGCATATCTAGCGATGGCCTGCCTTTTCGGCGTACTCACTGTAGGTTTTAAGT
>JBARQL010000095.1:0-22577 GCA_049643685.1 Methylotenera sp.
TCTAAAATAGAAAACTGCGGCTTATAGCCTAACAAACTGGCTTCAGCGCGTAACATATGCAAGCCTAGCGAGTGAAAAGTGGCGATGGTCAGCCCTTTAGTGCTTTTACCTTGCATCAGTTTGCCCACACGTTCTTGCATCTCGCGCGCGGCTTTGTTGGTAAAGGTAATGGCGGCAATCTCTTTGGGCGAATAACCGGCTTCATCAATCAGATAGCTGATTTTTTGCGTGATGACGCGAGTTTTGCCACTGCCAGCACCTGCAAGCACTAATAAAGGCCCATCGAGATATTTAACGGCTTCGCGTTGCGGCGAATTAAGTGTATTTAGCATTGCATGACTTATAGAGGATTTTTGACCACGGTTGAGCGTAAAACTGGAGGGCGTGATTTTAGCGTTTTAGGGCTTAACTAGCTATTAAAATAGTAGGGAGGTGAGCGAAAATATTCGTTACTTACAGTAAGATTTTTATTGCCGCAAGGATATTTTTAAATAAATTTTAAGTAGTCTTTATTAGTGCTGCCCTGAGAGCCTTATTAATAAAGGCTTGCAGGCCAGTGATTTTCGCTCGGGGATTTTTTAAAGGAATTTTTGCGAATTTTTAGTGACGGCTTTATAGGCTAAAACATGCCATAATCGTTGCCTTAATATTTAGGGTTAATATGACTCATGAGATTTAGTGCAAGATCTACCAAGGCGAGTGCCGCGATTGATAGGCTAAAAAAACGTACAGGTAATACCCAATATTCCATGACCATGACGAGCGGTGCCTTATTTTGCCTAATGTTGCCTAATGAGGCGGGCGCCACAAGCCGTTTATGCGAGCCACTGATGTTGGATGATTTTGTGACGTTTGTGAATGCCTATGGTCCGCAGACTCCAAAACGCGAAAGTAAGCTGGATATTGAGTTTAATAAGCAGTTGGTTAAAAAACCAACGTAACTCGAAAGTTCCTAATAATTAACGAATTGTTTACAATTAAGCAGAGTTTGTCGTTAACTAGACATGTTAAAATGTGGGCAGCCAACATAGCATTATTAACCAAATGCAATAAGCTAATATTCAGTCAACAATAATCCTTAAGATTTTTAAAAGCATAAAGTTTTAAAAAATTAACCTAAAGATAAGCCCCCAAAGATATAGCGATGGATGACAGCGTTAATAAAACTTTAATTTGCAGCATTGTTTTTTTAGAGATTGTCGACTATTTAGACAAAACCGACTCTGAACAAACTGATGTCAAGTATAAATTTAATGAATTGGTGAATCTTTCATTAAAAACGATTGCGCTGAATGAACGTATCGTGCTGGATACGGGTGCAGGCGCGGCGATTGCTTATGTGGGCTCTGCAGAGGATGCGCTGTGGATGACCATGCAGATTCGTGAAGGGTTTTTGAAATACAATGCGCGGACATCCGCGCCCATCATCGTACGTTACGGGTTGAACGTAGGGCCAATACGCGTTGTGAATGATATTAATGGGCAGCCCAGTATTGCGGGTGAGGGTATCAATACTGCGCAAAGCATCATGAACTTGGCACCGCCGAATGAGATTTTAGTTTCACGCGCTTATTTTGAAGCTACCCCTCAATTCACTTCAGGGCACGCTAAAGTCGTGCACTATTCTGCCGTTAAGCCTGATCCACAAATCAGTGAGCATGAAGCTTACTCAGTACAGCTGATTGATGGCCAGACTGCGCCGATCTTGAAACCAACAGCGAAACCGACTGAAAAATCTGTCGAGAAACCTACCGAGAAACCTACCGCGCAGCCAGCTGAGCAGGTTGAAAAAGATTTAGAAAAACATGCAGAAAAACAGCCGGAAAAAAAGATAGTTCAGCAACCAGCCGCACTGCCTGAATATCAGCAGGCGACAGAAAACCGATCCGATTTGAATCCAATGCACTGGATGTATGGCATTACTGGTTTATTTATTTTAGTGGGTTTATATACCTTGGTGCAGATCCTATCTAAACCGATTGATCCGACGATTACTTTAACAAACCCTGCTATTGAATTGGCGCCACCAGCCCCTGTGGTCGTTGCGCCAGTAGTCATTAAAGCGCCAGAGGTGACAGTCTATGATCATCGTGGTTTATTGCCGAATGAGTCGGTAGAAGAGCTACCAGCGGCTATTGAGCATTCAATTATCGAAAAAGCTAACAATCTGCAGGCTGTTAGTGATCAAACATTGGCTATCAAACCGCAAAAAACAATACGTGCAGTGTCTAAAGTGGCAGATGAACAAGCCGCAATCATAGAAAGAAAAATTCTGGGTGAAAAGATAGTACAAGAAGAAATACATGTCGCTAAACCAGCCGATGCTCAAGCCGAAAACAATGCTAAGCCAACTTCAGCCAGCGAAAAATTGCAAGAACCTGCACCGCCGCAGGTCACGCATGTAGAAGAAAAACCAAAAGTCGTTGAAGTTGCCAAAGAAGCACCTCCACCCGTTAAAACCGAGGAGTCAGCGGTTCAGAAACAGGCTGTTAAGGAAAAGTCAGGCTGGGAAGCCTTTGCCGAGGGTCTTAAAAAAGGGCAAGCGCGCAAATGTTCACAAGCTGAAATTGCTTTGGGGCAATGTCGCTGATTTTGTAATGTCTAGTGACTTAGCTGGACGCATCGCGATTAGCATCAGGTTCTGTGATCACTGGCTCGCTATTCGCCATGGTCGCTCTGGAGTCTTCAATCATCGCCTCGCGGCTCATGGGCGTTTCTAAACTAATTCTGCCGATGGCACCGCTGCGGTAGTCCGTTAAAAAAGCCACGGCAGTTTTTTCCATATCATATAATCCATCATGACGTTTGTAGGAGCGACGCTTGGCGATGGCCTCGAGTAAATCTACGCCATCCATCTTCGATACTTCTAAAAACGCGCCTTCATGTTTTATCGTATCTAATTTATAGCGCGCATTCAGTAACTCTGGATAATTTTTGAGTAAATTATTCGCTAAAAAAATCGCCACATCTTCGTCAATCACCGCATTGCGGCCAATAGCATGGCTGGCCGCCAGCATATAGCCATCACTCTCATATTGGATTTTTGGCCACATCATGCCTGGCGTATCGGTAATGCTCATGGTTTCAGATAAATCAAAACGCTGCTGGCTTTTAGTAACGGCTGGCTCATCCCCCACTTTGGCTACGCGACGATTCAACAGAGCGTTCATTAAGGTAGATTTTCCAACATTAGGAATGCCCATAATCAGCATACGCAAAGGTTTTAAGTGTGTACCGCGGTGCGGTGCAAGGGCTAAACAATGCTTAAGAATCTTATTCGCTTCACCTGGTTTTTTGCATGAAAGTGCCACGGCTTTGGTGTTGGGTTGCTTGTTAAAATAATTCAGCCAAGCTTCCGTTGCCTTCGGGTCGGCTAAGTCAGATTTATTCAGTATTTTTAGGTTAGGGCGTTGCCTAAACAAGCGCATTTCGTTAATGACAGGGTTATGACTGGCCTCAGGCACGCGCGCATCCAGCACCTCGATGACTATATCCATAAACTCCAAGGTTTCTTCCGCTTTTTTGCGGGCTTGCGTCATGTGCCCTGGATACCATTGGATTGCCATGTGAACCAACCGTTATTTTATATAAGGCCGTATTTTAACATTTTGTGGCTGAGTTGATGGCTTTAGTTGTGGCACCTCAATTTGACATTGATAAAGTGCAAAAATAAACTAGAAAATCCCTCGAGAGATTTTTATGCCTCTGGAAGCCCCTATTTATGCGGCTTCCAGCATGGGTCAGGTAAAGATGGATGAAATCATGCATTAAAATAGCATTTTTTAGTGCACTAAAATAGGTTGATTCTGGAGAGTAATTAACGCTTTTCTCTGCGCTCGCGCCGTTCTTGCCGCATTTGCATTCTTTTTTCGCGCATTGCTTGGCGTTGCTCAGGCGTCATATTTTTAACGCGCTGGCGAAATTGTTCTTTTTGCTCCGGTGATAGTTTTTTCCAGCGTTCGCGAAGTAATTTACGTTCTTCAGGTGGCAAGGCTTTAAAAGCGCGCATTTGTGCTTTTACTTCAGATTTTTCTTCTGGTGTGAGGTTTTTAAACCGTTGCAGACGGTTTTGTATGCGCTCGCGTTGCTCAGGGTCCATGGTCGCCCATTTTTTCGCACCGTTACTCAAGCGTTGTTGCCGCTCAACGGGCAGTGTTGACCATTGGTCTTTCACTGAGGCCAGCGTTTCTTGTTGTTGAGGGCTTAAGCTTTCCCAACTTACGCCAGCCGTTTCTGTTGATTCTGGGTATGCGTTTACAGGTGTGATGATAAAACTAAAGCATAAGCCCACGCCTAAAGCGCAACTGAATGCTAATGCCTGAAAGTTATGTTGTATTTTTTGGTAACTCATTGATAAATAATTCATTTTTTAATCTCCTGAGGCAAGGGTTTACCTTGCTCCTTGGGTGTTTCAGCATTGTTTTTGCTATTAGTGTTTTGAATGTCATCGAGTGCGGTTTGTAATGATTCAGTATCTTCATCATCAAACTCACCAAGTATTTCTATGAGATCTAAGGGCATGGGTGGCGTTTGTGCATGCGCCATGGGCAATATAAGCAAGCTAACCAAAAGATAACTACGTAGCTTCATCTAATAGTGCCTCATCTGCCCATAAATAAAAATCAGGGTCGCTCATGGCTTCTAAATCTTCGGCATTATTGAGCATTTCCAATACTGCGAGTTGGTCTTGGTTAATCGGTGCGTGCGTTGGCGCTTTTAGCTGAATGATTGCAAATAAAGCACAAAAAACGAGTGCAACAGCAGCTAGCCAATAATGCTCACGTAAATAATCAAGCGTTAGCCATCGCGCCGGGGTAAAACTTCGGGCTTGCGTTTGTAGCGATTGCCTGCGAATATCGGCCAAACGTTTGCGCGTGTCGGCATCAATGGCTTGCACGCTCATCTCTAGGCTTTGCTTAATTTTGTTTTCAAGTTCACTGTTGTTCATGCTTCACCACCTTTACTGATGTTGCGCTAGTTGCACGCGCAGTTTCTCAAGTGCGCGCGCATAATGCGTTTTAACGCTACTTTCTGAGCACTGCATGATGGTTGCGGTTTCTGCAATGTCCATGCCTTCCCACACGCGCATTAAAAACACTTGTTGTTGGCGTAAGGGTAGCGCAGTGAGCGAGGCATTTAAATCATTCATAAACTGTGCATCTTGTAGCTGCCCATCGGGGGCGCTGCTAGGGTGGGCAGGTTGTTGCGCAATAAAATCTTCTTCGTCATCTTCAGCATCGTCACTACTGTTCCAGCTAAACCAGTTTCTAAAACGGTTACGTACCTTTTGCCGCCGATGCCAATCTAAAATACGCGTTTGCAAAATGCTATAAAACAACGCTTTCCACTCATTGCTGGCATGGTCACTATAGTTTTGTACCATTTTCATCATGGTATCTTGCACAATATCAAGCGCATCATCGCGATTGCCCGTGGCAATCTGCGCGATGCGAAAAGCACGACCTTCTATGCTACTCAAAAAATATTGCATTCAACCATTCACCATGCCAAAACGCCATTTTAATGGTTATTTACGATGATGCGCAGCGCGTTTATCTAGGCGATCATTAATACGCTCACCTTTTCTATCCAAGTGGTTGTCAATGCGTTCGCCACGTTTATCCAAACGTTGATCAATGCGGTCACCTTTGTTATCAAGATGCTGGTCGATACGATTGCCTTTTTTTTCTAGCATATTCGCTTGCTTTTCATGCCCATTAGCGCGCGCTTTATCTGCTTTAGCGTCGTAGCGATCTTCAATGCGGTCACCTTTGTTATCCAAGTGTTCTTCAATGCGGTCGCCGCGATCATCTAAGCGCTTTTCAATGCGGTCACCTTTGTTGTCTAAACGCTCTTCGATGCGGTCGCCACGTTTGTCAAGATGTGCAGCAGTTTCTGCCATTGTGCTAAGTGAAGCACTCAAAGCCAAGATTGCACTAGAAATAATGATGGTGTTTTTCATTTGAATATCCTTTTCTTAAGTTTTGTAAAAAAGATTGAAAAAGTCAACCTCTTACTTAGCAAAACGCAGCCAAAATAGTTTTGACGACAAGCATTCAGCAAAATAATTAAATATATTGTACAAAGCGCACCATCAATCAATAGCAAGTTAAAATAGGCAACATGAACATGCCCGAAATTAAACCCAATCAATCCATTGCGCTACTCAAGGCACTGCACATCCTCACGCGCGACGGCAAACTCAACCAAGATAGCCGTCGCAAGCTCAAGCAGGTCTACCATTTGGTGAATTTTATTGAGCCGTTATTTAATGAGGTATTGGCGTCCAATTCTAATCCTACGCTGGTCGATCACGGTGCAGGTAAATCCTATCTTGGCTTTATTTTGTATGATTTACTGATGAAGCAGCATGCTGCAGGTCAGGTAATCGGTATAGAAACGCGTGCGGATCTGGTCGAAAAATCGAAAGCCTTGGCGGCTGAATGCGGCTTTGACCGTATGCGGTTTGAACATTTAACGGTTGAGCAATCCATCAACTCAGACACGCTACCCAGTAACGTGGATATTGTCACCGCGCTACATGCCTGCAATACCGCAACCGACGACGCCATTCAATTTGGTTTAAAAAAACAGGCTAAATATCTGGTGCTGGTGCCATGTTGCCAGGCAGAAGTGGCGGAAGTGCTGCGCAAACATAAAAACGAAAGCTTTAGTAAAACGCCGTTAAGCGAGATTTGGCGCCATCCGATACATACCCGCGAATTTGGCAGTCAAATCACTAACGTGTTGCGCTGCTTGCAATTAGAAGCAGCGGGTTATTCAGTGACGGTTACCGAGCTGGTCGGCTGGGAACATTCGATGAAAAATGAGCTCATCATTGCTAAATATACGGGACAGCCGCGCAAAAATGCGGGTGAAAGAATGGATGCAATTTTGCAGGAGTTCAATTTACATGACTTACAACATCGCTTTGCCATTTGAGCGTAAATGCCCTCACAAAATTGCGTTACAAAAGCATGTTTTTTAGCCAAATTTAGGCGGTCTTTATTTCACCTGCCCTGTAAGCCTTGCAGAACAAGGCTTACAGGGCAGTGTTATTCGCTCGGGGGATTTTTAATGCAAAATTTATTTAAAATAACGTTGAAAAAGCCGCCAAGTTTTCGGCTGATTTTTGTCCTTTTTTGCTTGATTTTTTCACCTGCTGTTTTTGCCAAAGAAACGAGCTCAACGCCGCAAATCCCTGAAATTTTACTGGCGCAAATTTATCAGCACGGCGTGGATCTGCCGCAGTATTTGGTCAGCGAAAAATTGGATGGCGTGCGTGCAATCTGGGATGGCAAAGTACTACGTACGCGTGCTGGCAATGTGATTGCCGCGCCTGATTGGTTTATACAGGGGTTGCCGGCGACGCCGCTAGATGGCGAGTTGTGGTTAGCACGAGGTCAGTTTGATGCGCTCTCAGGTGCTGTTCGTAAAGCCGTGCCGATAGACGCTGAATGGCGCGGTATTTCTTATCTTGTGTTTGAATTACCCAATGCGGTTGGACCATTTGAGGCACGGGCAAAGCGCATCGCAGAAATCGTCAAGACTGCCAAAATCGCACATCTTAAAGCCGTGCCGCAATTTCGCGTGAAAGATGAGGCTGAACTGAAGCAAAAACTCAACCAAATCGTTGCAGCGGGCGGTGAGGGCTTAATGTTGCACCGTGCAGATGCAGCATATGTTACCGGACGCAGCGATGTGTTGCTTAAACTAAAATTGCAGCTCGATGCAGAAGCCACCGTGGTGGCGCATACGGCAGGCAAGGGAAAACATAAAGGCAAGCTTGGCGCGTTGGTAGTAGAAACGCCTGAAGGTATTCGCTTTAAACTTGGCACAGGTTTTAGTGATGCGCAACGTGAAAACCCACCTAAAGTGGGCAGTCTAGTCACCTATACTTATCGCGATAAAACAAAAACTGGCAAACCTAAATTTGCCAGTTTTTTACGGGTGCGCAATGAGTAACACGCGTTTATAGGCCCGGGTATTGGCCTGGCTTGAGCTTGAGTTTAATCGCCTGCAGCCTGCTGTAACAAGGTTGAACGATAAGTGAGTGTTTGAACAACGATGTTCGCCAGCCCTAAGAGCATGGCTTTTTGGTAAAGTGTAAGGGTTTGTGGTTGATGATTGATGACACACATGGTGCCAATATTTTCACCGTTTGGCAGGGTGAGTGGCGCACCCGCATAAAAGCGAATATTTGGGTCTCCTGTGACCAATGGATTTGAAGCAAAACGCTTATCTAACGTTGCATCTGGCACTTCCATGATTTGATCTTCTAAAATGGCGTGTGCACAGAAAGCTAAATTGCGCTGAGTTTCTTTAACACCTTCCAAGCCAATATTCGACTTAAACCATTGCCGCTTTTCATCGATTAAACTAATTAGCGCAATCGGTGTGCCGCACACTTCACTTGCTAGCTTGGTGATTTCATCAAGTAGTGCCTCCGGCGGGGTATCCAGCACCATGAGTTGCTGTAATTTCTCGAGTCGCGTTTTTTCATTGGCTGGTGGTGGGGCGGCTTGGGTCATTATTTGTCCTTGGGCTAACAAATGCAGGTAGTTAGGTTTGATTTTATCATCTTCGCACTAAAAAGGTGCGGTATATTAAAGCACACAATTGAATCAGTAACTCTTTTGAATAATAACGCATTCTACAGCATGGTAAAATGCGCCAATCATGAATAATTTACAACTCAATATTTCAGGTTTGATTAACGCACTGGCGCTTTGTCCGTTGACTGACCGTCACTCGCTTCGCCGTAGGCTGCGCGATGTGGCCGATTTACAAAAATCGTCAGATGAACAATCTAAAACAAAAGCGCAACGTTTGCTGAATGAAGTGGCGCAGAAAATACGCGTGTCGCAAGCTAAATATGCTGCACGTTTGGCCGGTTTGCCTAAACCGGAATATCCGTTAGAGCTACCAGTTTCAGCGCGGCGCGATGAGATCGCGAAAGCGATTGCCAGCAACCAAGTGGTGATCGTGTGCGGTGAAACAGGTTCTGGTAAAACCACGCAGTTGCCAAAAATCTGCTTAGAATTAGGTCGCGGTGTTTCGGGTTTGATTGGACATACCCAGCCGCGCCGCATCGCCGCGCGCTCCGTGGCTTCTCGCATTGCGCAGGAGTTGAATTCTCCACTGGGTGAAGTGGTAGGCTATAAAGTGCGATTTAATGACAAAATTACCGATTCTAGCTATATCAAGCTGATGACTGACGGGATTTTGCTGGCGGAAACGCAAGGCGATAAGTTCCTGAATGCCTATGACACCATCATTATCGATGAGGCGCACGAGCGCAGCCTGAATATTGACTTTTTGCTGGGTTATTTAAAGCAATTGTTGCCAAAACGCCCTGATTTAAAAGTGATTGTGACTTCCGCCACCATCGATGCTGAGCGCTTCTCCAGCCACTTTAATGGCGCGCCTGTGATTGAGGTTTCTGGGCGTACGTATCCTGTAGAAATCCGATATCGTCCGCTTGGTAAGGCAAGTTTTCGCGCGAAAGAAAGCGCAGAAGCGGAAAATGCGCAGTTTGATTTAGACGATGAAACCGACCTTTTATCTGTAAATATTTTGGGCATTACTCGAAAAGCCAAAACTGAAGCGCGCTGGCTGGAAGAAGATGACGAAGAAGAGGCCATAGAAGAAGCGATTATGGATGCGGCGGATGACTTACTGCGCCAAGGTGACGGCGACATTTTGGTGTTTTTGCCAGGCGAGCGCGAAATTCGTGATACTGCCGACCATTTACGCAAATATCAAGGGCGTTCTGCCAAGCTAAAACACATTGAAGTCCTGCCGCTTTTTGCGCGGCTTTCAATCGAAGATCAGCAAAAGATATTCAAGCCGCATAGTGCGCGCCGTATTGTGTTGGCGACCAACGTGGCCGAAACTTCGCTCACTGTGCCTGGCATAAAATACGTAATTGATGCTGGGCTGGCGCGGGTGAACCGCTACAGCACACGCGCCAAAGTTGAGCAGTTGCAGATTGAAAAGATTAGCCAAGCCGCCGCCAAGCAGCGAGCGGGGCGTTGTGGACGTGTTTCAAACGGCATTTGTGTGCGATTGTATTCAGAGCAAGATTTTGATGGTCGCCCAGAGTTTACTGAGCCAGAAATTTTACGCAGCTCGCTCGCCAGCGTGATTTTGCGCATGGCGGCACTGCGTTTGGGTGATATTGCTGAGTTTCCATTCATTGAAGCGCCGAGCTCACGTTTAATTACCGACGGTTACCAATTGCTGCAAGAGCTTGGTGCTGTGGATAGTAAGCGTCAGATTACCGAAACAGGTTTACAGCTAGCCAAGCTACCGTTAGATCCGCGTGTTGGGAGGATGATTTTGGCGGCTAAACGTGAAGGCTGCTTAAAAGAAATTTTGATTATCGCCAGCGTACTCAGCATTCAAGACCCGCGCGAACGCCCAATGGATAAGCGCGAAGCGGCGGATAATGCACATGCGAAATTTGCGGGCGAAGGCTCAGACTTTATGAGCTATCTCAAGCTTTGGGATTTTTTTGACAATGTATTAAAGACTAAAAAAACCAATAAAGATTTGTTGAATCAATGCCATGCAAACTTTTTATCATTTTTGCGCTTAAAAGAATGGCGTGAGTTGCATGGGCAAATCAAGCAAATTATCGAGGAGATGGACTTTAAGCTTAACGAAAAAGAGGCCAATTTTGAGCAGATTCATAAAGCGTTATTGGCGGGTTTGCTGGGTAATATCGGCTTTAAAGATGGTGATAATGATAGCTACGCAGGTGCACGCGGCATTCGCTTTTTTGTCGCACCTGGATCAACGCTTAAAAAGACCCGTCCAAAATGGGTGATTGCAGCGGAGTTGGTCGATACCAGCAAGCTTTATGCACGTTGTGTGGCGAAAATTGAGCCAGATTGGATAGAGCCACTCGCGCGCGGCTTAACCGAAAGCCAATATACCGACCCGCGCTGGGATAGAAAAATGGGCATGGTCAACGCGTGGGAGCGCGTTTCGCTTTACGGCTTAACCATTATCCCTAAACGCCGCGTACATTATGGGCCAATTAACGCGCAAGAATCGCGTGAAATATTCATTCGTGAAGCGTTAGCGAATGGGGAGTTCGATACACGTGCAGCATTTTTTACAGCCAATGAACGCTTAATCGCCGAAATTGAAGAATTAGAGCATAAAGCGCGTCGGCAGGATGTGCTGATAGACGAACACCAATTATTTGCGTTTTATGATAGCAAAATCCCTGCCGATATTTTTCAAGCTGCAACATTTGAAAAGTGGCGAGAGGGCGCTGAAAAACTGAATCCAAAATTACTTTATATGACACGTGACGACCTTATGCGTCACGGTGCGGATGCGGTTACCGCCGTACAATTTCCCGAGAAAATGGTGTTAGGTGGTGTTGAAGTTACACTGAAGTATCGTTTTGAACCAAGCCATGTGTTAGATGGCGTGACTGCGACGATTCCGCTAGCCCTGTTAAACCAACTAGACCCTACGCCAACAGAATGGTTGGTGCCAGGCATGTTGCGCGAAAAATTAACCCACTTAATTAAAGCGTTGCCTAAAACTTTTAGGCGCGTGTGCGTGCCTGTACCTGAGTTTGTGACGGGCTTTTTGGAAGAAATATCCAATCCAAGCGCGTCATTCCGACGAAAGTCGGAACCCGGTGACGTTGCGACCAAGGCGCTAGATTCCGATTTTCATCGGAATGACGAAGTGGTTGGTGAAGCGCTACATAATTTGCCAATCTTAGAAACGCTTGCCGCATACATTCAACACAAAACCACCCTAAAAATCAGCAAAGCTGATTGGACTGAAGAAGCGCCCGCACACCTGTTGATGAACTTTAGCGTGGTCGATGATGCTGGACGCGAATTGGCAATGGGGCGCGATTGGAGCGTGCTCAAAAAACAACTCGGCTCAGCCGCGCAACTTACCTTTAGAAACACCTCGCCGGACATTGAAAAAACAGGTTTAAAGCAATGGGATTTTGGTGATTTACCTGCAACGTTAAGCTTTGAACGTGATGGCTTGCAAATGACAGGCTATCCTGCGCTGGAAGATGACGAAGATAGTATCTCGGTGAAGTTATTTGATACCGAGCGCGAGGCGGCAATTAATCATCGCAAAGGCGTATGCCGTTTAATGCGCTTTGAGCTGAAAGAACAAATGAAGCAGCTTGAAAAAAGTTTGCCTAATTTTAATCAATATGCGCTCGTATTAAGAAACGTCATGTCACCCGAAGATTTGCGTGAGAATTTATTGTTAGCTATTGCTGACCGTGCATTTATTGGTGAGGACGATTTACCGCGCACCAATGCAGACTTTATGAAGTTAAAAGCGCGCGCCAGAACGCGTTTGCCCGCCGTGAGCCAAGCCATTGCCAGGCAAGCGCAAAGTATTGCATCCGAGTACCAGCTGCTGGTGATGCAACAAAGTAAAATGCCCGCTACTGTGAACCGATTAAAGCGTGATTGTGAGCAGCAAATCGGCCTGTTAGTTTATAAAAACTGCTTCAGTCAAACGCCTTGGGAACAGTTGCAGCATGTGCCACGTTATTTAAAAGCGTTAAGATTGCGTATTGAAAAACAACCCGTTAACCCAGATCGTGATGGTAAAAATGCCGCCAGCGTGGGCGTGTTATGGGATAGATGGCAAGCTAAAATCAGTGCGCTTAAGCTGGCACATTTGGATATATCTCAAGACTTACAGGATTTTCGTTGGTTGATTGAAGAGTTGCGTGTGTCACTATTTGCGCAAGAACTTAAAACGCCGTTCCCTGTCTCGATTAAGCGTCTTGAAAAGGCATGGCAAGACCTCGGTCGTTAAGTCTGGTTTGCTGATGCTTATTTTTATTCAATCTTAGCTGCTAAATCATTCATGGCAATTAACCCAATGACCAATCAGTCTGCCGACACTTTTTCTAGGAAATCAACTTTCCTGGCACCACGTGGTGACAAACTGATTCGCTTTAATATCAGTCGCAACGGCTTGATTGCAATTCTATTTTCGCTCTTGGTGCATGCAATGATTTTGTTGTTAGTGCTACCGCAGATTCAGCTGGATACCAGCACAACTCCAATGCCTACGGCGATGGAAGTCAGTCTGGCGCCACCCGTTCCACCGCAAGAAATAGCGCCGCTGCCTGAGCAGTTACCTGAATTACCTCCTGAATTACTAATTAAAAATCCAGCACCTGAAAAGCCAGCACCTAAAGTCATCAAAATACCGCCAAAGGTGATGACGAAAAAGCTTAACAACAAGGTAAAACCTGCATTTACTGTGCCAGAAGTGCTCGCTACGCCAAGCCCTGCGCCAGAAACAGTGCCGCCAAAAATACCTGAGGTTTCTGTAATGAAAGAAACTACTCAAGAGGCGCCAACCGATATGGCTTCTTACGTCAAACAGCAGCAAGCCAAGCGCAACGCAGGTGAAGCTGATGCTGCCCAACAAAATGCAGAAGCAGTCGCGCGTGAATTGGGCCCAAGCGCCGAGCAGGTAAGAGATGAACGCATTAAAAATAATTTCAAAAGTGGCACCAACGGCATTTTTGAAATTACCAGCTTAAGTGGCCGCCATGCAGCTTTTACTTTTAAAGGATGGACCAACGATTACAGCAACGCCAGGCGCGAGTCGTTTGAAGTTGAAGCGGAGACAGGTCAAGATGTGCGGTTGGTGATGATTAAAAAAATGATCGCGCTGATACGCCAGCATTACCAGGGAGATTTTAATTGGGAATCGCAGCGCCTTGGCCGCACCGTAATTCAGTCAGCACGGATAGAAGATGACGCAGGCTTGGAAGATTTTATGATGATGGAGTTTTTCGGGACGCATTATAAAACTAAATTTTGAAGGGTGATGCCCAGTATTTGAACGGTGAACGCACCCCTAAAAATGCATTGTGAAAATTGACAATTTCCGTATCATCTTATTTCGATGCTCTGTGAGCCTTATAAATAGGGGCTCGCAGAGCATTAATTTTTTCTCGAGGAGTTTGAAGGGTTAAAGGCTATCGGTTAAAGATCAAAAATTAAGCGTAATTTACACTTGCATCAATATTTTTCTAATCGCCTCTTCATCCAACCCTTTGCCAATCAGCACGATGCGGTTTGACGGCTCATCTTCACTCCAGCCTTCCAGCAATGTAGGCGGATAGGGCGTGAAATGTACGGCATGAATGGCGAGCGGTGCGGCTTGGTCAGCTGCGTGAATAATACCTTTGAGGCGCAACAGTTTTTCGCCATGCACTTGGCAAAGCCGCAAAATCACAGGTTTTAAATCGCGCCAGTTAAGCGGGCTAGGCAGGGTAACGGTGAAACTGCTGATTTCATCATTGTGGGGTTTTTGCGGTAACGTGCCTTTGGGGCGTGCAGGTTTGAGTGGCGCGCGTAGCCAGCGCTCAGGCTCGGCGCGCTTGCCCGTAGGGTCGAATAGGCCGACATCGATAATAAAATCAGGATCAATTTCACCATGCGTGATTTTGTGCTGTGTGGCGCCGGGGTTGATGGTAATGAGTTTTTCTTTCAGCGCACTGATTTCTTCGGTGCTGGCTAAGTCGGTTTTAGTCAGTAGCAACACATCTGCGACCGCAGCTTGTTTGCGTGCTTCGCCATTATCTTGTAGCTGTTTTAAACCATAAACGCTGTCCACTGTCACAATGACAGCATCAAGCCGAAATACCGATTCAATCACAGGTTCATTCATTAAATTGGCGAGTATCGGGCCAGGGTCGGCCATGCCTGTGGTTTCGATGATTAAGCGATTAAATTGCGGAATGGCTTGCAGTGCGCGTTTAAAAAACAAATCACGCATAGTATCCGCCAGCTCATTTTTTAAGGTGCAACATACGCAGCCAGAACTCAGCAACACGGTGTTATCGGCAATTTGCTCGCTATCGACTTGCGTGGCGAGAATGTGGTCTAGCCCTGTGCTACCCAGCTCGTTGATAATCACCGCGCTGTCTTTCATGGTGTGGTGGCTCAAGAGCTTGTTAAGCAGTGTGGTTTTGCCGCTGCCTAAAAAGCCGGTGAGTAATGTTACGGGAATTCTTTTATCCATCCCTATATTTTAAAGGCAACAAAGCGAATTTGCTAATACAAGGTAAAATGGCAGAAATTTAACAAGCAAGTTGATTAGAAAATTCCAGTATGAATATATTTTATGAAGAAGATGGCAGCTTTAAAGTGGCTTCTATCATGAGCGAGGCTGCGGGTTCGATGCAAATAGAATCAGCTAGCGGTAAACGCAGTAAAATTAAAACAAACAACGTGTTGTTACGTTTTGAAATGCCATTAGCAGGCTTTATCGATGCCGCAAATGCTGAAGCGCAAACGCTGGATGTGGATTTTTTATGGGAGTGTTGTACGGAGCCTGGGTTTAAAGGTGAGTCTGACGGTGAGTTTGGGTTTGAGTCGTTTGCAACTGAATATTATGGGCGCAAGCCAACGCCTACTGAGGCTGCTGCGATTGCCGTTAAGTTGCATAGTGCGCCTGTATATTTTAACCGTAAGGGTAAAGGGCGCTATAAAGCTGCACCTGCAGAGATATTAAAAGCCGCGCTCGCAGGACTCGAGAAAAAACGGCTGTTGGCTGAAAAAATGGCAGGTTTTGTGGCAGAGCTCAAGGCCCACAGAATGCCCGATGAGCTGATGCAAAAGCTGGATATGTTGCTCTACGCACCAGACAAAAACAGTTTTGAATATAAAACATTGGATTTGGCCGCGAATGAGTTGCATGTGGGTCATCTCAAGCTATTGCAGGCTTGTGGGGCGATTCCTTCGGTTCACAATTATCATTTGGATGCGTTCCTGCGTGAGCACTTTGCCAAGGGTACAGGCTTTGCCAGTGAAGCAATCACTGAGCTTCCCAGTGACTTGCCATTGGCAGAAGTTGAGGCTTTTAGCATCGATGACAGCGCGACGACTGAAATTGACGATGCGTTTTCCATCCAGCTGTTAGGCAATGGCATGGCGCGCGTGGGCATTCACATTGCCGCTCCAGCACTTGGTATTTTGCCAGATAGCCCTCTCGATATTGATGTGATGCAGCGATTATCCACCGTGTATATGCCTGGCAATAAAATCACCATGTTGCCTGAAGCTGCGATACGCCCATTTAGTTTGGATGCGGGCGAGATTAAGCCCGTGCTGTCACTCTATTTAGAGGTGAATGCCGATTTCACGATTACGAAGCGTGATAGCAAAGTCGAGCGCATTAAAATTGCCGATAATTTACGTCATGATGCATTAGAACCGTTTTTTAACGAAACTACCTTAGCGGCTGATAGTGGTCATCCGTATTGGTCGGAGTTGTTGTATTTATTCAATCTGGCCGAAACATTAGAAAAAGCGCGCGGTAAGTATGACCCGACCAAGCCACCGCAAATCGACTACAACTTTTATGTAGACGATGGTAAGGTGAGTATTGTTGGCCGCTCCCGTGGCTCGCCGATGGATAAGTTAGTGGCGGAGTTAATGATAGAAGCGAACAATCAGTGGGGCGCATTGCTGGCAGCCCATGAAGTACCAGGTTTGTACCGCGCGCAGATGGGTGGCAAAGTGTATATGACCACCAAAGCGGAGCCGCATCAAGGCCTGGGTGTAGCGCAATATGCTTGGAGCACCTCACCATTACGCCGAGCGGTAGATTTAATTAACCAACGGCAAATTATCAGTGTGGTGCAGAATACGCCGCCTGCGTATTCGCCTAAAAGTGACGTACTCACAACGCACATGCGAAATTTTGAGATTACTTACAAAAGTTATAGTGAGTTTCAAACCCGCATGGAGCGTTACTGGTGCTTGCAGTATTTGATTCAAGAGCATATTGAAGAAGTGCATGCCACCGTTTGGCGTGAAAATATCGTGCGCATTGATTTTCCGCCTTATATGACCAAAGTCTATGGTTTGCCAGAATTGAAACCTGGTTCACGTGTCGGTTTAAAAGTGCAAGAAGTGGATACTCTGCTCATGGAGTTACGCACAAAATTTATAGGCTTGCTTGAAGAAGCGCCTGTTTCTACTGACCTGCTGGCGATCGAAGAAGAGACGGATTTTGTGGAAAATGCGCTGTTAGCGGACCAAGTAGAAGCCATCGTAGAAGCCGAATCAGAAGCAGAGTCACTAACACAGGAAAATAAGGCAGAAGAGAACCCATCCAGCCAAGAGGCTGCAGCTTAATGTTTCGCGTAGCCAAGCACTTAATGAAAGCGGTCGTGGGGGATGCCGTTGATGTCAGCGAGACGGACGGTGTGCGCGCGCTGCATTTAGGCTCAGCCACGATTCAAAGCGCGATGCGCATACGTGAGCCATTTGCATTAGAGTTGACCTACACGCGCGGCATGATGTGCTTTTTACTGTTTAACGCACCCATTAAAAACGTGCTGGCGATTGGCTTGGGCGGTGGCTCAATCACCAAATACATGCATGCGTATTGTCCCGAAATCCTCAGTACCGTGGTAGAACTCAACCCGAAAATCATTCAAGTGGCGCGCAGCCAATTTTATGTGCCAGAAAATGACGAACGTTTAGAGGTGATTGAAGGTGATGGGCTGCAATATTTGGCGGATCATCACAAATCTGCCGATGTGCTGCTGATAGATGCGTTTGACAGCAACGGTATCCCGCCAGATTTTTGCAGCCAGGACTTTTTTGACCAATGTTCGAGCACCCTTAAAAACAATGGGATGCTGGCGATTAATTTATGGGGGAGCGATAGGAATTTTGATGTTTATTTACAACGCATTGAGCAAAGTTTTAAGCAAAAAGTACTCATTTTGCGTACAGGCAGGCCAGGTAATATTGTGGTGTTTGGTTTTAATACAGCACCGAATAGCTTGAACATCACGCACCTGCGTGACCAGGCAAAAGGGCTTGAAACCGTGCATGGCATTGAATTTACACACTTTGTGAATCAACTTTGTGAAGATAATCTGGTGCGCCAAAACAAATTGTTGTTCAGATACGATATCGATGAAGCTTAAAGGGCGCGTGCTGTTTTTAGGGTTGCTGTTGGCGAGTGTGCAGGCACATGCTGATGATTTAAAATTAGTGAATGCAGCGCGTAAGCAAGTGGGCGTGACCAAGGCCTATGACCCCGCCTATTCAAAGCTAACCTATCCGAATGGGGATGTGGCACTAAGCAAAGGTGTGTGTACCGATGTGGTGATACGGGCATTACGTGAGGCACATCAACTAGATTTACAAAAATTAGTGCATGAAGATATGGTAAAGAACTTTGCGATTTACCCCAAAAAATGGGGATTAAAAAGGACCGACACCAACATCGACCACAGGCGCGTACCGAATTTGCAAGTGTATTTTAGTCGATACTGGCAGGCGCAAAAAATAAGCCAAGATGCGGCAGACTATGAAGCGGGCGATGTGGTGACCGTGACGTTGCCAGGCAATTTGCCACATATTATGCTGGTGAGTGATGCGAAAGAAAGCAGCTTTTTGAGCCATCCTAAGCAGCCATTAGTCATCCACAACATCGGCCGTGGCACACAGGAAGAAGCGAGTTTGTTTCTATATAAAATAACGGGACATTACCGTTTGCCCAAGCTATATTTAACCGAATCTATTTGAAAGAATCATTGATGAGTCCAAACCGATATTTTGCCACCTGCCCACGCGGCTTAGAGCAACTGCTGGCAGATGAACTGCAATCCGTACAGGCTAAGTCGATCAAGCTCACCGATGGCGGCGTGAGTTTTGATGGCGACTGGGCCGTGTGCTACGCGGCAAACCTGCATTCACGCATCGCAACACGCATCTTGTGGCAGGTGGCGCGCGGTAAGTATATGAATGAAGAAGATTTATTTGAAGCTGCGTACCAATTGAATTGGCCGCAATGGTTTGATGTGAAAAACGACTTTATGGTGAAAGTCACGGGTGTGAAATGCCCGTTAAAAAGCTTGGAATTTGCTACCTTAAAAATCAAAGATGCAGTGTGTGATAAATTCAGATTAGCTGTTGGCGCACGGCCATATATTGATACGAAAACGCCTGCAGTGCGCATTCATGCTTATTTGGCGGCGGATGAATATCAGTTTTATTTAGATACTTCAGGCGCAGCGTTGTATCAGCGCGGTAATCGCGGTGCGAGTATTGAAGCACCTTTGCGCGAAAATTTAGCGGCAGGCATATTGAAATTATCAGGCTGGCAACCAGGTCAGGCATTGCTTGACCCGATGTGCGGTAGTGGAACATTTTTATTGGAAGCGGCAATGGTGGCGTTGCAGATAGCGCCAGGCCACAAAAGAAATTTTGGTTTTGAAAAACTCAACTCATTCGAGCCAACGGTTTGGGAGAAGCTGAAAAGCCAGGCTGCCGCCAAAGTGAAGCCCGTGACTTTTCAAAAAATATATGGCTCAGATGTAGATTTACGCGCCGTACGCATCGCCAAGAAAAATCTTGAAGAAGCGGGGTTGTTGGCTGCGGTTCAGTTATCGCAAAACGATATTGTGAACGTCATGCCGCCAGCAGAAAGCGGTGTTATGGTTGCCAACCCGCCTTATGGCGTGCGCATCGGCGAAGAAGACGATTTAGTGTTGCTATATCCCAAAATGGGCGAGGCACTTAAGCGCAAGTTTGCGGGATGGAATACTTACTTTTTAACCAATAATTTGACCATGCCTAAAGTAATGCGACTCACCCCGAGCAAGCGTACGCCGCTGTATAACGGCGCACTTGAATGCCGTTTGTTTGAAATAAAAATGGTGGCTGGCAGCAACCGAAAGTAATAAAAAAATTACGATAAAAAATGTGACCAGTAATGCTTAAAAAAGCCTCATCTTATTTCGATGCTCTGGAAGCCTTATAAATAAAGGCTCGCAGGGCATAAAATTTCTCTCGGAGAGATTTTAAGGATTTTTATATGAATGATTCACTGAACAATTTACGCAGCCGTATTGATCGATTTGTGACCGAGCGCGATTGGGCACAATTTCATACACCCAAAAATTTGGTCATGGCAATGATTGTTGAAGCGGCAGAATTGGTCGAGTTGTTTCAATGGAATACACCGGAAGAGAGTCAACAGCTAACGCCAGAAAAACGCGAAGCTGTTAGCCACGAGTTGGCGGATACTTTTGTGTATTTATTGCGTATCGCCGAAGTATTAGAAATTGATTTAATTGAAGCGGCCAACGCTAAAATTGAGTTAAATGCAAAAAAATACCCCGTGGGAAAAGTACGGGGTAGTAATGCGAAATATACCGAGTATGAGTAAGCGTATTTTTGTACCACAGGCACTCCGATTTTCTAAGTGCTAAAGTACTTGAAAAGTCGCAGGTAGGAGCGGTCCTTGACCGCGAAAGAAGTAGGTTAAATTAACCTGTCTTTCGCGGTCTAGGATCGCCCCTACCCAAAATCATAATACCGCTAACGCCGCATCATAATTAGGCTCTTCGGTAATTTCTGCAACAAGTTCGCTATGCAACACCTTGTTATTTTCATCCAGCACAACTACCGCGCGCGTGGTGAGCCCTGCCAGGCTGCTATCCAGTATTTGTACGCCGTAATCTTTAGAAAATTTTGCAGTGTCACGGAAGGTGGATAAAGTCACCACATTTTCAATGCCTTCAGCCCCGCAAAAGCGGCTTTGCGCAAACGGCAAATCGGCTGAAATACACAAAACAGCCGTATTCTTCATGCCGCTGGCTTTTTGGTTAAAGGTACGCACAGAGGTTGCGCAAGTGGGCGTGTCAATACTAGGGAAGATGTTCAATACTTTGCGTTTACCTGTAAATGCCTCTAATGAAAGTAAATTACGTTTTGCATCGGCCAGTTGAAAATCCGGTACAGATTGGCCCTTTTGTGGAAAACTGCCACCGATTGCCACTGGGTTGCCTTTTAAGTTGACGGTATTAGCCATGATGAACTCCTATTGATGTTGTTGGAAGAATGCGTTGTTGTAAGACTGTCAAGTACACTCATCATAAAACAAAAACGCCCAGTTTGCACTGAGCGTTTTGATATTGGTTAAATTTATAGTCCCTTGTTTTAATAGGGTCTTTTTTAGCCTGAGCAGGATGAATCAGGCGAGCAAGTTTTCACTTAAATAGCCGATAGTCATGGTTTGATTGTGCAATACGCTGTCGCAGGTAGCGGGCCGTGGCGAAAACTCACCGTACGAATAAAATCCAGTCAGTGCAGTTTGCGGGCCTAAAATTTGGTGCACGAGTTTTACTTCGTCCACTACCTGTTCAGCCATCACGCCTTTACGTCCCACACAACTGACGCAGATGGCCAAACCAGGTTGATTGGTGCTGGTTTGACTGGTCACCAAGTGTGCCGCATCACCAGCGCCTTCTACTAAGCGATCATGGGTTGCTTGGCAAAAACGTACAGTTTCGCCTTCATCGACGTTACCGGCAAAGGTGAGGCTGTTGTTCGTTTTATCAATGGCGAGCAAGGTGCGAATTTTTTCGATGTCGCGCTTGCCTTCCTCAATGATTGCAAACGGGAATTTCAAGCCGCTACCCGGCAGGCCTTGTGCGGAATGTGCCCCAATGTACATATTGTAAAGCGGCAGGGCTGGTTTGCCGTCGAGTTCCAGCACCACATTTTTGTTCGATTTCGTCACTTTACGTGGCGGGCCATAAGGCTTCCAGCCTCGGCCAACGCCAGTGGCTGCAATTAAATATCTGCCATATAAACCAACCGCAATCACGAGGCCTTCCGAAACGGTGTCGTTAAAAAGCTGCACGGTTTTGCTGAAGTTAAAACCGTCGCCCGCCATGCCGCCCATAATCGGCGTTTCGCCTAGTACACTTTTAAAACCTTCTAATAGTTCAGAGCCATTGACATGCAGGCCGTCAGAATAAACCAGCACCGCTTTTAATTCATCCGACTTTAATTGACGCGCTAAATCGACTGCAGTCTCAAACGAGTTTTGCATACTGGTCATTTTGGTATGCGTCACACGTTGCACGGTTTTTTCCCACTGAATGGCCGTGATTTGCAAGCTGTCATCCTGAACGCCTGAGGCAGTGATTTCACCTGCCGTTGAACAGCCGATAATTTGCGCAGTGGGGTAGCGGGATTTTAAGGTGGAGGTTAATTTGCTATCACTAAAGCGCTCGCGTGCACCAAATACGAGTACCAAGCTTGCGCTTGGTAAGGGTGAAGTGGCGGGCAAATCTTTAAGTGCCGCTTTGGCATTTAATACTTCTTGTCTAACAATCATGAAAGAAATCCTTAAATTATCGCCTTTAAGTTGGTTGAAAAGGCAAGCAAATAAATTATAAAAATTGTTAAGAATTGTTTTTGGTATTATTGTTCGCCATTATGGATGAAAATTTCAAAAAGTACATATGTTACGCAAAAATATTAATGTAATACATTACATAGTATTGCTTATTATGTGATTTTACTTATAATACATCAAGAAAATTACTAAAATAAAAATAAGAATAGTAGAATTTAAAGAGAGTAGTGGTCGTTACGTTGCGGATTAATATCAATTAGGAGCTTGCTTGTGAGTCAAGAAAAACTAAGCTTAGATCAGTTGTCAGCGGTTAAAGTGATGGTGATTGACGACAGTAATACGATTCGTCGTAGTGCAGAGATTTTTCTTAA
>JBARQL010000096.1:0-7755 GCA_049643685.1 Methylotenera sp.
TCTACAGCTTTTTTAATGTGCCCAGCGCTGACACGATGCAACCTTGCCGCGATGGTTAAATACTCATCCACCGTCAGTTCTTTGTATAAAGGCCGCATTTCAGGCAGATAACCAATCAGGGCTTTAGCCTCTTTTGGGTTCTCGATCATGTCGATACCACAGATTTTCACACTCCCGTTACTTGGAGCAAGATTACCCGTGAGCATTTTCATGGTGGTGGATTTTCCTGCGCCATTTGGCCCCAGAAAGCCCAACACTTGACCCTTGCTCAGGGTAAAGCTGACATTGCTAACGGCTTCACGCCCACCATAAAGCCGCGTGAGCTCTGTTGCTTCTACTGTATAGTTATTCATAATTACTCAATGTTGAAATGCTAAGATTTTATTACACAAGTTTTAGAGGTTAAACTTTAGCCCATTAAAATGTATTTGACACGCATCGCAGTCAATCCATAATTATGGAGGAACTTGACGCGACTGTCACGGACTAAGCACTTAAGCTATGTAATAATAGTCATAATTGCTTAATTCTTTAAAATTGTAACGAATCTTCAGTTTGTTCTAGCCACACCCATTTTAAATTTTTGATAAAAAATCTATGCGCCCAATCTTATACACGCTCTTCACAAAAATAAAACCTACTAAAACTGCTTCACATGCATGTGCTTATGTACTTCATGCCTGCGTCATAGCTAGCATACTGAGCCTGAATGGTTGTGCGACGAACAAATCCACTAGCACTGTAGCTTCCAACAAATCCAGCGCAGTAGCTACCGAAAATGGACTGTCGGCTGAGTTTGTATACAAATACCTAGTGGCAGAAGTTGCGGGACAACGCGGTGATTTAGCCACTTCCAGCGCTGTTTTTTATGACTTAGCCAAAAGCTCGAGAGAACCCAGCCTGGCAGAACGTGCGGCCAAAATCGCAGCTTATAGTAAAAATTCTGGCTTAGCCATTCCCGCCGTTAAATTATGGGCAGAACTTGATCCTAGCTCAAATGAAGCGCAGCAGGCGATAACAGAACTGTATATTGCAACTGGAAAACTCAATGAAGCCAAACCGTTTTTAGCAAAATTATTAGTGAAAGAAGAGACTAGAGCGAGTGGATTTTTATACCTACATAACTTATTAAACAAAAGCCCTGATAAAGCTGGCGTCCTCAGCCTAGTGCAATCCCTTGCGCAGCCCTACCCGACGCTGGCCGAAGCACAGATCGCCATTGCCCAATCTGCATGGGCTGCAAAACAAAACGATACCGCCTTGCAAGCACTTAATAAAGCGGAAGAACTCAAGCCAGGCTGGAATGTAGCCGCGCTTCTGAAAGGTCAAATTTTATTTGAAAAATCCCCTGATACTGCGATTAGTTTTTATCAAGACTTTCTCACGAAACATCCTGAATCCAATGAAGTACGTCTGAACTTGGCAAAAATTTTGGTCAGCCAAAAACAGTATGATGCTGCAAAGAAGCATTACCCGATTGCCATTCAACAGGCTAAGGAAGGATCTGAAAAAAATGGCGCAGATGTGACCGCGCTCGTTGGCTTACTTTCTTTTGAGTCAGCCGATTACAAGGCGGCCGAAGATTATTTTCAGCAATCGATCAAGCTGGGCTTTAAGGACGTAGATCAACTCCATCTTTATCTCGCACAAGTCGCAGAAAAACAAAAGCATGATGAGCAAGCCATTGCCTGGCATAACAAAGTGCCGCCCGAAAGCAATCATTACCTCGAAGCGCAACTTGGTTTAGCCAATATCATTGCCCGTACTCAATCAACCGATAAAGCGATTGAGAAATTAGATGCGATTGACGATTTAACCACCGAGCAGCAAATTATTGTGATTCAATCGCAAGCTGGCTTATTAGCCAAAGCCAAACGCGACCAGGAAGCCTTTGATTTACTGGATAAAACAATCAAAAATATGCCGAACACATCTGAGCTTGTTTACGACTATGCACTTGCAGCTGAGCGTGTAAAAAAATTCGACCTGATGGAAGCCGAACTACGTAAAGCTATTGCGGCAAAACCAGATTTTGCCGCAGCTTACAACGCTCTTGGCTATTCATTTGCAGATCGCAACATTCGATTGAACGAAGCCATTCAACTCATTGAAAAAGCCCTGAGTTTTAGCCCAAATGACCATTACATGCTCGACAGCTTAGGTTGGGCACACTACCGCAAAGGCAATTTAGACAAAGCCCTCAATTATTTGCAACAAGCTTACAATGTTAACCAAGACCCTGAAATTGCCGCGCATTTAGGTGAAGTGTTGTGGAAAAAAGGCAAACAAAATGAAGCAAATAAGGTTTGGAATGATGCGCTAACAGCTGACCCAAAAAACGAAGTGCTCATAAATACTACTAATAAATTCAAATCGATTAAATCTAAATCCTAAGATTTAATCCTAAGATTTAATTCCTGAGTTTAAATATAGAGCAGTTACATGCGCTTACTTCGAATTCCTTTGCTATTGGCTTTATTTGCTTCATTGCAAGCTTGCATTAGCGCACCTCCTATGAAACCTGCAGAGAGCGCCTTAACAAAAGCGCTATATGAAAGTCATCAACAAAAGATTGCGACGATTCATCAATTCACGCTGCAAGGCCGCATCGGCGTACAAACAGAAGGCAAAGGTTTTTCAGGTAGCTTGAACTGGCAGCACGACAAAGCAAACGATGAAGTTTCACTTTTTTCTCCACTAGGCGGGCAGGTGGCAAGCATTAAAAAAACAAGTAATCAGGTCACCTTAATTGACGATAAAGGCAACAGCATTTCAGAAGCTGATGCAGAAACGCTCACGCAAAAAACACTAGGTTGGAAACTACCGCTTGCTGGCCTGTCGGATTGGTCACTTGGCAGGCCCACCAGGGGCACCATTCAAGCCAGCAAATGGGATGAGCAAGGTCATTTAAGCACCTTAAAACAAGATGGCTGGGAGATTGAATATCAAAATTATATCGCTCTAAATGGCTACGTATTACCCAGCAAAATTGTGCTTAGAAATGAAAAAGTCAATCTGAAATTGTTAATTGAGAGATGGGAGAACCTCCGCAACTAAGCCAAAATCACCCATACGGGCTAATGCTGGAAAAGCGCCATTTGTGTACTATTGCAGTTAATTATAGTAGCAACAAATAGGGTGTAAAAATGAACTTTAAACAAATAACGGTTGTAGCGGCTCTAGCTTTATCAAGTACTGGGGCACTGGCGGATGTATTTAACGTCAATGTAATAGATGGTACTGCATCATTCAATCACTCAAATGTCGTAGCGGGCGAATTTCAAGACGTATGGAATTTTAATATTGCTGGCTTAGTCACTGCTGATGGTATTTTGAGCAATTTCTCTTTTAGACCAAATCAGGATATTGACTTTGGTGTTGTTACCCTCAACGGAGCAGGACTCACAGTAACCAATACTGTTGATGCAGGTGGCAACTTATCTTTAGCTAAACTGTTTCCAGCTAATTTCGTTGGTCCATTGCAATTGGTAGTTAATTTTACATCTGGTGGCAACGGGTCTTACTCTGGCAACATCAACGTCACTGCCGTACCAGAACCAGAAACCTATGCGCTGATGCTAGCAGGTCTCGGTTTAGTTGGCTTCATGGCTCGCCGTAGAAAAGCCGCTGTTTAAGTTTTAATTAATTAGAATTAATTACAGCAAGTTAGAAAGGGACTTTATAGTCCCTTTTTGCATTTCTGAGCGTTGTAAGTGTAAATGTTAATCATATGAAGCAGCCAGCCACCACAATACAGACATTCACTTTAAATTGCTTGAAAGCCCTTGACGTAAATACGCTAAAATAACACTTTGTTATCAACAAGCAACATTTTGAACACGCCTAAAAAAGTATTTATCAAAACCTTCGGTTGCCAGATGAATGAATACGATTCATCTCGCATGGTGGATATGCTGAGCCTTGCAAACGGCATGGTGGAAACACTCACGCCTGAAGATGCGGATGTCATCCTGCTCAACACCTGCTCAGTACGCGAAAAAGCCGAAGAAAAAGTGTTTAGCCACCTTGGGCGTTTTATTCCGCTGAAAAAGGCGAATCCTAATCTAGTGATTGGCGTTGGCGGTTGCGTTGCATCGCAAGAAGGCGACAACATCATCAAACGCGCGCCGTACGTGGATGTGGTATTCGGCCCGCAAACTTTGCATCGCCTGCCTGAGATGATTAAAAGCAGCCAAGCCAGCGGTCAATCGCAAGTGGATATTTCTTTTCCTGAAATTGAAAAATTCGACCATTTGCCACCCCCGCGCGTAGAAGGTGCGAGTGCTTTTTTAAGCATTATGGAAGGCTGCAGCAAATATTGCAGTTTCTGCGTGGTGCCTTACACGCGTGGCGAAGAAGTCTCACGCCCATTTGAAGCCATCTTGACCGAGGCCATTCAGTTGGCGGAGCAAGGTGTTAAAGAACTCACTTTACTTGGGCAGAATGTGAATGCTTACCGCGCCGAATATAATGGCTCAGAAGCAGACTTGGCATTACTCATCGAATATATCGCTGAGATTCCACAATTAGAGCGCATTCGCTTTACGACCAGCCATCCGAATGAAATGACTGAGCGTTTAATTGCTTGCTTTGCTAATATTCCGAAATTAGCGGTGCAGTTGCATTTGCCCGTACAAGCAGGAGCTGACCGCATACTAATGGCGATGAAGCGTAATTATACGGCGTTGCAATTCAAATCGACCATTCGAAAATTGCGTGCAGCCAATCCAAACCTGACGTTCACTTCAGACTTTATTGTCGGTTTTCCTGGTGAGACTGAAGCTGAATTTGAAGCCACCGCAAAACTCATGCAAGACGTAGGTTTTGATTACAGCTTTAGCTTTTTATACAGCCCACGCCCCGGAACACCCGCGTCTTACTTGAGCGACAACACACCGCAGGAAATCAAATTGGCGCGCTTAACCAAGCTGCAAGCGCTGAATGAAGCGCAAGGCAAACAGATTAGTGTAGCCATGCTTGGCACAACCCAACGCGTGCTGATTGAAAGCGCTTCATGGAAAAATGCCGTCGAATTGGCTGGCAAAACAGATAACAATCGCATTGTAGACATTGCAGGTGATGCGCATTTAATTGGCCAGTTTGTGAACGTAAAGATTACTGACGTCTCCAATCCCAAACGCCTGCGTGGCGAAATTATTCATGGATAACCTAGATTACGATGGAAATCACCCTCAGCCCTGAAGATAATTTAAAACTAGCCAATTTATGCGGCGCGCTGGATGAAAATATCAAGCAAATCGCCGATGCGTTAGAGGTGAATATTGTGCGGCGTGGCGCGCATTTTAAACTTTCTGGCACCATGCACAACACTCGCTTGGCGGCACAACTGCTAGAAAATTTTTACACACGCGCAAAAACCCCGATCGGCCTAGATGAAATTCAGCTTGGTCTCGTGGAAATAGACAAATTAAAACCTGAAGATGTGGCAACTTCAGCCATGCCCGTACTGATGACGCGTCGAGGCGATTTACATGGCAGAACGCCGCGCCAAGTCGCTTATTTGCAGCAGATTCAAGACCACGACATCACCTTTGGCATTGGCCCTGCCGGTACGGGAAAAACCTATTTAGCCGTCGCCAGCGCAGTGGATGCCATGACACGCGACCGTGTAAAGCGCATCGTACTGGTACGCCCTGCAGTAGAAGCAGGCGAGAAATTGGGCTTTTTACCGGGCGATTTGAACCAAAAGGTCGACCCGTATTTACGCCCTTTGTATGATGCGCTGTATGATTTGGCGGGTTATGACACCGTCAATAAAATGTTCGAGCGCGGCGCGATTGAAGTCGCGCCTTTGGCTTATATGCGCGGTCGTACGCTCAACCAAAGCTTTATTATTTTAGATGAAGCGCAAAATACCACACCCGAGCAAATGAAAATGTTTTTGACCCGTATTGGTTTGGGCACCAAAGCCGTGATAACGGGCGACGTGACGCAAATTGACTTGCAACGTCACATAAAAAGCGGATTGGTGGAAGCACAAAAAGTGCTCAAAGATATTAAAGGCATTGCCATGACGCATTTTTTATCGGCTGATGTGGTGCGGCATCCGCTGGTGCAAAAAATCGTGAATGCGTATGAGGAGTATGAGTCAAAAAATGCAACATAAATGTTGAGTTTTTGACTTTTGGCATCGCCAAAATTTGGATTAGATGCCGAGTTTATATCGCTTGCAAATGCGCACACAAATACCGCGCAAAAATCCTTTAAACATGTCTTAACTATTCTACGAGCGAAAAATACTGCCCTGCAAGCCTTGTAAAAAAAGGCTCGCAGGTCAGCGCGAATAAAGATACCCTATTTTCTGCGGATTTAATGGATTTTTAACGGCTATCTCGCTGCTAATTTACTGGCTAATTGCTGTAATTTAGGTGAGGTAAAATTATGTGCGATCACACCCGTTTCCATCACCTTGATTAGCTCATCAATGGCAGCTCGGTAGCCACGCTCATAGGTCCAATACTGGGCTTCTTCGGTACTTACTAAATCAGATTTTGCAATTTCTTCACAAAATTGGCTAAAACTTTCCATACATGCATTACGTTCTAATGTTGTCATTTCAATCTCCACTTTATCATTGTGTTACTCGCGTCGCACACGATCATGCAATGTGACTTTCCGTCACAATGACGTCATCACAATAAATTTTAAGCATTTTATGTGCCAACTTTTGGCACATAATGTTTTAAAAGCGAATGTTTTCAAATAGATGCTTGATAATTACCTGCCAGCACTTATAATTCATCATTCCCTTAAATTAGCTGTTCAGCATGCCGATACTTACGCTATCCGTTCAAATTGCGAGTCAGGAAAGCAACATTCCCGCCAAAGCCTTATTTCGTAAATGGGCCAAAGCAGCCATTCGGGTAGATACTGAAGTCACCATTCGTATCGTGGATGAAATAGAAGGTCGCACCTTGAATAAAGCCTACCGTGGCAAAGATTACGCAACCAATGTGCTGACTTTTCCTTTAGCAGAAGCACCCTATTTAATGGGCGATATTGTGATTTGCGCACCTGTGGTGGCCACTGAAGCACTCGCACAAAATAAACCATTGCTAGCGCATTACGCGCATTTAGCGGTGCACGGCATACTCCATTTACATGGTTACGACCATGAAGTTTTGGCACAAGCTGAGCTCATGGAAGGTTTAGAGACTGCAATTTTGGCAGAATTAGGGTATGCTAACCCCTATCTCATTCTATAGGACGTCGAATGGCTGCCGACCCTGAAAAACCCAACAACAAGCTAAATAATAGGCCCAACAAGCCCAGCTTACTCGAACGTTTAAGCCACTTTTTACTACGCGAGCCTGAAGATCGCGAGCAGCTGGTAGAGCTGTTGCACGGCGCCTATGAAAACCACCTAATGGATGCCGATTCGCTTGCGATGATTGAGGGAGTGCTGCAAGTGAGCGAGATGCAAGTACGTGACATCATGATTCCGCGCTCGCAAATGGATGTCATCGACATCACCCATCCGCCCGAAACGTTTATTCCACATGTCATTGAAACCGCACACTCGCGCTTTCCTGTGATTGAGGATGATAAAAATGATGTGATTGGTATTTTACTTGCCAAAGATTTATTGCGATATTACGCGGGAGAAGACTTTGAAGTACGCGATATGCTGCGCCCTGCGGTGTTTATTCCTGAATCTAAGCGATTGAATATATTACTGAAAGAGTTCCGCAGCAACCGTAATCACATCGCTATTGTGGTGGATGAATACGGCGG
>JBARQL010000097.1:0-1905 GCA_049643685.1 Methylotenera sp.
CTAGCGAGTATTTGCGTTATAGCAGTGCAATTAGCGATGCGGTGGTCAAAACTTTAGACGGTGCCTATTTAACCACATGGCGGGTAGATGGCATTGCTTTTGAAACACGTGATGCAATTGATTTAGACATATTGCATGAGGCGTTTAATCAACTGCTGATAGGCCTAGGTGAAGTCGCTGTTTGGTCGCACCGTGTGCGCCGTCAATACTCAGACCAATTCACCACTGAATACCAAAATCCATTTGCGAATACCTTGTCGAAACGCTATTACGCTAGTTTTGATGGTTACAACATGATGGGAAACGAAACCTATCTCACGTTGGTGTGTAGACCTTATGGTGCGGTTAAGAAAAATATTTTTGGCCGTGTCATCGACCTTCAAGAAAAGTCATTGCGTGCCATCGAAGAGGCAGATAAGCACGCACTACGTAAAATTGAGGAACTCGCCACACGCATACAAGCCACACTCAAAAAATATGACGTAGAACGTCTCGCCATTTACAACGAAAATAATATCACTTACTCCAATCAGTTAGCATTTTACGGCTACTTGCTTAACGCTGTTTGGGAAAAAATTCCTGTCAAGGATTACCGCATCCGTGACGTGTTACAAACCTCACGTCTATTTTTTGTTGAAGAGAAAATAGAAATTCGTGCACCAAATAAAAAACGCTTTGCCGCAATGCTGGATTTAAAAGATTATCCAGCCAACACCGACGCAGGTTGCATGAATAGTTTGCTGTATACACCGTATGAATATATCGAAACGCAAAGTTTTTCGATATTAGACAAACCCAGTGCCAAAGACAAATTAGAAAAACAGCGTAATCAATTGGTTTCAACTGAAGATGGTGCAGCTTCACAAATTAAGGCCTTAGACCTAGCCATTGATCAGCTGGTTGATGGGCAGTTTGTACTTGGAGAGTACCATTATTCACTGGCCATATTGGGCGACAGCATGGATGAAGCCACACGCAATATGGCAGAAGCACGCTCGGCGCTCAGTCATGATGGCTACCAAACCGCACTGCTGGATTTAGTGTCTGATGCTGCATGGTTTGCCCAGCAACCTGCGCACTGGCATTTAAGACCGCGTGAAGCACATCTCACCTCACGCAACTTTGCAGGTTTAGCGGCTATGCACGGCTTTGGCACGGGTAAGCGCGATAACAATCCATGGGGTGAGGCCGTCACCATTCTTAAAACGCCGAATGGCGCGCCATATTATTTTAATTTTCATGGCACAGACGAAAACGATGATTCCACCGATAAAAAAGCGCCTGGTAATACCACGATTATTGGTATGACAGGTTCAGGTAAAACCGTGCTTGAGTTGTTCTTACTACTGATGACTTTGAAATACCAACCCACGATAGTTTTTTTTGATAAAGATCGTGGCGCTGAGATTGTCATCCGCGCACTAGGCGGCAATTATCGCGTCCTTAAAAAAGGGGTACCTACGGGTTTCAATCCATTTCAGCTAGAGGCGACCGAACACAATATTAGCTTTTTAGTAAAACTGGTGCAAAGTCTTGTGCCTTATCCACTCAATGCCACTGATAGTCATGAAGTAGAGCGTGCAGTCCGTGTGATGATGACCTTTGAGCGTAGCAAACGCGGCTTATATGCGATTAACCAGCAACTTCCCAATACGAAACAAAATAGCGTACATGACTACCTACAAAAATGGTGCAGAGGCGGTAGCTATGGCTGGGTACTGGATAACGTGGAAGACAAAATAGACTTGAGCCAAGGCCGTCTATTTGGTTTTGATGATACGGCTTTTTTAGAAGATAAAGACATCCTAGCGCCCGTCACTATGTACTTACTACACCTAACAGAAAGCCTGATTGATGGTCGCCGTTTTATCTATGTCATGGCGGAATTTTGGAAGCGTTTAGAGC
>JBARQL010000098.1:0-1657 GCA_049643685.1 Methylotenera sp.
CGAGTCGCCGAGTATTTTTCCTTTGCCATGGCTTTTTAAGCCCATCAGCCCCTATTGATGATCTTTCTCCGGGGTCTCCACCATAATTCTCAGTGAACCAACCATCTTCCGGTGGGATGTTATTTAGATGTTCAATAAGTGGAACATAGTGTGACTGTGGACGTTGATTAAGAAGATAACAAGTTGCAAAAACCTCCGACCACACGGATATATCGTTTGCAATCACTGTATAGCCGCTTTTAGCCAATGCTTGAGAGACTCTTGTCGTTCCGGTAAAACCATCAAGAATGATTTTTGGCTTCACTTTGTTGATCAAACTTAATATATGCGGTAGAAGTTTTAGCTTGGAGCCAGCATATTTGATGCCTTCTGTTCGTGGCGCATATAATCTCGATGTAGCTAAATTCTGAAAATCTACATCATCAGCAAATAGTGAGAGTGTTTCCATATCAATACGTTACCGACATCTGTTTCTGATCTTCGATGTCTTTTATTAATTCTTTGAGTGCCGCTTCATGTCCAACTGATGTTGAAATTAGAGCATGCGAGAAGAGTTTTACCAATACAAAGTTGTGTTCATAGGTAACCCAACCATCTGTGACGCTATCGAAGTATTTCAATCCATTTTTTGTATGAGTCCAAAGACCTCTTTGGAGTGCATTTGCGGTTCCGCTGCCATAGCGCACTTCACAGACATAATCACCATCACCATCGTAAAACCGATATACTGGATGTTTCCGACCCTTCCCTTTATTTTCATGCACAACCTTCGTTATTTTCTGCTGTGCCTTCTCGTGGTCAAATACGAGAACATTGCAACATTGCTTTTTCTCGTTATAGATTAATGGCAGAACGTTTAGGCTACTAAATTCGGCAAACACAGGATCAGCCCATAGAGCTGAGATTGCTTTTTTGCCTTCTATCAGACTTCCCATTTCCTGAAGCTTTGGGAACATTTGAAAATTCTTGTCTGTGGAAAGTTGCAGCGGCCCATCCCCATAAGCCTTGAGGCTCAGGGGGAATTCGGCCTTGGTCACTTCATTAATGATCTTGATGTCTTCCTCATGTTTTTTTGCCCGGAAGAGGTCCTTCCCGACGTGGACAGACTTGAAGTCGTACATGTACTGATTGATGAATTCGGCTATGGCAATCTCTGCCAAGTCGCCATGAGTCTTGTTGCCAATAAGCCGCATCGTGAAGATGTTGCTCAGAGTCGTCGTAATCAGATGAGGATTCTTGCTGATCAGCAACTTGAATCTGATTGCAAACTCTTTATATGGTGTCATTTACAATTTCTCTCAGTATGATTGTGCGTGATTATAGGGAGATGAACTAAGTAGGTCATAACGCTCAGCATCAGCGGCGGCGCGTAGGACCGTCCGTTGCATGCTGTTGTTGGGCCTCAATGTTCCACCGTGCTTGGGCAACGGTCGAGCGACTAAGCATCGACCGTGCAGCCGCGCTCTACCGATACCATTCTGTCTTGATTGCCGCGATGTCCATGTCCTTCCACTCTTCCTTCCACAGTTCCCAGTACGGAATATCATTCGACGAAGGTGCGGGATCACATTGAACGATTTGGACAATCGAAGGCAGAACGACCGACTCGCCGACAAGCAGTGCCTCGCCCTGGCGGAAGGAGGTCATCTTGTCGATT
>JBARQL010000099.1:0-2942 GCA_049643685.1 Methylotenera sp.
AATTCAAAATAACTTACAAAATAATCCAGACGAAATCCGCAGCACGCTGGATGACCAACAAAGCGTCGCGGTGACCATTTACAATCAAGATTTAGCCTTAGTGAAAGATACCCGTAAAGTCAAAATCAACGCAGGTTTAAATGCGCTTGCCTTACGTGACGTGAGCGCTCAAATTCGACCAGAAACCGCTCTGCTACGCAGCATTAATGCCCCTGGCAGCTTGACATTATTAGAGCAAAATTTTGATTTTGATTTACTGACCCCTGAAAAATTACTTGAAAAATATGTCGGCAAAACCGTCAGCCTAGTGAAAACACACCCAACCACAGGCGTAGAAACTACTGAGCAAGCAACTGTGCTATCAGCCAATAATGGCGTAGTGTTGAAGGTTGGTAACCGCATTGAATCAGGTGTACATGGCGCGCGCATTGTGTATAACGATGTACCAGAAAATCTTCGCGACAGACCGACCTTAGTCACACAAATCAATAATAAAGGCGCGAGTGATCAAACCGTAGAGCTCAGCTATTTAACGGGTGGCTTAGGCTGGAAAGCCGACTACGTGGCAGAACTCAACCCCAAAGAAGACAGCATTGATTTATCAGGCTGGGTAACGCTCACCAACACAAGCGGCGCGAGCTACAAACACTCAAAATTGCAATTGGTTGCGGGTGATGTGAATCGTGTGCAACAGCAAATGCCCGCGATGGCAAAAGCCATGCGTGGAGATGTGATGATGGCCGAGGCCGCAGTGCCGATGGCAGAAGAATCTTTATTGGAATATCACCTTTACACACTGGATCGCCCAACCACCATTGCTGAAAACCAAACCAAACAAGTGGCGCTGCTCTCTGCAACTAGCGTACCTGCGCGAAAAGAACTAGTGCTTCGCGGCGCAGATTATTACTATCAAAGCAGTTATCGCGAATTAGGCACTAAAATGAAAGTGGGCGTGTTTGTTGAGTTTGATAACAAAGAAGCGGCAAAATTAGGCATGCCACTGCCCAAAGGCGTGATGCGCGTTTACAAAAAAGATAGCGCAGGTAATGCGCAATTTGTAGGCGAAGACCATATCGACCACACGCCAAAAAATGAAATGGTACGTTTAAAATTGGGTGAATCTTTTGATGTCACAGCCGATAAAAAACAAACGGACTTTAAAGTACTGCCCAACCCGCAAAAAGGCCACAGTGCATTTGAAAGTGCGTATGAAATTACCCTAAAAAATGCGAAAAAAGAAAAAATGACGGTCGTCGTGCAAGAGCCTATTTCAGGCGATTGGACGATTAGTGCAGAAAATCATCCTCATAAAAAAGTGAATAGTCATTTAGCGGTTTGGAAAGTAGAAGTTCCCGCCGAAAGCAACACCACATTAAGCTACAGAGCGATTGTTAAGTACTAAATGGCGCAAACCAACCTATTTGGAACGCTGTATTTACTCCCAGTGACCCTTGGTGAAGACAACATCACCAAGGTATTGCCTTCAGAAGTGGTTAGCATCGCACAGCAACTGGATATGTTTGTGGTAGAAAGTGAAAAGTCTGCACGGCATTTTTTAAGCACCATTAAAACGGCTAAGCCAGTACGTGAACTCACTTTAAATCTGCTGAATGAACACACTGAGGACAAAGCCCTACCCGACTTATTAAATCCACTGTTAGCAGGTAAAGATGTGGGTTTAATGAGCGATGCAGGCTGCCCAGGTGTCGCTGACCCTGGTGCAAAATTGGTCGAACTCGCGCATCAAAAAGGTATTCGTATTGTGCCATTTGTTGGCCCTAGCTCGATTTTACTCAGTTTAATGGCATCAGGACTTAACGGACAACAATTTGCTTTTTTAGGCTATTTACCAGTCGATAAAACACAGCGCAACCAAAAACTCAAAGAAATCGAAAAACGCTCTCTCACACACAAAGAAACGCAGTTATTCATAGAAACCCCCTACCGCAACCAACACATGCTGGAAGCCATATTAAGCGTTTGTCAGCCCAATACTAGATTGTGCGTGGCTTGTGAGATTAGTTTATCGACTGAAATGATCATGACTAAAACGATAGCGAGCTGGAAAAAATCACCATTACCTGATTTACATAAACGGCCAACGGTATTTCTATTGTTAGCTTAATCTTTACTTTCTTGTGCGTGAATTAGGAAATAAGCATGGCCGTCTACAACACTTCATCTGATGCTGCAAATACTGCTGTTAGAGCTTTCTTGACAAGAGTCGGCGAGTATTATTTAGGTCATTCTTTTAATACAGGCTCTGGAAAAGGAAAACTACTTTGGGAAACTATTTAGAGATATAGACTTTGAATTTTGCTGCGCATATTGTGGTGAAAAAAGTAATGCCTTGCAAATTGAACATCTTCTTATGTTCAATCGTACTGAGTATGGATTGCACCATCCTGGAAATATAGTTCCTAGTTGTAAATCATGTAATAAACGTGAGCGTAATGATGATGGGTCATACTCTACATGGGAAAGTCATCTTGAAAAAATATGTAAGGTACGCTCCCAAAGTAACTTATTTATTCAAAGAAGATTAAAAATTACTTCAAACATAAAAAAATATAGCTACCCAGATTTATCTATCAACGAAAATCATGCCATCAGAGTTATAGCAAATAGCTTGTATGAAAACATAAAAACAGAGTCTGAAAAATCGCTCACTTTATACAAACAACTAGACGAAGCCTTTGTAAAATAAATTACTCAGTCTTACACAGACAAAGCCCTAACAGGAGCGTAGCTAAGCCGATGCACTGCCGTCACTCCATACAAACTCAACATTTCTAAATGAAAAGCCGTCGGGTAACCTTTGTGTTGCGCAAAACCATATTGCGGATAGAACTTATCTAACTCATATAACTCAGCATCACGCGCCACTTTTGCGAGTATAGACGCGGCTGAAATGGCTTGCACTTTGCTATCGCCCTTCACGA
>JBARQL010000100.1:0-8208 GCA_049643685.1 Methylotenera sp.
GTGGTTGAACGGTATAAGAAGCCAACTGCTCTTGAACCGCAAATGGTGTAGGTGTATCACTTTCGGTATAAAGCTGGGCAGGCGTGGTTTCAAGCGCCGATGCAATTTTACGCAATAAAGTTTCAGAGATGCCCAGTTCACCACGCTCTATGCGCGATAAATTACCTGCGTCAGCTTCTATTTGCTGAGCAAGTTGCTGCAAAGTGACATTGCGCAATTTACGCAAATTGCGAATATTGGAACCAAGCGACATGAAAAATATCCATAAATTTGTAATATATACAATTATGTTAACATAAATATGTAAAAAATACAAATTAATTCTGATTATGCTGGAATAATTAGTGCTTAAAATTGAACTAACCGATGCGGTGAAGAGTTAAATTAAGTGTGATAAAAATAAGCATCTTCAGGTATAAAATTTATACGAGAAAAAATACTGCCCTGTGAGCCTTAATTTACATGGCTTGCAGGGCATCGAAATAAGATGCGCTGAAATAAGCTTATTTTAGGTCGATTTAACATCGCGATTTAGCGTGTTTTTAGACGTGTTTTGCAGCAAGAAATTTTAAGTATCCGTATTCTGTGATTGATTTTGGATTTTGTAATTGCTAAACAAAACCTATCGTATGATTGATTTAACAAGTCAACTAAGCGATTTGACTACCCCATTGTAGACGCTGGCGTGACCCAATGCGGAAGTTCGCAAATTAAGAGCAGATGGCAGAAAAATCCCCATAGCTGACCTTCGAGTTTGAAGGTTATACTTCCGCAGTCGACCCAAAGCTGACGTTAAGATGGTATATGCATTTGAGTGTAAGACGACTTTAAGACTTTGAACGATGACTTAATCAGCAACAGCGATAAAATCAAACCCACAGCAACATCAGCCCATACTAAATTGGTAATCCATACGAGTATTGAAGCCACAATAATTGAAACATTATTTAGAATGTCATTTCTAGAACACTCCCAAACTGAACTCATATTAATATCTTGATCTCGATGTTTAGTCAGTAATAAAAGACAGGTTAGATTTAACAATAAAGCGACGAAAGCAACGACACCCATAGATTCAAAAATTGGGACTGCGTTATCAATGATATGTTGCACTACTTGGCTGAGCACAAATAGTGCGCCTAATAAAATTAAGCAGCCTTTAATAAAAGCTATTCTAGCTTTCATCTGATTGCTTTTATATACAACATATAAACTTAATGCGTATGTAACTGCGTCCCCAAAATCATCAAGACTCTCAGCCAACAAGCCTGTGGAATTTGAAGATAGCCCATAGAATGCTGTTAAGCAAAATAGAAAAACATTAATTAAAAGTACAATTCTTAATGTTTTAGATTGTTTGGCTTTCATAGCTTCTATAGCACAAGATTTATTTTCACAACAATCAGTCACTTATCACTCTCCAAACAAGTTGAATTTAGTGATAAATATACACCGATACTTAATAATGGTTAAAGATTTAAAAGGCTGCTAAGGGTCCTGAGTGAAGTTTATGATAGTCTGCAATTTGGCCTAATAATCGCATTACTTCAAAGCTGACACTGAGAATTGTCACTCCCGACCCATTGCAGGCATTCAATTAATATAATATATAACGATTATTGCTTTGTTAGAACCTAATTCAACTAAGCCAATCTTATATATGTGTTGTTGTTTAATTAAGATTAAGAGTTAGTAAAAAATAGGCGGATTTGTTATGTTTAAATTTAAAAAATGGATATGGACAAAGATAACTGGATTTATGGACTCTGATAGAGCTTATGCTAAATATTTGGCTCATTTTAATCATTATCAAATGAATGTTGTTGATAGTGAATTACAAAAAGATTTGAATGTAAAAGCAATGAGTAAAGAAGAGTTTTTAAAAGTGTGGAAACCAAGTAAAAAGTGTAAAACTGGTTGTTGCTGATTTGAGTTACGCAATAAAAAGATAGCTGGCCAGTAATAATCCCACTAGGCCTATTGAAACGGTTAACAAAGAAGCTAGCCAAGGAATTGCTAGACTTGGCACGTCTTCAGGTGGAAGTGTTTTAACATAAAGATGATGATTTAACTGTGCTCCCAGTGTTATTACAACCTATACGGTATGTAATTGATTGACGTATACCAAAAATACACTTCTTGTATACGTTGGTAATCATGAAAATAGTTATTGTTGGCGGTGTTGCTGCAGGCATGTCTACAGCTGCTAGGGCGCGTAGACTCAGCGAGCAGGCAGAGATAGTTGTACTAGAGCGTAGCCAATATGTTTCTTTTGCAAACTGCGGTTTGCCATACCATATTGGCGGCGATATTAAAGATCGCGACCAATTGCTGTTGCAAACTCCCAAGACTTTGGCAGAGAATCTAAATCTTGATGTTCGCACTGGGCATGAAGTTATTTCAATCAATCGTGCAGAACAAACCATTTCGATTCGAGAAATTTCAACAGGTGTTGAATATATTGAGAGCTATGAGAAATTAGTACTTTGTCCTGGCGCAAGTCCAATTCGTCCAAATCTTCCTGGTATTAATCATCCACGTATCTTTACTTTAAGAAACATCGAAGATATGGACGCTGTAAAATCGGTAGTGGATCAAGTCGTACAACATGCTGTCGTAGTAGGTGGCGGCTATATAGGCGTTGAAATGGCTGAGAATTTACGGCATCGAGGAATAGCCGTCACACTGGTCGAATTGGCTACTCAAATCATGCCGCCATTAGATCAGGAAATGGCCCGCGATTTGCAATATCACTTGGAATATCATGGCGTTCAGCTGAAACTTGGTTCAGCTGCAATAGGTTTTACCGATGACAATGGTAAATTGAAAATTAGCTTAAATGACGAAACTACTCTTTCGGCAGATCTAGTTTTACTTGCAGTAGGTGTGAGGCCAGATGTTGGGCTAGCTCGTCATGCACACATTACACTTGGTCCATGCGGAGGCATTGAAGTGAATGCCAATATGCAGACTTCTGACGTAAATATCTACGCTGCTGGTGATGTAGTTGAAGTAAAAGACACTATCACTGGGAATCAAGAGTTGATTGCGCTTGCTGGTCCAGCAAACCGACAAGGGCGAATAGTTGCTGAGCACATACTTGGAAGACCTAGTGTTTACAGCACTACACAGGGTACGGCTATCGTCAAAGTATTTGAGATGACTGGTGCCGTAACAGGCGCTTCAGAAAAAAGCCTTAAGCAACTCAATATTCCATACTGCAAGATATATATTCATCCTTCTGGACATGCAAGTTATTACCCCGGCTCAACCTCTATGCATATAAAACTGCTATTTTCTCCAAATGACGGGAAGATACTAGGAGCGCAAGTAGTAGGCTACGATGGCGTAGATAAGCGTATAGACGTATTTGCCACGGCACTTCGTGCAGGAATGACAGTATATGATTTGGAAGAACTTGAATTAGCCTATGCACCTCCATATGGCTCCGCTAAAGATCCAGTCAACATGGCAGGATTTGTCGCAACCAACTTATTAAAAGGTGATGTTAACTTTTGGTATGCCGAAGACTATTCTGAATCAATGGATGATAGCCTTATTATTGATGTGCGAAGTCAAAGCGAATTTCAAGTTTGGCATATTCCAGAAGCAATCAACATTCCACTAGGACAACTAAGACCAGAATTAGACTACCTGCCTAAAAATAAGCCAATATTTCTCTATTGCCGCGTTGGATTCCGTAGTTATCTTGCTTACAGAATATTAGTGCAATCAGGCTTTAGTCATGTGAAGACATTAGCTGGTGGGTCTAAAACATTTTGCAGCTTCCACCGCACTCCGCTATGTACAGGTAGACCAGGTATTCCATTTGTTGCTCAAGCAGAAGAGCAGCTTGCAGAACAAACAATAACTGCTAACTGCTCGTAACTATTAAATTTAAACGGAGAGAAGAGTCCAATGCAGACCATGGGAATCGGTGCTTTCGACCCATAGCTGACGTTAGCCAACTTACTTTCATATAGTTGTTGACAACATTTCTATATTTATGGAAATATAGAACATATGAATACTAAATCTGCTGTTTTATTACTTTCATCCATAGCTCAAGAAGCTCGTTTAGACATATTCAGACTGCTTGTACGAGCAGGTTCTGAAGGTTTGGCGGCGGGTGTTATTGGAGAAAAACTTCAAATTCCACCAAGCACACTGTCATTTCATTTAAAAGAGTTAAGTATTTCAGGGCTAATTAAATCTCGCCAAGTTAGCCGCTTTATTTATTACTCCGCTAACTATGAAGAAATGAATGGCTTGCTTTCTTACCTCACAGAAAACTGCTGCGCAGGAAACTCAACATGCTGCCCAGATGTGACTTGTGATGAATAAATTAAAAGCTAATTATTTTTTGAGGTAACAATGAATATTCTATTTTTATGCACAGGCAATTCATGCCGCTCTATTTTGGGTGAGGCAACTTTTAATCATTTAGCTCCAACAGGATGGAAAGCCATGAGTGCGGGAAGTAGGCTAGCAGGTTATGTTCACCCACGCTCACTGGCTTTACTGGCACGTGAAGGTATTTCAACTGAAGGCTATCACAGTAAGTCTTGGGAAAACCTGCCAGCAATGCCAGATATTGTGATTTCCGTCTGTGGCAATGCTGCGAATGAAACGTGCCCAGCCTATCTTGGGCCTGTACTTAGAAGTCACTGGGGTGTTGAAGACCCCGCCCATGCGACAGGTACCGATGAAGAAATCGATGCTGCTTTCATGAAAGCTTACCGCATTTTACGCGCACGTATAGAAGCCTTTTTAGCACTTCCACTAGAAACATTAAAACACGATAAACCCGCACTCAAGCTTGCAATGGATAAGATTGCCACCATAATAGCATAAGGAGACAAGATGATGAAAACGATACAAGTATTTGACCCCGCCATGTGCTGTAGTAGTGGTGTTTGCGGTGTAGATATAGATCAACAGTTAGTAAGTTTTAGTGCAGATGTAGATTGGGCAAAACAAAATGGCGCAAAGATTGAACGCTTTAATCTTGCACAGCAACCAATGGACTTTGCGAATAACAAAATAGTAAGAGACTTTCTAGAACGTTCAGGGCAAGAGGCATTACCGCTCATTTTAGTGGATGGTGAATTTGCTCTAGCAGGACGTTATCCGAATCGTATTGAGCTATCACGCTGGGCTGGCATCGTAGCAATAACAGATATAGTACCCTCTAGCGGATGCTGTAGTGGCAGTAAATGTTGTTAATCATATGAAAGTAATTTAATGAAATTTATTGACCAACCACCACGCTTTCTATTTTTTACTGGCAAGGGTGGAGTTGGCAAGACTTCAATTGCCTGTGCAACAGCGATTCAATTAGCAGAATCAGGTAAACGCGTTCTACTGGTAAGCACCGACCCCGCTTCTAACGTTGGACAAGTATTTGGAATCACTATTGGCAACAATATAACTCCAGTACCAGCAGTTCAAAATCTTTCAGCTCTTGAAATCGACCCACAAGCTGCCGCGCAATTATATAGAGACCGTATTGTTGGCCCTGTGCGTGGCATATTGCCTGAAGCTGTAGTCAAAGGCATTGAAGAGCAGTTATCTGGTGCATGTACAACCGAGATTGCAGCATTTGATGAATTTACTTCTTTGCTGATTGATTCGCCATTAACCTTAGGTTATGACCATATCATCTTTGATACTGCGCCAACTGGCCATACCATACGCTTATTGCAATTACCTGGTGCTTGGAGTGGCTTTCTAGAAGAAGGCAAAGGCGATGCATCTTGTTTAGGCCCTCTAGCTGGCCTTGAAAAGCAACGCGAGCAATATAAAGCTGCTGTCGATGCACTTGCTGATGGTAAACGCACACGATTGATCTTAGTAGCACGTGCTCAACAATCCACATTACGTGAAGTAGCGCGCACCCATGAAGAGCTTGCTGGCATTGGTTTAAAACAACAATACCTCGTAATCAATGGCATCCTGCCAAAAGCAGAGACTGAAAATGATGAGTTAGCTGCGGCAATTTATAAACGCGAGCAAGCGGCTCTAAATGCGATTCCTGCAGTCTTAAAATCACTTCCAAAAGATAATGTCGTGCTTAAACCATTTGATTTAGTTGGGCTGGATGCCTTAAGGCAATTACTAATAGATACGCCATATCATGCACACATAGCAAATAGTTCACCTATAAAATTAGACAAACCTAGCTTATCTAAACTTGTAGATGGTATAGCCGAGGATGGGCATGGGCTTGTCATGACAATGGGTAAAGGTGGTGTAGGCAAAACTACAATAGCTGCTGCCGTGGCTGTTGAGTTAGCACACCGTGGATTGCCAGTACTACTTACAACTTCTGATCCAGCTGCACATCTATCAGATACACTCAACGGCGCATTAGATAATTTAACGGTAAGTCGTATTGACCCACATGAAGAAACTGAACGCTATCGCAGGCATGTATTAGATACAAAAGGTTCTAAGCTAGACGCGCAAGGTCGAGCTTTGCTAGAAGAAGATTTACGCTCACCTTGTACAGAAGAGATTGCTGTATTCCAAGCATTCTCCCGAATCATTCGTGAGGCAGGTAAGAAGTTTGTTGTGATGGATACTGCACCTACAGGGCATACCCTGTTATTGCTAGATGCAACGGGTGCTTATCATCGTGAAGTGACTCGCCAAATGGGTAATACTAATTTGCACTACACCACACCAATGATGCAGCTTCAAGACAGTAAGCAAACTAAAGTGCTAATCGTTACCCAAGCAGAGAAAACCCCTGTTTTAGAAGCTGCAAATCTTCAAGCAGATTTAAGACGTGCAGGAATTGAACCATGGGCATGGGTCATTAATAACAGCGTAGCAGCCACTTCGACCAACTCTCCATTACTTCATCAAAGAGCGCTTAACGAGGTAGTTGAAATTAATTCAGTTGAGCAACAACACTCGAAACGATATGCGGTAGTTGCAATGCTTAAAGATGAGCCTATCGGTGTTGAGAAACTACTAGAATTAGCAGGTAGGTTCTAATTTATAAAACAGTCTGCTGTCTGCTTTGGGCCCGATCCAGAAGTTGATGAACCAAAGTCATGCGACTGCTAAGTCCCACATAGCAGAAGTTCATCCCTAATTGGCGTATGTCTCAAAGTGGCCGAATTTTGTCACATCGCTTATCATTTTTCTAGCCATAAAGCGGACAATTGGAAATGGACATCAATATGATCAAAGAAATTTTCAATTCTTCTATTTTCTTTCAAATCAATCACTGAATACGGACACCTCTAAAAAATAAGCTTTTGTTAGATGACTTTTGCCCGAGAGAAAAATACTGCCCTGTGAGCCTTTATTTACTTGGCTTCCAGAGCATCAAAATAAGATGAGTTGAAAATGTGCTTATTTTAAGTCGATTTTAAGCGGAATTTTTAGGTTAATTTTTCTGTGCCGCATTAAAAATCTCCCCACAGCGTCTGCATGGCGGAAATAGCAGTGAGTGCGGCAGTTTCGGTGCGTAAGATGCGTGGCCCTAGCACCATGGATTGAAAGCCTTGCGAGAGGGCCGTGTCAATTTCACTTTGGCTTAGCCCGCCCTCAGCGCCAATGAGCAATTGAATTTCGCCAGCCGGTTTTGCGATGTCTGCCAGCCGTTTAGCACCGATGGGATTCAGTAAAATACGTGTGGAATGATTGATTGGATGAGCGGCAAGCCAGTTTTGCAGGCTCATCGGAGCGTGTACTTTTGGCACAAAAGCCCTGCCAGATTGCTCACAGGCGGAAATCGCTATGTTTTGCCAATGCACTACGCGCTTTTCTGCGCGCTCGGCCGATAGTTTTACCACGCTGCGCAAGCTGGAAATAGGCTGAATGCTGGTGACGCCCAATTCTACGGCTTTTTGTATGGTGTAATCCATGCGGTCGCCACTGGAAATGCCTTGTAGTAAATGGATGGGTAATGGAGATTCGTTCGTCACTTTTTGACTGACTATTACTTTAGCGATGACTTCATTCTTTTTAATTGAAATGAGTTCACAATCGTAGTTAAATCCATCACCATTGAACAATATGACTTGGTCGCCTACACTTAACCGCAAGGCTTTCGTGGCGTGCGCCGCAGCGCTTTCTGAGAGTTGAATCATCGCAGTCAGCGTTAAGGGCTCGTCGGTAAAAAATCTTAAATTAGCCATGGGATAAATATAGTTTGTCACACCAAAAAATGAAGAAGTAATACGAAAATAAAAG
>JBARQL010000101.1:0-12585 GCA_049643685.1 Methylotenera sp.
GTTGCGCAAAGGCAATTACTTGAGGGTTCTTAGTTTTATCTGCCATGAATTTCCACCAGCCTGTAATGATGATGTTACCCAAAAACAGCACCACACCTAACAGGTGGATGGTTTTAAGCCATAAATACGTGTTGCTCATTTTTCTTCCGCTTAAAATTAACTTCCAATGGGTTGGGCGCTGGCTTCTGCAATAGCAAATTTTTGTGTGACTACTTCAAGTAATGCACCAAATGCGCTTGTGTCATCGATGGTGATAATGTCCACGGCTTTACCCCATTTGAGAGTCATCATTTGCAGGGCGATATTTTTATACACTTGTCCATCAGGGCGCAGCCACGAAACATTCAACTTAACCGTAACAGTTGTGCGCAAAGGCCAACCATTTACGATGATTTCTGCGGGCTTAAATTGAAAATTAGGAAGAATTCGCAAAAATCGTTGAAACCACTGGGCGATGAGTTGACGATTTTGCCTTTGCCCGCCTAGCGCATGGTTTCCAATAAAAGGGTAATGACAATTTTCTGCCATAAGATTGAATGCGGGCACATAATCATCAGCGCTTAGCCGCTTGAAGCTGTCACGGACGAGTTTTTTGGCGATAATGTGATACATGAGTTATCCCGCTTGTGGCGGCTCATAGAACCCAGACATTTGAGTTAATCGCCCATCCGCGCCATATAATCCCAAGCTAGCCCCTTGCATAATAATATTGCCACTGCTATCGGTCATGTTCCAATGTGCTAGACTGCGGTCATGATGGTTTTTAAAGTTTGTAACGATAAACTTTACACCTGGTACATTTTTTTGTAGCTCTACTATGTAGCCAGATAATTGCTCGTAACCTGAAGTCTGAATCAGTGGGTCGGTATACATGCAATCTGGGCTTAAGCTCTGCTCAAATAGCTTCTCGCGCTTCGCTGTATCTACCTCAGCCCAAGACTGACTATAGGTTTCCCAAATGTTCTTTTGTGAAGTTTTTTCCATAAGTTTCCTGCCTTTTTTAAAGAATAGTAGAGGTTGACAACCATGCTTAACGTTGTTAAATTAACATCGTTAAGCATGGTTGTCAACCTTAAATGCGGGTTGTTAATTTGTGTAAATATTTTATTTGAGTTGGTACTGCTCTAACTTATACCAAAGTGAACGCTCGCTGATTTCTAACAATTTTGCGGCTTTACTTTTATTGCCTTTGCATGCGGCTATCGCGTCAACGATGAGTTGGCGCTCGATCTGCGCGATTGATTTAGGGATGGAGTAGCCCTGTTCTGAGGTATGGATTGTTGGTGAAGCATTTGAAAACACGGGGACTGACGCTAGGTTAGCAGGTGCTAAGTCGGCAGGTAAATGTTGCGAAGTAATGGGCTTACCGCCCGCTAATATGGCTGCCCGTTCTAAGACATTCTGTAATTCGCGCACGTTACCTGGCCAGTCGTAGGCATTCAGTCTTTGCAAGGCTTCATCGCTGATTAGAGCAGATTTTTTGCTGAGGTAGTCTTTGGTAATCAGGTTAATGTCTTCACCTCGTTGCCTTAGTGCGGGGATTTGCAGCTGAAAAACATTAAGTCGGTAATATAAATCTTCACGTAACTTGCCTGCCTTCACCGCCTGTAATGGGTCGCGATTTGTAGCGGCTACCACACGAATATCTAAGCTGATTTGGCGGTTCCCGCCAAGTTTTTCAATCACACCTTCTTGTAGCGCCCGTAAAAGCTTGGCTTGCAGATTGATGGGCATTTCCGTGATTTCGTCTAAAAAAATCGTGCCGCCCTCAGCGAGTTCAAACTTACCAATACGGTCTTTCACGGCACCCGTAAACGCCCCTTTTTCATAGCCAAATAATTCTGATTCCAGCATTTCTGCTGGAATGGCCGCGCAATTCACTGCAACGAACAAGGCATTTTTACGATCAGAATGTTGGTGTATCGCTTTAGCTACCAGCTCCTTACCCGTGCCTGTTTCGCCAGTAATCAGCACCGTGGCTTTTTCAGGAGCCACTTGGCGAATAAGTTGTTTGAGCGCCAACATGGGCGCACTCAAACCCACTAAGCCGTCGTTCTCTTCGTAATGATTGGTTTTAAGATAAGTGTTTTCAAGGTGAAGTCGCCGCACATCAAGCGCTTTGGCAATCGCGATTTCTAGCGTTTCTAAATCAAAGGGCCGCAGAATATAATCGCTGGCGCCTAGCTTCATTGCCTCTACTGCTGTTTTAATTTCACCCTGCGCGGTCACCATGATGAAAGGCAATGCGTCATTTTCAAGTCGAATCGCTTTCAATAATTCTAAGCCGTTCATACTCGGCATGTGCAAGTCACTCACGATCAGATCAATCGTTTGATTTTTAATGAGAGTAAGCGCCTCTTTCCCATCAGTTGCAACAACGGGTTTATAACCGGCTTGGCGTAAACTAATTTCCAGCAGGCGGCGCATGCTGGGTTCATCGTCTACGGCTAAAATCGTTTTTTGTTTATCCATTTTTATTTTAATACACCAGTTAAATCCCAGTAGTTAAACAGCTAGCTTGGGTAGGTCGATTGTAAATTGCGCACCGCCATATTGGCTAGTTTGATAGATAATTTCACCCCGATGTGCCTGAATAATTTGCCGCACCACTGCCAAGCCCAATCCTACGCCGCCAGCGCGTTGGGTGAAGAACGGCTCGAATATTTGCGCTTGATTTTCTTTGGAAATGCCTGGGCCATTATCAGCAATGGTTAATCGAATAATTGCATTAAGGACTTCTAATTTCACTTCAATTTTGCCATCTAGCACTTTACCACCCTGTGGCAGTATTTGAATTGCATTCATCAGTATATTGATTAACACCTGCATCATTTGGTCGCTGTCGGCACTGATTGAATATTTGTTGTCGGGGTTGAAAATTAACAGGATATGATGTGCCTGCGCTTGCGGTGTCAGCATGGCAATACACTTGGAGATAAGTGCAGTTAAGTTCACTTCAGTAAAAACTGGCAGTCGTGGCCTTGCAGCGTCAATCAAGCTGGAGACCAAGTTGTTCAATCGTTCCGTTTCACTAATAATGAAGCCCAACACCTCATGACCTTCTTTTGATAACTGAGGCTCACGCTGCAATACATCAGCAGATGAACGTAAAATACCTAGGGGCGTGCGCACTTCATGGCTCATGGCCGCTGCCATTTCTCCCACCACGGCCAATTTAGCGGCGCGGTTAAGATTGGCCTGCGAGGTTTCCAGCTCTGCAATCATCTTTTTAAAGGCATGAGAAAGCTCTTGTACTTCGGCAGGCCCTGAAGTGGGTAGTTGGCTGGATTTGTCTGAAAAGAAATGTTGTGCAAAATAGGTGAGTTGAGACAATGGCTGTGTCATGGCTTTAGCCAGCGGGGTCACCAACAAAGCCGCCAACAGCAACGTGGTGATCAGTAATGCTAAAAAAACATACCCTAAACGATGGACAGGAGCAACCGCCACTGAATGTAACTTATCAATTTCCACCCGCCATTGCGGTAAAGCCTGATTACTAAACGTGCTGTTGGCGTGCAGGCCATGTTGGGCATGGATGCCATCCCAATTATCAGTGCTCGCAATTTTTTGATTTTGTTTATCAAACAAGGCGGCGGCAGTTGAAGTTTGCGCCGACTGGTTTAGCTTGTTTTGCACGAGTAGCCAATTAAAATGCGCAATCAAACGCCCGGCTACTTGCCCAGTTTCTGGTGAAATAATGGTTTGCGAAATGCTGAGTAGGTTATTTTGAATCGGTGCAACCGCTAACGTTTTGTCGGCAATGCTCACCTTAAACCAGTGCGACAAATGCTTTTCTTTCAGCCCAATATTTTTCGGCTGGCTAGAAGCCACAATCAAGTTCTGATTATCAACCACATCAATCGCTTGATAGACATCACCATAACTTGTGACCAGTTCCTGCAAAAAAGTGGCAAGGCGTTTATCGACATCGCCAATTTGTATTTCTTGCATCACTGCAAGCGAACTCCACGAATGCACATTATGAAAACGCTCGAACATCATGCCTTCTACGTTGCTGGCTAATGTTGTACTTAAGGTTTGTAAATCATGGCTGATTTCACTTTTGAGCGCGATTCTGGCTTGATAAAAACTTAAAAAACTCACCAGCATGGCGGGCAGCAAGCCCGCCAGCAAAAATGCAAGCAGTAATAATTGCCGAATGGAGAGAGGTTTTTTTAGCATTTAATGCGACAATATGTCGTTAGTCTCAAACCCTGATGCGTTGAATGGTGCATATATTATGAATAAACTACTCATCATTTTAATTACCAGTGTAACCAGCCTGTGCCTGCTGTGCAAGACAGCATTGGCAGAAGACGGCGCGCCTGATGAGACCCTGCAAGCTACTTTTATAGATGGCTTTAGTTTAGGGGGCTACAGCAGTGCAAGTGTAATAATTCCACGTAGTCACTCTGTCGAAGCTGCCATTGATGATGTTAGCTTAATTTTACGTTGGGAAGGCGATAGTCGCTTTAAATTGTTTGGGGAGTTGGAATTAGAACGCCCGCTTTCTTGGAACGATGATGAGCGATTTAACCACAAGAATGCATATTTTGATTTAGAGCGCTTGTACCTTGATTACAACTTATCTGAAAAACTCAACCTGCGCGCAGGCCGATTTTTAACGCCTGCAGGCCGTTGGAATTTACTGCACGCAGCGCCACTGGTGTGGACCAGCACGCGTCCACTGGTGACTAGTCGCTTGTTTCCTGCCTCCACCAATGGCTTGATGTTGTACGGCAGCGTGCCGATGCAAAATAAGGCATTTGAGTACACTTTTTTTGTTGAAACACTAAAAGATCAAGATAAAGACAATAACGAAATTATGTTTCGAGATGTAAGTGGAGCGCGTTTAAGCTTAAACAACGATGTGAATATCGGGCTAACGCTGATGACATTGCGCCAAACCGACCCGCGCTCACCCGCCTATCGGTTAGTAGGGCTAGATTTTCTCACGCAAATGGATCGATTAGAACTCAGTGGCGAAGGCTATTATCGTTTTGCCAGCAATGGCCAAGATGGCGGCAGTGGCGCTTATCTGCAATCGGCTTATCATCTAGGCAATGAGTGGTATGGGTTAGCGAGGTTAGAAACTTTTCAAAGTCCGGAAGAAGGCAGTGCTGAGCGCTGGCTCATCGGCGCCACTAAACGGTTGAAACCTAACCAGCTGCTTAAAATGGAGTTTGTAGGCGGCAGTGGGGATTTACCAGACTCGCCGCGTGGCTTCGTTGGCTCTTTTGCGATTTTATTTTAATGCGTCAGTTTTTAATAGTATTGGGGTTGTTTGCCTGCGTGGGGCTGAGCCATGCAGAGGAGTCGCGACCGATTGCGGTGATAGTCACTAACAGCCATGAATTAAGCGTGATAAAAAAAGTTGCGTCTGTAGATTTAAGTTTGATTTATTGGCGCAAAAAGCAATATTGGCAAGGTGGTGTACGGATTCATCCAGTGAATTTACATGCTGAACATTCTCTCCGCTTAAATTTTTCAAAAGTCGTGTTAGGCAACTTGCCCAATGAACAAACGAATTATTGGAATGGGCTGTACTTCCACGGTACATCCCCACCTTACAGCGTGCAATCAGAAGAAGCCGTCATACGTTATGTGGCCAATACCAAAGGCGCGATTGGTTATATTGATGCCTGCAAAGTGGATGAGCGTGTCAGCGCCGTGTTATGGATAGAAGACAACAAACTGAGTACGACAAAACCCGCGTTTGATTGCGGTCCTTAGGTATCGTTTGTGTGCATCGCTTTTAAGGTAAAAGTGGGCGTTGATTCCTCGTTGTTTTATGATGTTGATTTGGCTATTTTTGCAGCTATTTTGCACCGAGCGAAAATCGCTGCCCTGGAAGCCTTGTAAATAAAGGCTTCCAGGGCAGCGTCAACAAAGATGTGTGAAGTTAAATGAAAAAAATGTTATTTTAAGACTTTCGATCAAAACAATTTTTCGTTGGTATCAGGGTAAAATTTCCTCATACAGTTATTCGTGCAAAAATGCTTACAGATTTAAATTTTCAGATTCATTTAACGCGCCAGTTTTAAAGGCGCGACTCGCCGTTTGGTAGTAAGCAATTGCCTCGTTAAGTAAAGTTTCATTCATGTTCGCTGGGGTAGATTCCATGGTAATGGGATCCACTTGAAAGGCTTCGGCTTTTTGCTTAGGACTCAGCACAATGAGCGTGTCGTTTTTGTAATAGCCCAATTCCTGGTAGTTGCTAATAAAAGCGCGCGGCACCGCTTGGTCTTTCACTTCTTCAAACAAAGCCTGCCCAAAGAAATGGTCACCCCCTTTTGCGCCCAGCAAATCTAAAATGGTCGGTGCGATGTCAATTTGGCTTGCCATGCGTTTATAGTGGCCAGCGGGAAGCATATCAGGCGCGTAAAATATCAGTGGAATATGATATTTATCTACGGGTAATTTGGTTTTGCCAGCTGCAGATGAGCAATGATCCGCCACAATGATAAATACGGTATCCTTAAACCATGGTTTGGTTTTGGCATTTCCGATCAATTTACCAATCGCGTAATCAGTATATTTGACTGCACCTTCGCGATGCCCCTGTGGTAAATCAATTTTACCTTCGGGGAAGGTATATGGGCGATGGTTGCTCGTAGTCATGATGTGAGCAAAAAATGGACGTCCCCCTTTGACATTTTCATCGATTGCCTTGATTGAGTTGTTGAATAAACTTTCGTCATCTACGCCCCAAACGTTTTCAGCTTGAATGCTGTTTTTATCAAAATCAGTACGGTCGATGACCTTGTAATCATTGCCTCTGAAGTAGGCATTCATGTTGTCAAACATGCCATAGCCGCCGTAAATAAAAAACGTGTAATAATTTTGCGCTTCTAAAAACTCCCCAATGGTGGCTAAATGCTCGTTATTTGGGCGATGCACAATGGCTTGCCCCGGGATAGGCGGAGTACCAAGAGACAGCGCATCTAAGCCACGCACTGTGCGTGTGCCAGTGGCAAAAATCTTGTCGAATACCAAGCCTTCTTTTGCAATTTTGTCGAGATAAGGGGTTAAATTCTCATGATTCCCATATGCCCCTAAATAGTCTGCGGATAAGCTTTCAACTGAAATCAAAATTACATTTTTGGGGCGTCTTTTAAACGGACCAATTTCTGCCGCTTCTGGCGCGCTTACTAGCGCATCGTTTAATGCATGTGATAATGGCTGACGTTCTAAGCCATTGCTCGCTAAAATCGCATCGGCTTGTGCTTGTGGAATGGTTTTATAAAATTTATCATAATCCAATTCATTGCGGCGTGCCGCAGCCGAAAAGCTAAATACGCCGTTACCCGCCAACTCATTGGCATAAGCATTTTTGCTAAATTCCATTTGATCGACATTGGTCGTTTGATAGCTCAGCACAGGCAATGCGATGGCTGCCGCCAATAAGGCCAATTTGTTTTTTGTAGTTTTAGGGGTGTTATCAAAACGTACAAACCGGCTAGCAGAAAATAAAATGGTCAATACCAATAGCGCGATCACCAGTAATATCAACGGTACCGGGTAAGATTCTCGAATATTGCCTATCACTTCATTGGTGTAAATGAGGTAATCCACCGCAATAAAATTAAAGCGTGTGGTGAATTCTTGCCAAAAAATAAACTCTGACACGGCACCAAAAATCAGGCTAAAGGTGACTAAAAAGGCCACCACCCAGCGCACTTTACTCACCCAAGGTTTGTTTCGCCAACGATTGGGGATGAACGCCGAAAGTAATAGCCATGGCACAATCAAATATCCCAGCGCGGCGAAATCAAACCACAGCCCTTTTGCAAAAGCACCTATCATCTCGCCAAAATTCATATGGCTTAAGCCCACGTTTAACGCCAGTACCACGCGTAAAATAAACCATATGCTGAGTGAAAAAATGGCAAATAAGGCAAAAAATGGCATTGAGCGCAATGATTTTTGAGTAAATAAATTTTGCATGTTTAAGGGTATTTCTTCATCAAGTGATCGTTAAAATAGTTGTTAAACATCATTGTGATGTTGGGCCACTTCTTTGAGTTTCGGCATCCAAATCCAATACAATAAAAGTAAAGTCAGCCACACTACCCAGCCGCTCCACAATACGTGTGATAAAAAATGTGCGCCTCGCATCACTTGCACCAACCCCATCACCAAGCCCATGACAATACCAAGCCAAAGCATCAAAATGGCTAGACGCTGCTGATGCTGTCTAAAGGCAAAATAAAAAGCCATCAACGCAAATCCGCCTGAGGGATGCCCTGCGGGAAAACATCCACCCGCTTCAGCTCCTACAGGCGGGTTTTCAAATAAACCAAACAGTGGCAATTCCCCGCCATAGAGCGTTAAATCCCAAGGGCAACCATGCATGCTGTAATGCTTTAAGATCGTTACCGCGCTGGTAGAAACAGCCATGCCGACAAAAACCCACAGAAAGGATAGTTGTAAGTGTTTTATTGGGGGAAACTTACTTGCTACTATGCTTAAAAACAAGCTTGTGAACGCTGTGCCCACCATGAGCCATTTCAGTCCTGTGTGCATCCAAATCGATAAAAATGGATTACCTCGAAGTATGAAGCGATGTTGCTGCGCATCAAAAAAAAGATTACTCAATCGTGTATCCCAATGAAAATTTGGGTATATAAATAACATCAACAAAGCAAAAACAAAACAAAAAGCACAAGACTTAAGCCAAAATGAGAGCAAAGGAGTCTTGATAGATAGTGTTTTTATATTGGTTTTTTCAAGCATTCAAGTTTAATGGTCTGATTTATGTATCGCTATATAGTGTTGGTACAAGCGCCGTTTATACTGCAATAAATGAGCCATGTAATTAAGTATATGATTTATATTAAATTTTATTAATTGACATCTTAATATACTGCAAACTTTGCAGATTAATTTTTTAATGAATGCATTTTTTACGCAAGATTTGCATCTTGACGGTGTTTTTTCGTATTATTGCCAGGTTTAATCTTTGAGCTTGGTAAACTTAAAGTCCCCTGTATTTTTATATAAATAATTTATAATCAATAAGTTGCAGTTTGTTAAAACAAATCCATAGACGTGAAAAGATATAAAAGTGAGTCAATTTTTGGATTGGCACATGATTTGCATGAGTTGAAGCACTGTTATTATGATGAAATATAAAATGCTCACATCACAAGCTTTAGCTTTAAGCGCTAGCCCGGCTTTTTTTCATGCGGAGGCTGCATATAAAAATCGTCCTTATGCGGCGTTCAAACGTCATTGCGCCGCTAATATTACCGTGTCAACTTCTGACGTATATGCGGAAGACCGCCAGGAAATAGAGCGGTTTGTGCATGAAGTGTTTGCAAAAACCTACGGTGCAGACGTGCAACATTTCATGCCTGAATTGGTCTCCTTACGAGATGAACATGGTCAACTGGTCGCTGCTTTTGGTTTGCGTAAAGCCGCGGATGGCCCCTTATTTTTGGAGTACTATTTAGATGCGCCGATTGAGACTGTGCTTTCACAACGTTTTAATACCACCATCACCCGTAATCAAATTACTGAAATCGGTAATTTAGCGGTAGCGAACCCGCGTCATGCGGGCACTTTAATTGCACACGTCATACAACATAGCTTAGATATCGCGTTAGAATGGGGCGTGGCAACGGCACACCGTACCTTACAAAATGCTTTAATCAAAGGTGGCCGTGATGTCTACGCCTTACAAGCGGCAGATAAAAAACGGCTTAGCGCGAGTGAGCAAGCAGCGTGGGGCAGCTATTATGACAATTCGCCACAAGTGATTGCGATTAAGGGCGTTGCCAAGATTTGAGTCAATTAAGTACTAATTTGTTGTTAGACGCCATTACGCGACATGCAGGCAATCAGCCTGACCATCAGGCGTTAATAGGCTTAGACTGTACAGTTAGCTATTCAGAATTAGCACCAGCAATCATGACGTTGCAAAACAAGCTTGCAACATTCTTAAATCAATCGACCATTGCTGTAGCGATAGACAATCACCCAGCTTGGCTAATCGTTGATTTGGCAGCCACCGCTAATAAAAATCCACTGGTGCCGCTGCCAGCTTTTTTCTCAAATGCGCAAACGCAGCATGCGGTGTTGGACGCAGGTGCGACGGTCCTTATTACGGATAACCCTAGCCATTTCAAAGCACTTTTTGCAGAGGTGATTTCTGCAGAATCTGCACAAGTGGTCGCGGATAAAACGCTCACTCTGTTGACGCTAGTGATACCTAATAAAGCGCTACCACTCAATACCGCTAAAATTACTTACACCTCAGGCACGACTGGTAACCCTAAAGGTGTTTGTTTAAGTATGGATGCGATGTTGAACGTCGCAAATTCAATACGGCTTGCCACAAATCTGCAGGCAAACCATCAGCATTTATGTGTGTTACCGCTTGCAACATTGCTAGAAAATGTCGCGGGGGTGTACGCGGCATTACTTGCGGGTGCTAGCATCCATTTATGGCCGAGTCATCAAGTCGGCTTGGCCGGAAGCACGCTCAACATTAAGCAGTTGCATGCGGCATTGACAACAACCCATGCCAATACGGCGATTTTTATCCCTGAAATGCTACAGGCATTGGTACAAGCTTGTGAGACGGGTGCAGCTAAATTGCCACATTTGAATTTTTTAGCGGTGGGTGGTGCGTCGGTTTCACCTCAGCTGTTGCAGCGTGCGGCTAAACTCGGTTTACCTGTGTTTGAAGGCTATGGGTTGTCTGAGAGTGCTTCTGTGGTTTCGCTCAACACACCGCAAGCCTGTAAAATCGGCAGTGCTGGTAAACCCTTACCGCATATTCAAATCGAAATTACTGCGCAACACGAGATTTTCGTAAAAGGCTCTAATTTACTAGGTTATACAGGAGAGCAAGCACTTATATTACCAGATGAATTTATTGATACTGGCGACATTGGTTATTTGGATGAAGATGGCTTTTTGTTCATCAACGGTCGTAAAAAAAATGTATTCATTACGTCATTTGGTCGGAATGTTTCTCCAGAATGGGTTGAGCGTGAACTTAAAATGTCGCCTTATATAGCGCAAGTTGCTTTATTTGGTGAAGCAAGACCTTGGAACGTGGCAATTATTGTGTTGCGGCAAGCGGTGAGCGCGACTCAACTGGAAGAAACGTTGCAAACCATTAATGCTAATTTGCCAGACTATGCCAGAATCAAACGCTGGATTATCGCAGATGCACCTTTTTCTGTTGAAAATCAACAACTCACGTCCAACGGCAGAAATCGCCGTGACCATATTTGGCAACATTATCAACACCAGATTAACGCATTATATGAAGGAAACCATTGATGACTTTTTATCAAACCTTACTCCAATCGACTGAAAAAGAACGTGCGGAGCTGCTGAGTTTGCCGCTTATTACGCAGGGTGCAAATGGGCAAATCACCCTGCCTACCTATATTGGTTTTTTGACGCAAGCGTATCATCACGTAAAACATACAACGCCCTTGCTAATGGCTTGTGGTGGTCGCTTGCCAAGTCATTATGAATGGTTACGGACAGCTATTGGCGAATACATTGAAGAAGAAATGGGGCACCAAGAATGGGTACTGAACGATATCGCCGAATGTGGCGGCGACAAAGAAGTTGTGCGCACTAGTAAAACTGCCGAAACAGGTGCAAGTATCGCCACTGAATTAATGGTTGCGTATGCTTATGACATGATTCATCGTGTCAACCCGATTGGTTTTTTTGGTATGGTGCTGGTACTGGAAGGCACGAGTACCGCTGTCGCAACACAAGCGGGTGAAACGATAATGAAAGGCTTAAATTTACCTAAAAAAGCCTTTAGCTATTTGCTTTCACACGGTTCTTTAGACATCAGTCATGTCTCATTTTACGAAAGTCTGGTGAACCAAATTACCGACCCTGACGATCAGGCTACATTGATTCACAGCGCAAAAGTGTTTTATAAGCTGTATGGTGATATATTTAGAGACATTGAAGCGCGATTAATGTGATTTCAAGCAAAATTAAATGAACTTAATTTAGGAATAATATGCAACTCAATGGCAAACGTATTTTACTAACGGGTGCGACGGGTGGGGTCGGAAGTATTCTTGCACACCAGCTTGCAAGTAAAGGAGCAAGACTTGCGCTAGTTGGACGAGATGCTACTAAATTATCGAGCTTCAAACAAACATTGCCTATCATGGTTGGTGAGCATGCAACTGTTGTTGCGGACTTTACACAAGCCAATATGGCGCAGCGCGTGGTAGACGAAGCAATACAAAAGCTTGGCGGCATTGATATTTTGATTAACAACGCGGGCGTGTTAGATTTTATTCAGCTGGAAGATCAGTCAGATGAGCGTATTGCACAAATGGTGCAAACCAATGTGACGACACTTATTCAGCTTACTCGCGCTTTGTTACCTACATTTAAGGCCAAAAACCAAGGGTATTATGTGATGATTGGTTCAATTTTCGGTTCGCTAGGTTTTCCTCACTATGCTACTTATTGCGCAACTAAGTTTGCTGTACACGGCTTTTCACAAGCCTTGCGTCGCGAGTTGGTGGATACTAGCATTGGTGTGACCTATATTGCCCCACGCGGCATTAAAACAGCGATGAATGACGC
>JBARQL010000102.1:0-6315 GCA_049643685.1 Methylotenera sp.
AAAGCCGCGCTACCAATCAGCGCAAAAAAGCCTAATGGAATTGGCTGCAAAAAAGGTAATACCGCCAAGGTGGCAGTAAAGGTATAGGCTTTGTTATCAAGTTTATCCATCGCCTCGCCAAAAGCTAAGGGCTCGGTGATGGCAGGCGCGGCAAAGCTTTCCAGTGTGGCGACTAACTCATGAAAGCGGCTTACTGGCGAAGACATGCAAATCCCATTAGTGTACAGTCCAGTTGACCAAGCCAGTGTAAGCCGTTACCAATACAATCACACCAAATGCAATGCGGTACCAAGCAAAAATGGTGAAATCGTGGTGGCTCACATAGCGAATGAGTGCCCGTACCGCAATCATCGCGCTAACAAAGGCAAATATAAAACCAAGCACCCATGCGCCTACATCATCCATATTGAGCAAGGCACTGTCTTTATACATAGAATAGAGCGAAGCGATGCCTAGCGTTGGCACTGCAAGAAAGAATGAAAATTCAGCCGCCGCTTTGCGCGATAGCCCAAAAAACAAGCCGCCGATGATGGTTGAGCCCGAGCGCGACATGCCTGGAATTAACGCCACCGCCTGTGCAAGCCCTAGTTTTAAGGCATCTAATGGGCGAATATCGTCTACGGTTTCAATCGTCACGGTATGCTTGCGCTTTTCTGCCCACAAAATGATGAAAGCGCCCACAATAAAAGCCAATGCCACAGGCACAGGTTTAAATAAGTAGGCTTTGATTTTATCGCCAAACGCTAAACCTAGAATCGCCAGCGGTAAAAAGGCAATCGCCAAATTGATGAAGAGGCGGTTGGCAATGGGGTCGCGACCGATGCCAGCAAAAGTGCTGACAAAGCGCGCACGATATTCCCACACAACCGCCAAAATAGCCCCCAACTGAATAGCAATATCAAACACGCCACGTTTGTCATGATCCATAAAATTAAGCAAGTCGCCCGCTAAAATGAGGTGACCCGTGCTTGAGATAGGTAAAAACTCTGTAGCACCTTCAACAATGCCAAGAATTGCGGCTTTAAATAACAGTAAAATATCCATGAAATTATTCTAACAAAAAATTGATTTAAACTTACTAAAAAAACCACCGAGCGAATTTCACTGCCCTGTAAGCCTTTATCTACAAGGCTTACAGGGCAGTGCCAATAAAGACAGCGTAAAACAATTGAAAAATTTAACCAAAATGCGCCAAATAAAAAAGGGGCGCTAAGCCCCTTTTTTTGCGTACTACTCTTATTTAAGCATGCCTAAAATAGAACTTAACATGCTGCCAGATTCCTCAGTAACAGCGCCACTTGGTGTTACTTTATTGATCACTTCTGGTAAATGTTGCGCAAGCTGGCTGCTTAGCATTTCTGGTGAAAGACCAAATTTAGCCGCCATATCTGCAATGGCGCCGCTACCAAATACGCTTGCAATTTGATCTGCTGAAACAGCTTTATTTTCGCCTAGACTAACCCAAGAAGCTGCTGCATCACCCAAACCGCCCGCTTTGAATTTATCCATAATGCCACCAATACCGCCATTTTGATTAAACAACTCCATCGCAATTGCAGCCATTCCTCCTTGGTTGCCACCCATTACTTTGCCTACTACTGCACCTAATACGTTATCTAATAAGCTCATGATTTAATCCTTTAAATAAATTTGACGAAACTTTAAGTGGGCTTATAACCACAGAGCAATAGCATAACTCAAAACCGTTCGTCATTGCGTAAATATCGCCACTGGCCAACAGGTAGTTTACCTAAATTAACACTTCCAATACGTACGCGTTTTAAACCCACCACATGCAGGCCGACCATTTCGCACATGCGGCGAATTTGGCGCTTTTTGCCCTCACGCAACACAAAACGTAGCTGATCTTCATTCTGCCAACTGACTTTGGCAGGCTTGAGTTTTTCGCCATCTAAACTCAGGCCAAAATTCAGCAACTTCATATTCGCTTCAGTTAAATTACCTTCTACCCGAACCAAGTATTCTTTTTCTACTGTAGAATTTTCCCCGATCAAATGGCGCGCCACACGGCCATCCTGAGTAAGGACTAACATCCCTGTTGAATCAATATCCAAGCGGCCGGCTGGCGCTAATCCTTGTAAAAATCTGCGTTGAAACTCTTTGGCATGATGCTGATTCAATTCAGGATCATCCAACCACTCATTATCAGGATGCACCAGCACAATCGCTGGCTGATACTCATCCTCTGCTTGTCCGCTGACATAGCCCACCGGTTTATGCAAAATGATCGTGACCGTTTCAGCTTGCACCTCATGCGCGTAACTGCTGATAATAATTTCAGCATCGGGGTTAATGCGTGAACCTAGCGTATCAATAATCACGCCATCCACCTTCACCCAACCATTTGCAATCCACTCGTCTGCTTCACGGCGCGAGCAAATACCACGCTCCGCCATCACTTTTGATAGACGAGGTAAATCCGTACTGATTGTGGTGGATTTATAAGCCGCTTTTGCCGCAGCCCCATATTGCGGCGTATTCACCGCATCATAACCATCCCGTACTTTGCCACCACGGCGTGGCGCCTGCCGATATTGCGGCTCATCTTTGTTGGGCCTAGGGGTGATGCGCGTATCCACGCCCTGCGCTCTCGCTTGCCTAGGTTCATTATTTCTTACTTCTGGGGGGTTCGACTCTACGGTTGGTCGCTCAATTGTTGATGTGGCTTTTGCTACATTTTCTCGCGGCTTACCATCAAAGCGATGATTCCGTTGCCCAGACTTAGCCGGTGCGTGTACGGTAGTCTCCTGCCTTGCAGGCTGCGACTCAGTTCTGACTGGCCTCTTTACTTTAGACTGCGCAACAGAGCGGTCTCGCTTTGCGGCGTCGGCACGACGGACTGGTGCCTTGCTCACCTTCAATTGAGCATCTTCAGGATTTTTATTCAGTTTAATTGTCGTCAAAATAGTCTGCATTTTGTTAGCTTGTGGACTATTTTACCAAAATAAAGCCCAGTTCCTATAATAATTACAGTAAAAAGCTTGATCATTAGCCGTGACAGAAATTTGACTTAACGATGCAAAAGGTCGAATATATTGAAACACTAACGGAAATTATAATTTTGGCTTAATTCAAGGCCATGTCGAACAATTTTAGGGGGTTAATATGGCTTTGCGAATAGGGGTTAATGGTTACGGGCGCATTGGGCGCATGGTATTAAGAGCAGTGGTGCAAGAGGCTGAATTCAGCGACATAGAAATTGTCGCGGTGAACGGCACGCAAGAGCTCGATTACATGGTTTACATGCTGAAATATGACTCGGTGCATGGGCGTTTTAATGCCGATGTACGCGGTGAAAATGGCCACCTAGTGATTAATGGCAAAAAAATTCATGTGACCTCTGAACGCGACCCAGCCTATATCGACTGGGATACAAGTGGAGTCGATGTTTTGGTAGAATCTACTGGCAAATTTTTAACGCAAGAAAGCTGCCAAATTCACTTGGACCGCGGTGCAAAAAAAGTAGTGCAATCTGCCCCTGGCAAAGACAACACACCAATGTTTGTATATGGCGTGAACCATGAAGATTATAAAGATCAAGCCATTGTTTCAGCGGCTTCATGCACCACCAACGGTTTAGCGCCGCTAGTAAAAGTATTGAACGACAATTTCAGTATAAAACGCGGCTTGATGACCACGATTCACGCGGCGACAGCCTCACAACTTACGGTAGACGGCACCTCCAAAAAGGATTGGCGCGGCGGCCGAGGTGTTTTTGAAAACATCATCCCTTCGAGTACAGGTGCAGCTAAAGCGATAGGCGCGTTAATCCCTACGCTTGATAAAAAAATTACTGGCATGGCATTACGTGTGCCCTCTGCTGACGTATCTGTAGTAGATTTAACTGTTGAACTCAACAAAGAAACCAACTACAAACAAGTCTGCGAAGCGATGAAAGCAGCCTCCTTGGGCAAGCTAAAAAATGTGTTGGAATACACTGAAGAAAAAGTAGTTTCTACTGATTTCCGCACCGCACCAGCCGCCTCGGTGTTTGATGCTGATGCTGGCATTATGCTGGATTCAACATTTCTAAAGGTAATCGGTTGGTACGACAATGAGTATGGCTACACCTGTAATTTATTGCGATTAGTACAACATATTGGGTAATGTATCTTTAGTAATCCAATTTGAAAGTTTTAAATAAAAAAGCAGGCATTTAGCCTGCTTTTTTATTTTGCATGATTATTCGGTTTGACCCTCGGATAAACCGACCAAAAAGTAATTACACTTTTTGATAGACCTCACTGCCTTTTTTCACAAACTCAATCGCTTTTTCTTGCATGCCTTTGGTGAGCGCCTCTTGCTCTGAAACACCTTTATCAGCCGCGTAATCGCGTACATCCTGTGATATTTTCATTGAGCAAAAATGTGGACCGCACATAGAACAGAAGTGGGCTTGTTTTGCGCCTTCCTGCGGTAAGGTTTCATCGTGAAATTCCTTAGCTTTTTCAGGGTCCAACCCAAGGTTAAATTGGTCTTCCCAGCGGAATTCAAATCGTGCTTTTGAAAGTGCATTGTCGCGGATTTGCGCACCTGGGTGACCTTTTGCCAAGTCAGCCGCATGGGCGGCGATTTTGTAGGTGATGATGCCTACACGCACGTCTTCTTTATCTGGTAAACCTAAGTGTTCTTTAGGTGTTACATAACAAAGCATGGCACAGCCGTACCAGCCTATCATTGCTGCGCCAATGCCGCTAGTGATGTGGTCATAGCCTGGTGCTATGTCTGTGGTTAATGGGCCTAATGTATAGAACGGGGCTTCACCGCAATGCTCAAGTTGTAGCTCCATATTTTCTTTAATAAGGTGCATCGGTACGTGACCGGGGCCTTCAATCATACATTGCACGTCATGTTTCCAGGCGATTTGCGTCAATTCACCTAATGTTTTAAGTTCAGCGAATTGCGCTTCATCGTTGGCATCGTAAATTGAGCCTGGACGCAAGCCATCACCTAAGCTAAACGAAACGTCGTATTGCTTCATGATTTGGCAGATGTCTTCAAAGTGCTCGTATAAGAAGCTTTCTTTATGGTGCGCCAAGCACCATTTAGCCATAATTGAACCACCGCGCGACACGATACCGGTCATACGTTTTGCAGTCATGGGAATATATGGCAAGCGTACGCCTGCATGAATAGTGAAGTAGTCAACGCCCTGCTCAGCTTGCTCAATCAAGGTATCGCGGAAGATTTCCCAAGTAAGATCTTCGGCTTTGCCATCTACTTTTTCCAATGCCTGATAGATAGGCACAGTACCGATTGGCACTGGGGAATTACGAATAATCCATTCACGAGTTTCGTGAATATTTTTACCAGTTGATAAATCCATTACGGTATCGCCACCCCAACGTGTACTCCATACCATTTTCTCAACTTCTTCACTGATTGAAGAACCAAGTGCAGAATTACCAATGTTGGCGTTGATTTTTACCAAGAAATTACGGCCGATAATCATCGGTTCAATTTCTGGGTGGTTGATATTCATGGGGATAATCGCGCGACCACGAGCCACTTCATCGCGCACGAATTCAGGCGTGATCGCTTTTGGAATAGAGGCACCAAAATCTTGGCCTTTATGTTGCGTTTGAAGTAGTTCGCTCATGTTTTCACGGCGTTGATTTTCGCGAATGGCAATATATTCCATTTCAGGAGTAATAATGCCTTTGCGCGCATAGTGCATTTGGCTCACGTTTTGGCCAGCTTTTGCACGTAACGGTTTGCGCGTTAAATTGAAGCGCATTTCAGCCAAGGCAGGATCGTTTTTACGCGCCACGCCAAATTCAGAACTTGGGCCATCTAATTGTTCAACATCACCGCGTTCTGAAATCCAGCCAGAACGTAAGGCTGGCAAGCCATTACGAATGTCTATGCTGATGGCTGGATCTGTATAAGGGCCGCTTGTATCATACACAACCACTGGCGGATTTTTTTCTGCGCCAAAAACAGAAGGCGTATCACTTAAAGTGATTTCACGAAATGGCACGCGGATATCAGGGCGGCTACCTTCCACATACACTTTGCGTGATTTTACGAAAGGCTGAGTGGCTGCAGGGTCAACTTCTGCGGTGGCGGTTAAAAATTTGGCAAGGTTTTTATCAGTTGCATTCACGGTGCATTCCTTTTCATTCAATTCTAAAGGTAAGGATGCAGTGAATCTGCATTCCCTACGGCGGTATGACCCGCATCAGGTTCAAAGGGTATATCTCACTCTAATAACCCTACAAAATATGGTGTTAGAGACCCCTAGCAATAAATGAAATGTACGCGAAAAAGCTTGTGAAGGCAAGAAATGCCTGT
>JBARQL010000103.1:0-4822 GCA_049643685.1 Methylotenera sp.
TTGACTTGGCTTGCACACCGCCACTGGGGGCATAGCGCAGGCAATATTATTAAAGCTACTAATTTAAAACTGGCGATACGTTTTGCTTTACTGATCATTTTTATGCAAATCGCTTTAGGTGGCTGGACCAGCACCAATTATGCCGCGCTGGCTTGCACCGATTTCCCGACTTGCCATGGCGTGCTGGTGCCTGAAATGAACTTTAAAGATGCCTTTCATTTAGTTCGAGAGTTAGGTCAAAATGCGGATGGCGGGACGTTAACACTCGCATCAATTACGGCCATACAATGGACACATAGAGTCGGAGCGTTAGTCACCTTGGTTTACTTGAGTCTGCTGGCTTTGTATGTTTTAAAATATGCACCATTAAAACGGATCGGTTTCTTGTTGCTGATGACACTTTTTGCGCAGATTGCCTTAGGCATTGCCAATTTGATATTGCATTTACCCTTAGTGTTAGCTGTCGCACATAATCTGACTGCCGGATTGTTAGTGATGATTTTGGTCGCGCTTAACTCTAAAATAACAAACCAACAAAAACAGATTTGAAAAAATAGATTCAAAGAAGTAAAAAATGATAACCAATGTGAGCGTTCAATGACAACCAGTACCAGCACGATGCAAAACTTAGGCGTAAGCATGAAAAGCTTTTTTTCACTTTGCAAACCACGAGTGACTTCACTCATTGTATTTACCGCCATCATCGGCATGTTCATGGCAACGCCAGGCATGGTGCCGTGGCCATTGTTACTGGCGACAACGGTCGGCATTGCCTTTGCATCCGGCGCGGCTGCCGCATTTAATTGCCTGATTGAACATAAGATAGACGCAATTATGGCGCGTACTCGCGCCCGTGCTTTGCCTACCGGCCAAGTATCTTCCACGCAAACTACAGTTTTCGCCACTATTCTTGGCAGCACCGGTTTGGCGATTCTGTACTTTTTCGTGAATCCGCTCACCATGTGGCTTACCTTTGCGACTTTTGTTGGCTATGCGGTGATTTACACCGTGTTTTTAAAGCCCGCAACGCCGATGAATATTGTGATTGGCGGTGCCTCTGGCGCCATGCCGCCGATACTTGGTTGGGCAGCGGTGAATAATGTGGTCGCACCTGAATCGCTGATTATGTTTCTAATTATATTCGCTTGGACGCCGCCGCACTTTTGGGCGCTCGCGCTATATCGTCGTGAAGAGTACGCCAAGGTCGGTATGCCCATGTTACCAGTGACCCACGGCGAAGCGTTTACCTTGCTGCACATTTTACTTTATACCATTATTTTGGTCGCTGTTTCACTGATGCCTTACGGGATGGGGATGAGCGGCTTGATCTACTTGGCTTCAGCCGTCATTTTGAACGCCATATTTATGGCGTATGTCATCGGATTGTATCGAAAATACTCGGATGATTTGGCTAAACGTACTTTCAAGTATTCTATTATTTACTTAACCTTACTATTTGCAGCACTGCTGGTTGATCACTATTGGTTTTTTTAGCGGGTTTTTTAGTTGGTTTTTGATTGGCTTTTAAAGCTATCGCGCTTGTTTAAAGAGCGTAAATCTGACTCATCTTATTTCGATGCCCTGGAAGCCTTATAAATAAAGGCTTTCAGGGCATTATTTTTCGCTCGCAGGTATTTGTGTGTGATTTAAGTAATTTTCCAATTGTGTTCGTAACCAATAAGCGAGCATTAATGCGAGTAAGCAGCCAATCGCATCCGCCGCCAAGTCATCCAAGCCGGCTTGTCTGCCAGGCACAAATAATTGGTGAATTTCATCCGCGCTACCAATGGCAATAATCAGTAAGCCAAGCAAAGGCAGTGGCAGTTTTGCAAAGGCAATGGCGGCGAGGATTGTTAATACGCCGTAGAACAAGAAATGCACGACTTTATCCCAAGGCGGCGTAAAAAGATGCCCGGAGGCAGGTTGATGCCCGCCAATAAAGAGTAAAGCCAGCATTAGAAAGAAGCCGCAGCCAGCTAAAAACCTAAGTCGCTCTGGCTTAATAAGCATTGTCTTGCCCTTTGACGATGACCCACAGTGTTTTGAGTATGATGTAAATGTCGAGTCTAGGGCTCCAGTTGCGTAGGTAATCAATGTCGTATTCAATCCGTGTTTTCATTTTATCCAGCGTGTCAGTTTCGCCGCGAAAACCATTGACTTGCGCCCAACCGGTGATGCCAGGCTTCACCTTGTGGCGAATCATGTAACCTTTAATCAGCTTGCGATACATCTCGTTATGCCCCACCGCATGTGGACGCGGGCCGACAATGCTCATATGGCCTTGGATGACATTCATGAATTGTGGCAATTCATCCAAAGAGGTTTTGCGTATGAACGCACCAAAGGGTGTGATGCGCGCATCTTCTTTGCTGGCTTGAATAATCTCGCCGTCATCCTCACAGGTCGTCATGGAACGAAATTTGTAAACAGTGATTTCCTTGCCATCCAAGCCGTAGCGGCGTTGCTTGAATATCATCGGCCCTGGTGAGCTGAATTTAACTCCGAGCCCAATGGCCATCAGCAAAGGAGAGATGAGGAACAGTAAAACAATCGATAGAACAATATCTGTCAGTCGCTTAATGACGCTATCGATACCTGCGATTGGTGTTTCACAGACCGCCATGACAGGAATGCCATCTACTTGCCCCATGCGGCCTTGTACAAGATCTGTCAGAAAAATATCCGGCAGAATATAAATAGAAGCCGTGGTGTCTTTCAGTTCATCTAACAGTTTGATGATGCGAGGCTGGCTGACCATAGGCAGTGAAAGATATATGATGTTGATCTGGTGCAGTTTGACGTATTCAGGAATGTCAGCCAGTTTGCCTAAAATAGGAAACCCTAAATCACTGCGGATACGGTCTAATCCTCGATCGTCAAAAAAACCTTGGCAAGAAGTGGTGTTGTAATGGTTGTGAGAGAGGTTTTCCGCCAGTGCGATACCTTGGTCATTGATACCAGCAATGACCACTCTTTTTTCGGCGCCCTGCAATTTGATGAGCAGTGGTGCGCTGGCGCGTAACCAGAAAACAGCAAATAATTGGCAAGCTGGCGTTAGCCAAAACCAAAGTTTTATTGCCTTTGGCGGAAATTCTGCGCTATACCCCGTAAGCGCGCCAAAACCCAGCACAATCATGACCAGAAATAACCATGAGAGAATGATATTCCTAAATATTTGCCATGGCGGCATGTGGAGTTTAGAACTGCAAGGGAAGGTGATGTAAAACAAAATGGCGGACAAAATGAGATAAGGCGGGGTCAGGCGACCATCAATCCAAAATGCCACACACCAGGTAGAGAGCGCGATGATGGTAGGCTCGAGCAATGATTCAATGTTGTATAGAATGTTGTCGCGGGCAAATGCGATACCAGCGTCCCTGCGGATAGGTGGAGTATAGTTGTGTCGATTCATTAAACTTTTTAATGCCTTATTTTCGCTATCGATAACATCACTTAGCCATGCGTTTCGAATAAGCAACATTCAACGTGTGTTGGGCTATTGAATGCCACGCCAGGTGATGATTTATTTATAGAGCTTAAGCGGTTGTCGTTAAAATTACACAATTTTCACTTATTATCGAGCATGTTATTCAAAGCTGTAAAATTTCGTTAAGAACAGATTTTACCAGCTTAGATTGATTTTTGTACTTTCAAATGCTAAATTTAGAGTAATATATTGATTGATTAGATTAAATAACTGTCATATCATATTGAAAATGTTAAAGTTAAAAGAAAATATATATTTCGACCTTGAGTTTCTCGGCAGTGCTGAAAAGTATGTTGAGAATATTATGGGGGTAATCGAGCATATTAAATTGTTCGAAGATTTTGCTTTAGATGAAATCAAATCCCTCTGTTTTTATATGGATTGCTATCGTGCCCCAGCTGATTACACCTTACTTGAAGAGGGTGCGGATGGTGATTATCTCATGCTGGTGTTGAGTGGCTCCGTACGGGTTGAGAAGTTGATATTCAGACAAGGTATCAGAACCATTGCGAATGTGGGTGTGGGTGATTCGCTTGGCGAAATGTCATTGATTGATGGGCGCCCTCGGTTTGCTAGTTGTTCCACAAATGAACCGACGGACTTTGCTGTACTGACCCATGATGCGTTAAATGAAATACTGGTGCACCATCCACGATTAGGAAATAAATTTTTGTTGGTACTTTTGCAATTAATGGCTGCTCGCCTGCGAGATACTTGTGACCGTTTTCTGCCGGGCGTGAATGGCGCAATCATATGAGGCAAAACGATGAAACTATCTACACAACAAACTATCAACATGCGTAAAGGTGTTGAGTTGAGCCAATTTGGCGTTAGTAAATTGGGTAAGCAAGCGGTAATTTTGACTTTTTTATTTGGCTTGTCAGCAACTTTGTTGCCTCAATTCGCTGATGCAGATGAGCAAGACCCGCTTAATTTTATAGTCGGTGTTTCACGGTTGCATGATGACAATTTATTCCGTCAGTCATCCAGAAAAAAAAGTGAAAATATCACGACAGCTTATGCAGGCATTCGCTTAGACAAAATCTACGCTCAGCAGCGCTTCAAGTTTGATTTCACCCTCACCGCAAATCGCTATCAGAATTTCGGCATCTTGGATTTTAATGCTAAAGACTATAAAGCGGCTTGGCTTTGGACGCTCACGCCCTTCCTTACTGGAACGGTTTCTTTAGACCGTAGGCAGAGCCTCAATAGCTTTCAGGATTTTCAAGGCGGGAGCTTGGTCAATATTCGTAACATTAGCACCAGTGAAACGCAACATTTTGAAGCGGATTATTCCCCGCATAATATCTGGCATTTGCTAGGCGGGGTAACACG
>JBARQL010000104.1:0-7540 GCA_049643685.1 Methylotenera sp.
AACCGAATCCGTTTCCTAAAACGATTTACGAAAATGTAGCCTACGGCTTACGCGTACGAGATGAAAAAAACAAACGTACCATTGATGATAAAGTAGAAGAGGCGCTCAAAGGCGCAGCGCTTTGGAATGAAGTAAAAGACCGTTTGCAAGATTTAGCGTTTAATTTATCTGGCGGTCAGCAACAACGCTTGTGTATTGCGCGTGCTTTGGCGACTGATCCGGAAATCATGTTATTTGATGAGCCCACTTCAGCGCTTGACCCGATAGCGACAGCGAATATTGAAGAACTGATGAGTGAGCTAAAAGAGAAACTCACTATTTTGGTAGTGACGCATAATATGCAACAAGCGGCGCGCGTATCCGATTACACCGCCTATATGTATTTGGGGGAGTTGATGGAATATGGGGATACGAACTCGATATTTACACGCCCAACACGCAAAGAAACAGAAGATTACATTACAGGTAAATTTGGTTAATCTCATTCTTAATCAAACGCAGTAAATTAAACAATAAGGAAGCGCCATGAGTTCAGAACATATTTTTAAACAATACGATGCAGAGCTAGAAAGCGTGCGCGCAAAAGTGCTCGAAATGGGCGGTTTGGTGGAAACTCAAATTGCCGATGCGATGAAAGCGTTAGTTGAATCAAACCCTACGCTGGCAGTTACAGTCGTTAAAAAAGACCATCAAGTCAATGCGCTGGAAGTGCAAATCGATGAAGATTGCAGCACCATAATTGCCCGCCGTCAGCCCGCCGCAGGCGATTTGCGTATGATTTTAATGATGATTAAAACGATTACTGACTTGGAACGCATTGGTGATGAAGCGGCTAAGATTGCGCGATTTGCTATCAGTATTCATGAGGCCAATCGTGCCTGGTCTACCAAATTCTCTGATATCAAAGCGATGGCCTTGGTCACCCAAACCATGCTGCGTATGGCGCTTGATGCATTTGCCCGTTCTGACGAAACCAAAGTGCAGGAAATCGCTAAGATGGATGAAAAAGTCGATGAGCAATACCAAGCCGCAATTCGCCAAATGATTACCTTCATGCTGGAAGATCCACGCACTATTTCAATGACGCTAGAAGTATTGTTTGTGGCCAAAGCCATTGAGCGCATCGGTGATCACGCCAAAAATCTTTCAGAATATGTGGTGTATATGGTGAAAGGTAAGGATGTGCGGCATATCAACACAGAGGAAATTTCTCGGCAATAACTGATTGAATAAGTCGAATTTTTAAATAAATAAACAAGGTTTTTTATCTGTCTTTATTACACTGCCCTGCAAGCCTTATAAATAAAGGCTTGCAGGGCAGTGTTTTTTGTCCGTAGCGTTTTTATGGGATTTAGTATTGTTTTGCGACGTTGGTTTTGTGGTGTTTTTGGCCATTTATGCAGTCATCACTTTTACAATAGTTTGTCATTAAACTATCACAACACGATGTTAGGCTTATCCTAATTCATTAGGAGTCTTTATGTCATTTCAGTCCCGCTCACGCTTCTTTATACTCATTTCAATATTGGCTTTGTCTTGTCAATCTCAGGCAGAAGACTGGTCTGTATTACCCAGCACGCCGAACGAAAACGGTCACGCTAGTGTGTTAGCAACATTCGTGTTGCCACCCACAAACATTACGGCAATCAATCCCAATATTGCACTTGGTTCACTTGAACTTGCTGCCAAAAATGGCTACCCAAACCCAACTATTCCTGGCATAGGTTCAGCCCTGGTGCCAATCCCCAATAAGCCGGGGGAGTTTTACATGATGACCGACCGAGGTGTTAATTTTGACTATGTGAATAGTGCCGGCAAAGTGTATGGCAAAGTCTTCCCATTACCAAACTTCACGCCAGCGATTATCCATGCGAAGCTCGCGTAGGGAAAAATCGAGGTCATTCGCGCGATTCCTATTGTGGATAGCCAAGGCAAACCCGTCACAGGTTTGAGCAATAACAAAGAGGATGAAGCCGTTTATGCCAATAATTCAGGCACAACGCTGAATTTTAATCCAGCAGGCCTTGATGCTGAAGCACTACAACTTTTGCCAGACGGTAATTTTTTAATTTCAGAAGAATATGGCCCCAGCGTTGCGGTGGTGGATACGAACGGTCACGTATTAGTGCGTTATGTGCCGATTGGCAAAAGTTATGCCGATGTCAATTACCCCGTAAAAGCCATATTGCCCGCCATTTATAAAGAACGCAGAGCGAATCGCGGCTTTGAGAATTTGAGCATTACGCCTGATGGAAAAACGGCTTATGTCACGCTACAAAGCCCGATGGGAGATGCCAAGGACAAAGATTTTAAAAATAGCCGCGTAGTGCTAGTATTGCGCTTAGACATTACGCATCCCACTGATGCGAAAGTCACCGGGATGTTTGTATTGTTCCAAAATAGCAAATCTGCTTATCCGGAAGCCGACAAACAAAAAGACTTGAAATATTCAGATGCCATTGCGTTTGAGCAAGACAAATTGCTGTTACTAGAACGCGCTACCAAGAAAGTAAAACTGATCGTGGCTGATTTAAGTGACGCAACCAATGTGTTGAGCCACGCCGATGCGAACAGTTTGTTATTTGAAAAAGAAGGTGAAGATTTAGAAAAACTCGCCATCAAACCTGCACAAATGCGTGAAGTGTTTGACAGCCGCGACGTTTTTTTTAAAATTGATACAGATAAACTGGAAGGCTTGGCCTTGCTAACACCTGGCGTAGTTGCGATTAGTAACGATAACGATTTTGGTGTGGGTGAAGACAACCTGAATGAGTACCCGAGCAAAGTTTGGGTGGTTCGTTTGGGGAAGGGTTTAGTCGCACCAAAATAGACGCTAATTGATAAACTTTATTTGATTGTTGTAAAAAAACAACATCGTCAAATGGTATTCAATAAGTAGTTATTTGTCATCAAATTGTCACACAAGAATCACACAATCTCACTTGTTGAAAAACGCATGATTAAATTTAATACAAGGGAGTTTTTGATGAACGACAAGATTGGTTTTAAACACCGCAGCTTAATCGCCGCAACCCTCGCTGGCTCATTGATAATGGGCTTTGGCGCGAATGCAATGGCCGATTCTACCGATGATATTGTGAATGCATTGATTGCAAAAGGCGTATTGACCGAAGAAGAAGGCGCGCTGTTAATGAAAGGCCGTGAAGGCGAAAAAGAAGCGGCTGCAGCGAAAAAAGAAACAGCAGTTTCAGCTAAGTTTAAAGATGGTTTGAGCTTTGAAAGTGGTGATGGCAAGTTTAAAGCACAAATCAATGGTCGCGTACATGCGGATTATCGTTTTTTTGATCACAATGATAGCTCTAATAACCCTGCTCTTACTATCCCTACCACAGGGTTGGCTGGCGCAGCTCTTACTGCCGCAAATGCACGTAATGCTCTTGTTGCTAACTCAATTCCTAACTCAGGTAGTGTTACTGATACCTTTGATATCCGTCGCGCTCGTTTAGGCTTCAAAGTGGCATTTAAAGATTACTACGAAGGTGAAGTAGTGGCTGATCTTGGTAATACTACAACTTTAGATGTAGGCTATTTGAATGTTGCATGGTGGAAACCAGTACAGTTCCGTTTTGGCCAATTTAAAATGCCAATGAATTTGGAAGAGTTAACTAGTTCAAATAACATTGACTTTATGGAGCGTTCTTTTGTCAATTCATTAGCTCCAGCCAAAGAAATCGGCGTCATGGTACATGGTCAACCATTTACTGGCGTAACCTATGCTTTAGCTGCTTCAAACGGAAATGCTAAAAATGCAGAAACTGATGCTCGTGAAGATGGTAAAGATATCATAGGTCGCGTAACCGCTAACTTTGCTGAAATTATGGGCAATAAAGAAATGGTCTTGCATGCAGGTGCATCATTCTCACAAGGTGACACACCAGAAGGTACGGTTGGCTCTGCTGGTCGTACAGAAGGTCGTGGTGCTACATTCTTTAGAGCGCCTGTATTGGCTAACTCAGCTGCAACTGCTACAGGTGGTACCTTCAGTGGTATTGATCGCAGTCGAGTAGGTTTGGAAGGCATTGTTGCTTACGGCCCATTCAAAGTTCAATCTGAGTGGATGCAGCAAAATAATGAATTTTCAACACAAACTGCTGTTGGTGGTGCTAAGCGTAAATATGACCTTGATACTGAAAACTGGTATGCAGAGGCGCTGTGGACAATTACAGGTGAAAACTATGCAGATGCTTACAAAGGTGGAGCATTCGGTGGCTTGAAACCGAAAAATGATTTTGACCCGACAAACTTTAAAGGTGGTTTGTGGGAAGTTGGCGTGCGTTACAGCGAGTTTGATGCATCTGACTACAATGCCGCAGGTATTGGCCAAGGTGTAGTAGGTGCAGCAGATACTAAAATTACTACTGCGGCGGCTGGTTTTGCTAAGGCTGAAGCTTGGACATTGGGTTTGAAGTTCTTGCCAACTGCTAATATGCGCTTCATGTTGAATTATGTGGCTACTGACTTTAATGATGTGATTGGTGGCGCAACAGGTGGCGTTATCATCAACCAAAAACGTGTAGATGACGAAAAAGCAGTCATTATGCGTGCGCAATGGATGTTCTAGTTTGAAGTCGTAAATCTCCCCTCGTGTGGCTGCAAGGCCACACACTCAAGCCCGCTCTTGTAGCGGGCTTTTTTATGGTGCATCAGGCTTTTTACTAAGTTGAATAAGCTGGGTAAGGTATAATGATTGCCAACCTATTACGCGGAATATCAGCATGTACAAACATCCCTTATTGAATCGCGACAAGATGTCTCCACAAGAAGCTTTGGATATTTTGATTGAAGGTAATCATCGCTTTACCAATAACTTAACAGTGAATAAAGACATGATGAGCTTGGTCAGCATCACTAAAGAGCGTCAGCATCCTTTTGCTTCAGTGTTAAGTTGCAGCGATTCACGCGCGCCCGTTGAAATGCTGTTTGATCAAGCGCTGGGAGATATTTTTAGTGTGCGTTTGGCGGGCAATATTGCTTCAGACAAAGTGATTGGCAGCTTGGAATTTAGCTCAAAGTACTTAGGTAGCAAGCTGATTGTGGTGCTGGGCCATACCGATTGTGGCGCGGTAAAAGCAGCATGTGATAATTTTAGAGAAGGCCATATTGGCGAAATTATCAATTTGATTCGCCCTGCGGTGCGTATGGAAAAAACCACAGAAGCGCAACGTGATTCCACTAACTTGAGTTTTGTGGATAAAGTATGTGCTTTAAACGTGCAAGTGCAAATCAACGAAATCATCCATAGTAGCGATATTATTCAAGATATGCTTAGCGATAAACAAATCGGCATGGTGGGCGGAATTTATAATTTGGCAACGGGTGAAGTACGCTTTTTGCCGGAGACCGTCTCACTGTAAAAAAGTGTCAAAAGCATCGTCATTTTCAGGCGACTTTCCTTACGAGAAAAATTAATGCCTCTGCAAGCCTTTATTGATAAGGCTTGCAGAGCATCAAAATAAGATGAGCATGCAAATTAAGTTTTTGCATGCTTTTTTTATGCAAAATTTAGTACATAAGTAACGCCCTCATGCGCAAGTTAAACGCATAACACTGTATAATTTAGCCCGACGTTTTCAATCATAAATTCTGCAAAAACCGAAAGTTTTGATATGAGCCACAGGCAAGATACCAGCACTTTATTACGCACACTTAAATTTTATCTTAACCCGAATGATGGGCGTTATGAAGATTTAGCCAAGGGTAATGTCACAAAAAATATTATCAAAGACTTAACGGCTGGTTTAGTGGTGGCAATGGTGGCGATTCCGTTAGCCATGGGCTTTGCCATGGCGAGTGGTTTGCGTCCTGAGCAAGGGATTGTTGGCGGCGCGGTGGCAGGTTTATTAGGCGCTTTGTTTGGCGGCAGTAAATACCAAGTCTATGGCCCAACGGCTGCGTATATCCCGATTATTGCAGGGCTAATGGCGACCTATAACCATAGTTTTTTGGTGCTGACTTCGATTGTTGCAGGTGTCATGCTCATGCTCACTGGTTTGCTGAAAAAAGGCAAAGTGGTCACTTTAGTGCCGCATTCGATTGTGGTGGGTTTTACCATTGGTATTGCCGTGGTGATTGCGTTTTCACAAATGGGCGAGGTGTTTGGCTTTCATCATAAAATTGGCTATGACTTTATTGGTCAAATCAAAAAAACCATTGAATATTTTGGGGAGCTGAATGTTTACGCGGTGATTGTTGCGCTTTCAACTTTCGCAATATGCAAAGTGCTGATTAAAATTTCTACATTTATTCCAGCTCCTGTGTTTGGTTTGGGCTTGGGCTGGTTAGCCGCTGCCACATTCTGGAAAGACAAAGGCTTAGTCTTAATTAAAGATAAATATGGTAGTATCCCCACCGATTTTTTAACGATTACCATGCCTAAATTGCCTGACATGACAAGCCAAGTGTGGTTTGATTTGATTTATTTTGCAGTGGCGATTTATTTTGTGGCAGCGGTTGAGAGCTTGTTGTGCAGCCGTATGGCGGACCGTATGGCCAATAACAAGGGCGTGCCATTTAACCCCAATAAAGAGTTGTGGGGGCAGGGCATGGTGAATATTTTCACACCTTTGTTTAACGGTTTTCCACATACTGGCGCACTCGCTAGAACAGCCGTCAATATCAGGCTTGGCGCAGTTTCACCGCTTGCGGGCATTGCAAAATTCTCCTTTAAATTATTACTCGCAGCTTATTTGGCGACGTATTTAGAACAAGTGCCGATGGCGTGTATCGGCGGCATTTTGCTCTATGTGGCCTCAGGTATGGTGAAATGGAAAGAGATTCAGGAAGTGATTGAAATGAAAAGCAAATTTCATTTTTGGTTGATGATTTATACGGCTTTTATGGTGCCATTGACTGGCTTTTTAACCGCAGTACTAAGCGCAATTGCCATATTTGCGCTAGCAGTTTTAATGAAAAAAGTACCGTTACATCACAAAAAAGAAGATACGGTTGAATTAGGTTTAGCAGAAGCTAACTAGTTCTTATAAAAGAGGTTATTACTGAATAAGGGCGCGATATACGCGCCCTTATTCAATCTGCTAGTGCCATAATATTAGTGCTAAGTCTGAATTTTGAGTCTTAAATTAACGATGCCCTTCTTTGGCCATGTTAATGCTGTATTTTGGTATTTCTACCACTAAATCTTCAGTGCCAACCCGCGCTTGGCAAGATAAACGTGAGTTGGGCTCTAATCCCCAGGCCTTATCTAGTAAATCATCTTCCTGGTCATTGGATGGATTGAGCGATTTAAAACCTTCGCGCACAATCACGTGGCAAGTGGTGCAGGCGCATGCTTGATCGCAGGCGTGGTCAATGTCAATATGGTTGTTTAACAGCACGTCGCAGATTGATTCGCCTGTTTTCGCTTCAATCGCTGCGCCTTCAGGGCAAAGCTCTACATGTGGTAAAACTATAATTTGTGGCATTCTGTTTCCTTATTTGTAGGAGCGCAATTTATTGCACTCCTACAATTGTATATCTTCTAAATTTTTACCGCTTAACGCGCGGCTCACGCTCGCATTCA
>JBARQL010000105.1:0-4443 GCA_049643685.1 Methylotenera sp.
TGACGGTTAAAAAACTCACCATTTTACTCATCCTCATTGCGCTGGCATCAGTAGCTGGCTTAATATTTGAGATCAATCGTATTCGGCAAATTGAGACTTTTAACCTTGCTGTCAGCACTGGTAAAAATCCGCAAACCGACAAACAAAGCTATGAAGCGAAATACGCCACGGCCTATTGGCTGGCAAAAAATGAACGCTTTAAAGAAGCCACCCTGCTTTACTCGCAACTCACACAAAAAGGCACGCCAGCGCAACGGGCAGCGGTTCAACACAATGTAGGGAATATGTTTTTCTTAAAAGCGTTACAAGTCAGTGGTGGTAACGATACTAAAATTCGCGACGAAGTAGAATATTTACTCATGCAAGCGCACAGCTCATACAAACAAGCTTTAATACAAGATAACAGCCACTGGGGTACGCGTCGTAACCTAGACCGCGTAATTTCATTATTGCCAGAAAACCCGACCCCAGGCGTGGGTGATTCAGACTCACCAGGCTTAATTTTAGGCAATATACCCAATGGCTTACCTTAATGAACTATAGCTTTTGTAGGTCAGACTAAAGTCAGCCTACAACAAAAACAAATTTACCCGATGAATTTAATTAGTGCATCCTAGGCTCTAAAAAAAATCAATGAAAAAACTACTCAACTATTTTAAACAGCACCGCGACACCGCCTTGCTTACTGGCGCGTTGCTATTTTTAATCATTGCCTTATTTAAGCCTACGATTCCAATCAAACATAATATTTATACTTACTTACTCATCTCGGACATTTCTCAAAGCATGAACGCCATTGATATGGAGATAGATGGCAAGCCTGTGTCGCGCATTGCGCATACACAAAAGCTAATGCATGAAACGATCTCATCTTTACCCTGTGGTACCAAAGTGAGCATTGGTTTATTTGCCGGCAATAGTGTTGCCGCGCTCTACAACCCGATTGAAGTGTGTGAAAATTTTGCAGCCGTCCAAGATACCATTGACCATTTGGACTGGCGCACTGCGTGGTCTGGCAATAGCCGTGTGCGTGAAAGTATGTATGGTATCTCAAGAATTATCCGCAGTTTTCCAGAGCCGGCGCAAGTGTTGTTGTTTACCGATGGTGAAGAAGCTCCTAAATTGCATGCCTTTAACACCAAAGATTTGACTAACTTTCAGGGTGCAGATGGCTGGCTGCTAGTGGGTGTGGGATCTGAAAAAGGGGTGGCTATTCCAAAATTAAGCGATAAAAATCAGGTGATTGGCTATTGGTCTAACGAAAGCTTTGCGATGCAACCTGGGATTGCGCAAATTTCAGAATCGACCCTTGGCGTGAGAGATGACAACGTAGCTGGCGCGAATGACCGCTACCTTTCTAAGCTCAATGCAGAATATTTAAAATCTGTCGCCAAAGAAATTGGCGCAAATTACGTGTATGGCGACAATGTACACAGTTTATTAGAAGAGATGAAAAAACAGAAACCTGCTCGCCGTGACATTGCGCCATTTGATTTGAGCTGGATTTTAACCTCAATTGCAGGCTTACTATTACTCGCCGCCTATTTTACCAAGCATCCAGTACGGCAAATAGGCGAAGCACTGCGATTTTATAGAAAAGAATTCATACGAGTACGTAGTCAAAACGAAGCTGCCATTGCGCACGATAACCACTTTAGTTAGCGCATTGCTCAGCCGCATATATGCCATGGCACTGGCTAGGTCAATCTCGAATTAATCTTCAAACAGGCAAAAAGTGAGCATTCAAACAATTTTATCTTCAGCAACATCTAACTCCCTTGTTTGAGGAGCGATAACTTTTGACCAGCGTAGCCAAACGCGTAATTGGCGGAAATCTTCTGCGTCTACCGCATCTGGCAAAATAACAATGTGCTTTGCAATTAACTTTTGCAACAAAGTCGCCTCTTTTAACTGCCCGTTCAATACCGTTAAATAGGCAGTCACCACGGTGTTTGCAAGCACATGCATTTCGAATTGTTTGCCACTTTTTTGGGTTAAGCGCAGATGATTTTTATGATCAATGTGAATGGCCGTATACGACCAAGGCAACCTCAACAAAGCATCTCGCAAACAAAAATAGACTGTAGACAATAACACTAAAAGCAGTACAACCATGCGTAGCCACTGTGGAATTGGGACTAAAAACAACATTAAACTGAAAAATATACCTGCCACAACCAAGAGTAGTAACAGGCGACGTGAAGGTAGTAATGTCAGAGTGATAGGCTTCAAGATATAATGGTTTCAGCGAGCAAGATTATTTAACTTAAAGAGTAACACATGGCAAACAACGACTGGCAAGAGTTTTTATTTATCAAAGGTGGCGTGTTTGATAACGGCACGATTAGCTCGTTCGGCAATACTGAAAAAGAGCTCACCTACGCGCAAAATGAAAATGTGATTTGCGATTTATCGCACCTGGATTTACTCGAAATCAGTGGTGACGATGCAGTAACCTTTTTGCAAGGACAAGTCACCAATGATGTCAAACTACTGAGTGACGACAACGCGCACTACACGGGTTATTGCAGCCCTAAAGGCCGATTGCTGGCGCTGTTTTTGGCGTATATGCAAGGCAACAAACTTTACTTACAGCTTAATCATAAACTCGCGGAACCGATTGCTAAACGCCTAAAAATGTATGTGATGCGTTCACAAGTAACGATCAATAACATTTCTGACGCCACCGTCAAAATTGGGTTAAGCGGCAACGATGTGCCAACGATGCTGAGTGCCTTTTTTCCGCAAGTGCCGCAACAAGCCTATGAGGCAAGCCACTCTGAACACGGCACGCTCATTCGCCTGCCGAGCGCAATACCGCGCTTTGAAATAATCGGCAAAACAGAAAAAGCAAAAGAAATTTGGCAAGCCCTTAAAACCCAGTGCAAACCAGTAGGCAAACCCTGCTGGGAATGGCTGGAAATTCAAGCAGGTATTCCTGATATTGTGCTCAACACCCAAGAAGAATTTGTGCCGCAAATGGTGAATTTAGATTGTCTTGATGCCATCAATTTTAAAAAAGGCTGCTACACCGGGCAAGAAATCGTCGCGCGCACGCATTATTTAGGTAAGGTAAAACGTCGTACCCAACTGGCGCATATTGAAACCAGCACACCGCCACAAGCGGGCAACGATGTGCTCAATGAAAATAACGAAACCGTAGGCAAAATTGTTCGCAGCGCCCCTGCCCCTGCTGGTGGCTTTGATGTGCTTGCTGAAATTCGCTTAGAAGCACTGGCTGAAGCCCCTGTTTATTGGAATGGTACTGCGCTGAGCATTCAAGCTTTGCCCTATCCGCTAGAAGATCAATAAAATAACTCACTATTCTTACATCCTCTATTTTTCGCCTTCACACCAAGATGAAGCGCCATAAATAAACGGGAGCCGTAGCTCCCGTATTAATCGCCGAATTAACGATGATTACATGAGGTTATGTTTGCGGCGGCGTGCCACAAAGCCAACCAAGCCCAGTCCTGCTAGCAGCATGACGTAAGTCTCTGGTTCAGGAACAGCTGCAGCAATTGTTGTTATCCTCAAATAGGCTGGATCCCCACCTTCTGCGCTAGCAAAAGTGAACCCTGAATATCCTGTATAACTAAAATAATAGATAGCCGTTAATGGGGCGTTTGCGAAGCTAGTCTTAAAACCATCTGTTATATCAAAGGACTTTCTACCTGCTCCCTCACTAAACAGTACGGGACCTACACCATTCAAATTGCCGACATCATCCCTTCCCTGTGTCCAGATATCTAGAATGTTGAAGTTAAAGGATGCAGAGATAATATCTGCAACTTTCGATGCCCTGTGAGCCATGTAAATAAAGGCTTCCAGGGCATATATTTTCGCTCGGCGCATTTACACGATGCTTTTAATAAAAACTTATCCTTAAAAAGTTGTCCTCAAATTACGCACCAGTTGCACGCCAAGTAAACCGTTGCGCTTTCCACCATTTATTCCAAATCGGTACGGTAAAACTCCAAACAAATAACGCAACCATTAAGCCTTGCGGTTTGAATAAGCCGTATTGCCAAACAAATGCGGTAAGTGCGACGCAGATTGCATAAGCAATGCGAGCGCCACGATGCTGCGGTGTGGTCATCGGGTCTGAAATCATGAAAAAGGCAAACAAGATAGTCGCGCCATTCATGGCTTGGTGTAGCCATATCTCACCGGCTAAATCAGGTGCATAACCTAGCCAAACCAGCCTCACTGCAAACAGCCCCAGCCAAGCAGCAATAAAAGTAAAACTCACATCCCATCTAGCCACGCGCCCTGCCACGGTTGCGCCTAATGCAAGCATCCAGAAAGCGGTTAACGTTTCGTTGCCCCATTGCCCTGGCGAAAGCCATGCATGCGGCATCCAGGCAAAAGCGCTGAATGCGGCAAAATTTGCAGGGTTGAGAATATGGCCTCTTGTTGACCCTTTGCCAAAACGAAACATGA
>JBARQL010000106.1:0-12594 GCA_049643685.1 Methylotenera sp.
AATAGGTACAGCCAGCACTTTTGCATCTAAGCCAGCTTCATCTTCCATCAACAATACCCCTAATGGGCGACAACGCACCACTACGCCTGGAATCAATGGCACAGGGGTAATCACCAACACGTCAACAGGATCACCGTCATCGGCCAATGTATGTGGCACATAGCCGTAATTGGTTGGATATTGCATGGCCGTGCCCATAAAACGGTCTACAAAAATCGCGCCGCTATCTTTGTCTACTTCATATTTAACTGGGTCGCCCTGCATTGGAATTTCAATAATGACATTAAAATCATTGGGGACATCTTTACCGGTTGGCACTTGGTTTAACGACATGACTAATTCCTACGTGAATAAAATATAAATGAAAAAAACTAATTAATTTTGAGTTCTAATTATAACAAGCCTACTCAAATAAAATAGTAAAAGAATATGCTCAAGTTTGTAGCTAAATTGTCGCGCGCACTTGCTCCCGACAGTTTTGAATAATCACTTGGGGAATAAACAATAAAGCGATGTAGATTAATAGTGGAATGATAACAACATCATCAAGTTGACCTAATACAGGGATAAAATCAGGTATCAAATCAAATGGCAATAGTAAGTAACCGACCGCTAACCCTAAAAACACTTTAGCGATCCATGGTGTTTGGGGGTGCTTAAGCACCAAACGATAAACTTCAAACTCATTTTTTAAATGTTTGCTTAAAGATTTTAGTTTTTCAAACATAGCAAGGAGCATAAATTTATTCAGGATTAAGCGGGTGTCCTGTCAGACGCTCAAACGCTTCCATGTATTTTTCACTGGTTTTTTGTGCAACCTCTGCAGGCAAGGCTGGCGCAGGTGGTGTTTTGTTCCAACCTGTCGATTCCAGCCAATCGCGCACATATTGCTTATCGTAACTGGGCGGGTTGCAGCCTACTTTGTAACTATCAGCAGGCCAAAAGCGCGATGAATCAGGAGTGAGTACTTCATCCATCACATGCAACACACCGTTAGCATCTAAACCAAATTCAAACTTGGTATCAGCAATAATAATGCCGCGTGTGAGCGCATATTCTGCGGCTTGCTCATATAGCGCAATAGCCACTTTTGCCACTTGCGTGGCTAAGTCTTTACCGATTAAGGCTTCAACTTGGGCAATACTGATGTTTTCATCATGCTCACCAACGGCCGCCTTGCTTGAAGGCGTAAAAATAGGCGCGGGTAATTTAGCGGCTTCTTGCAAGCCTGCAGGTAAATGTATGCCACATACGGTGCCTTTAGCTTTGTATTCTTTCCATCCGCTACCGACTAAATAACCGCGGACAATTGCCTCAATGGGCAAAGCTTTCAGTTTTTTCACCACTACCGCACGTGAGCCAAGTTGCGCTTGTTCTGCTGCGTTGCTTACAACGCTATCTGGGTCAATACCGGTTAAATGGTTAGGCACCACATCTTTGAGTTTTTCAAACCAAAAATTTGCCATCTGCGTTAACATCGCGCCTTTATTGGCAATGCCTGTAGGCAAAATCACATCGAAAGCAGAAAGCCGATCGGTACTGACCAATAACATAGTGTTTGCATCAATATCGTATATATCGCGCACTTTTCCTTGGTGGATACGTTTTAAACTCTGAATATTGGTTTCTAGTAACGGATTACTCAAAAATTCACCTGTCATTTATGGGTGCCTTTAATACTGATCACTTAATAATTGGGGTATTGGGATTGTCACCATCTTCAGTATAAGGGTAGCGCACATGGCCGTAGCGCACAGCCAACACTGCAAGCGCCATTACCAACACTGCGCCTGAAACCGCTAAAATCTGCTCAGCTGACAATGTTTTTACTTCCAGTACCATATAGCGCGCTAAAGCCACCATGCCAATATAAAGTGGGTAACGCACAGCCAACTTACCAGAGCCTAGGTAGTGCTTCACCATAGATAGCACCTCTAAATACAGAAACAGGAGCAGCAAATCACCTACGCTAACAATTGCCGTATCCCACATTTTGTAAATTTCATGAAAAGTGGCATACACGGTAGCGATGGCAATAAATACCAGTACCAGTTGCTCAATATAGCGAACTGCATCTTGCCCAACTTTACCCAGTGGGTTGGTATTTTTCATGGTAAAACCCCCGTCTCAACAATCGCTATTATAACTGAGCGATATGAAGCCTAATTTAATTTTTTCTCGCCAATTTTGATGATTTTGAGTGTATTCGTGCCACCTGGACTGCCAATCGGTTCACCAAATGTCAACAATACTAAATCACCTGAATTCACCATTCTTTGTTGCAATAATACTTGTTCCATTTCATGCAAAATTTCGTCTCTATTTTTGTTGCCCTGCACAATTGGAAATGGGTAAACGCCGCGATGCAAGGTGAGCTTCCGGCGTGCATATTTATCTGGTGACAGCGCATAAATGGGCATCTCGGAATCAGCGCGCGAAAGCCATTGCGCCGCGTTTCCCGATTGCGTAAGTGCAGCGATTGCCGTCACTTTTAAATGCTGGGCTGTATATATAGCAGCTGCTGCAATTGCCTCATCGGTTCTGACAAATACTTGATCTAGTTTTTGTACATGAGATTGAATGTAATATTCCTTCTCAGCTTCCATCACTACACGATGCACCGCTTGCACAGTTTCCAGCGGGTATTGGCCTGCGGCTGTTTCTGCTGAAAGCATTACCGCATCAGTGCCATCCAATACAGCATTCGCAACATCTGACACTTCTGCCCGCGTGGGGATAGGGCTAGTAATCATTGATTCCATCATTTGCGTGGCGGTAATGACTAATTTATTTTGCGCGCGCGCCATGCGTATCATCCGTTTTTGTAACCCAGGCACAGCGGCATCACCCACCTCAACGCCTAAATCTCCACGCGCAACCATAATGGCATCCGACGCCTCAATAATTGATTCTAAATTGTCAATCGCTTCAGCACGCTCAATCTTAGCGATAATGCTGGCAATTCCGCCTGCTTTTTTAACCAAGGTACGGGCAAGCTCAACATCTAACGCCGTTTTAGGAAAAGACATGGCGATATAATCCGCCTCAAGCGCTACTGCCGTTTTAATGTCTTCGCGGTCTTTTTTCGTTAAGGCATCAGCTGATAAGCCACCACCTTGCCGATTGATACCCTTATTATTGCTTAACGTGCCGCCGTTGAGCACCAAACAATGAATCTGGTTACCTTTGACTCTATCCACCTGCATGGTAATACGACCATCATCCAGCAATAAAACGACACCTTCTGTTACTTCCTGTGGCAGTGTTTTATAATCCAAACCAACATGATCTTGATTACCCAATTCGCAGTCTGCATCAAGAATAAACAAATCCCCTGTTTTTAAAGTGATTTTGCCAAACTCAAATTTACCAATGCGGATTTTAGGCCCTTGTAAATCACACAACACGCCGATTGGGCGGTTAAGTTTTGCCGCAATTGCACGCACCATTTCTGCACGTTGAATATGCTCCGCGGCGTTTCCATGTGAGAAATTCAACCTCACAACATTCACACCAGCCGTAATCATACGTGCCAGCATTTCCTCACTGCTTGAGGAGGGGCCAAGTGTTGCAACTATTTTTGTTTTACGTAAGGTCAAAGTTTACCTTTCAATTCTGTTTTATTACTAATGATTGTGCATTTAAATTCAAACAAAAATGGGGCTAGTAGCCCCATTTTTATGGTGATACAAATTTTTTGATCTATCTATTTGCGAGCGCGTTGCTCAAGTATTTCAACCGCTGGCAGTTTTTTACCCTCTAGAAACTCTAAAAACGCCCCCCCCGCGGTAGAAATGTAATCTATTTTGTTCTCGATCCCATATTTCTGAATCGCGGCGATCGTATCTCCACCACCCGCCAATGTGAATGCCTTGGTGTATGCAATCGCATTCGCAATAGTTTTTGTACCTTCACCAAACTGGTCAAATTCAAATACGCCTACTGGGCCATTCCAAACGACCGTTCCTGCATTTTTAATGATCTCAGCTATTTGATTAGCAGATTTCGCGCCAATATCAAAAATCATATCGTCGGCTGCCACGGAAGCCACATCTTTCTTCACTGCGGGCTCATTGGCATCAAACTTTTTGCCGCAAACTACGTCTACCGCTATCGGAATGGTTGCACCTCTTTGAGTCATTTTGTCCATTAGCGTGCGTGCAACCGGAACTAAATCATCTTCACAAAGTGATTTTCCTACCTCATTGCCTGCGGCCTTCAAAAAAGTATTCGCAATACCGCCACCTACCACCATTTGATCCACTTTTTCTGACAAACTTTCTAATACGGTCAGCTTAGTAGAAACTTTACTACCGCCCACAATCGCTACCATTGGACGCGCGGGGCTCAGTAAAGCTTTAGTCAACGCTTCTAATTCATTCACCAACAAGATGCCTGCTGCAGCCACTGGCGCAAACTTAGCCACACCATGGGTGGAAGCCTCCGCGCGATGTGCTGTACCAAACGCATCCATCACGAATATATCGCATAACTTGGCATATTTTTGTGACAATTCATCGGTACTTTTTTTCTCACCCTTATTAAAACGACAATTTTCTAATACCACTAATTCACCTTTTGCTACATCAAAACCGCCATCAATCCAGTCTTTGATCAAGCGCACAGGCTTATTGAGTTTGGATGAAATCACATCAACCACTGGTTGAAGCGAGTTTTCTGCTGAATAAACGCCTTCTTCAGGGCGGCCTAAATGTGACGTTACCATGACGCTTGCACCTGCCTTTAAGGCATGCTCAATCGTCGCCATCGATGCGGTAATGCGTGCATCTGAAGTGACTTTTCCATCAGTCACTGGTACATTTAAGTCAGCGCGAATCAGCACGCGCTTACCATTTAAATCTAAATCGGTCATTTTGATCACATTCATGGCAAATCTCCCTATTTATTTTGTAGCTATTTTATTTTGCCGACATCATGGCGGCAGCGTTATCTAACATGCGATTGCTAAAACCCCATTCATTGTCGTACCAAGCGCAGACTTTAACTAGCAATCCATCTTTAGTCACTTTGGTGAGCGTGGCATCAAAGTTAGAAGAGAAATTCGTATGATTGTAATCGACTGAAACCAATGGTGCTTCGTTATAAGACAATATACCTTTTAGTGCACCATTAGCAGCGGCCTCATGCATGATGTGATTCACTTCCTCTTTACTTGTGGCGCGTGCTGCGGTAAAGGTTAAATCCACTAAAGAAACATTGATGGTTGGAACGCGAATCGCAAAACCATCTAACTTACCATTGAGCTCTGGCAATACCAGCCCTACTGCAGCAGCAGCCCCTGTTTTGGTAGGAATAAGCGAAGTGGTTGCTGAGCGCGCACGACGCATATCTGAGTGATGGGAATCAGTCAGCACTTGGTCGTTAGTATAAGAGTGTATGGTATTCATTAATCCATTCACAATGCCAATTTTTGTATGCAAAGGTTGCACCATAGGCGCCAAGCCGTTGGTAGTGCATGAAGCATTGGAAATAACCGTATGGCTCGCTTTAATCACATGATGATTCACACCATAAACTACGGTTGCATCAATATCTTTATCACCTGGTGCTGATAACAGCACTTTTTTAGCACCCGCATCAAGGTGTGCTTGTGATTTTGCTTTGCTATTAAATACACCTGTACATTCCATCACCACATCAATAGCAAGGTCACGCCAAGGTAGTTCAGCTGGATTACGTAAAGCAAAAGTTTTAATCTTATGACTATTGATGATCATATCATCGCCATCGGTACCCACCTCAAATGGGAACCTGCCATGCGCGCTATCGTAACGTGTTAAATGCGCATTGCTTTCCGCATCACCATCAGCGCTATTGATTGCAATAATTTCAATATCTTTACGACCCGTTTCATACAATGCCCGCAAAACCATGCGCCCAATGCGCCCATAACCGTTAATTGCTACACGAATTGCCATGTTAATTCCTAAATTTTTAAAAAATCAAACTAGCTTTAAAGAAATAAGGCACCTTGAGGTGCCTTATTAAACTCACTTACTAAACGGTAAGCCCAGTAAGCGCCATGCAAGTTAAATTAAAGCACCGACTTTACTGTCGCCACGACGTTCTCGACCGTAAAGCCGAAATGTTTCATCAACACGCCGCCAGGCGCAGATTCACCAAATGTATCGATACCAACCACAGCACCTTCCAAACCTACATATTTGCGCCAAAAGTCAGTGACACCCGCTTCAACTGCCACGCGTTTTACGCCTTTAGTTAAAACACTGTCTTTGTAAGCTTGGTCTTGACGGTCAAATACGTTGGTTGAAGGCATTGAAACCACGCGTACTTTAGTGCCAGCAGCGTTCAATTCAGCAGCAGCTTTCACAGCTAACTCAAGCTCAGAACCGTTAGCGATAATGATGACTTGTGCGCCTGCAACATCAGACAATACATAGCCGCCTTTGCGCATTAAATCAAATTGTGCAGCATCATGTTTCATGCCTGGCACGTTTTGACGGCTTAATACCAAGCTAGATGGACCATTTTTGCGCTCTACTGCAGCTACCCAAGCGACCGCAGTTTCAGTTGAGTTACCTGGACGCCATACATCCATATTTGGAATCAAGCGTAAACCAGCGGTATTTTCGATTGGTTGGTGCGTTGGACCATCTTCACCTTGACCGATAGAATCATGCGTCAATACTGCGATAGAACGTTGCTTCATCAGCGCAGCCATACGCAATGCGCTCTTCGCGTAGTCAGAGAACATGTGGAATGTGCCGCCAAATGGTACTAAACCACCGTGCAATGCCATACCGTTCATAATTGCGAACATACCGAACTCACGTACGCCGTATGAAATGTAGTTGCCTGGTTTTTTCGCATCTACATGCACAAAGCTGCTGCATGAAGTTAAGTTTGAACCTGTTAAGTCAGCAGAACCGCCTAAGAATTCAGGCAATAATGGCGCCAAAGCACCAATGACGTTTTGTGATGCTTTACGTGTTGCAACGCCTTCGGCTTTTTCATTGGTTGAAGCGATGATTGCATCGGTGGCTGATTTCCAGTTAGCTGGTAAATCACCTGCCATACGACGCTTGTATTCAGCCGCTTCTGCCGGGAAAGCTTTAGCATAAGCAGCAAATTTATCATTCCATGCCGCTTCAGCAGCAGCGCCTTTAGTCGTTGCATCCCAACCAGCGTATACGTCTGCTGGGATTACAAACGGCTCATGTGGCCAACCGATGTTTGCACGCGTCGCAGCAACTTCTTCTAAACCTAATGCAGAACCGTGGCAATCATGTGAACCTGATTTGTTGGGTGAACCCATACCAATCACCGTTTTACAGCAAATCAATGATGGTTTGTCGGTAACTTTTTTAGCCGCTGCAATGGCCTTGCCGATCGCGGCAACATCATGGCCATCGACTGATTGCACATGCCAACCATATGATTCAAAACGTTTAGCAGTATCATCTGTGTACCAGCCTTCGATATGACCATCAATCGAAATGCCGTTGTCATCCCAGAATGCTGTCAATTTGCCCAAGCCCCAAGTACCAGCTAAAGCACAGGCTTCGTGAGAAACACCTTCCATCATACAACCGTCGCCCAAGAACACGTATGTAGTATGGTCAACGATTTCGTGGCCTGGTTTGTTGAATTGGTTAGCAAGTAACTTTTCAGCCATCGCAAAACCAACACCGTTTGCAATCCCCTGACCTAGTGGGCCAGTCGTTGTTTCGACGCCTGGTGCATAACCGTATTCTGGGTGACCAGCGCATTTTGAATGCAATTGACGGAATGTTTTCAACTCATCCATCGGCAACGCGTAACCTGTCAGGTGCAGCAATGAATAAATCAGCATTGAACCGTGGCCGTTAGAAAGCACAAAACGGTCACGATTTGACCAGTTTGGATTTTTTGGGTTATGGCTTAGATGATGATTCCAAAGCTCTTCAGCGATTTCTGCCATGCCCATAGGCGCGCCTGGGTGACCAGAGTTCGCCTTTTGTACCGCATCCATTGATAACGCACGAATCGCGTTGGCGAGGTCTTTACGTGTTGCCATGATTTTCTCCCTAATGATTAACTTGAAGTTTTATTATGTTCATCAAACGCGATAAAACTGTGAATGAGTTCTTAAAAAAGCCAGTGATTGCACTGCATTTCATGAAGGTTTAATTATTGCTTAAATAACCCTTTTCAGCAAGGGCTTAGACGGCGATTGACAACCAAAAAAGACTAATTTTATAAGCTTTTAAATACAGGTTCACTTTAACTAAATAACCAGGCACATTTCGCAATTGTATTTTGCCAATATAAAATCACTTTCTTTTTTTGAAAACTTTAATGGGTCATTATCTATACCACCCTGCGAGCCAAGTAAATAAAGGCTTGCAGGGCAGAATTTTTTGCTCGGTGAGTTTTAAGCCTTAATTTTTTAATTTACGCACTTATCAATAGACAGATCTTAACCATCAATAGGCGCTAAGGTTGAGTGGAAAATTAATCATCATTTGCTATAAAAAAAATAAAGCCAGCTTAAATAAACTGGCTTTATTGATACAACAACTTTAACTCGCTATTTAACTACATCTTACAAGGTTTTAGCTGCCCATTCTTGCGGGCTAAGCTCTTGATCACCTGAAGTATCTTTATGAGCAAAAATGGCTTGATGATGCGCCAAAAACTCTTCCCTTGTTACTTTATGATCACCATCTTTATCCATCATACCCATCATTTTCATTGAACGTAATTCACGGCTATAACCACCTGTTGCCAGATCTAATTTAGAATGTTTAGTTGGCCCAGCCCACTCTTTTGTGTCTACAGAACCGTCCGCATCTTTATCAAGCGCGTCAAAAATACCATTATAGTAAGTGTCAGCTTCCGCAGCTGTGACCATATGATTACCATCTGCGTCCAACATCTTCATCATACCCATTTTTTGAAACTCACGGGCGTAACCTCCGGTACCCAACATGGCATCGGCAGAAAATGCTGGCGCCGAAATAACGGCTGTAGAAAGTAATGTAACTGCAATTAATGCTGCGTTTTTAATTTGAATGTTCATGTTAATCTCCTGAATAACTGCTTGTTTAATAAATAGTTTTGCCGGCAAAGCTTAGTCTTCAGGTAAGTGCAGTTCCTTACATTTAATTTTTAAAATTATTCATATTGGAAGCTATTTTTTATGGGTGCTGTCCTGCCAGCCTTATATTTATAGGGCTGGCAGGACAGTGTTTTGGCATACGAAAAATGAACTTTCATACACAAAAATATAGTTTAGTAGACGCTTATTGCAAGTGCGCGGTCTTTGCTTTAGAGAAATATTCAAGCGTATTATATAAAGTTACATTCAAGCAAATTACTCGAATGATGAATTTGTAGTAGTGACTTGGTTGCCAGTCTGAACAGAGGTCAAAACCGCTTCAATCGCCTTGCAATTCGCTTTGGCATCGGCAAAAGTTAAATGTAGCGGCTTGTTATTCAGCACACAATCACTGAAATGCTCAATTTCTAAGGTGAAGTGATTGCTGGGTGCAAAGCGTTCTTCTGCGAATCGGCCATCCTCCAATGCCCAGCTAATCACCGGCACATCATTTTGAAACACCCAAGCGGCATGACATTTGACCCAGCCTTTGGTGCCGATGATTTCATATTCTGATTTTCGGCTGCGTTCAAAACTAATGTCAAAATGCCCAAAGCGTGCACGGCCTTCTGCATCAACACCAAAATCTAGCACGCCGCTGGTAACTATATCTGCGCCGTGTTCGTTGAGTTTGGCGTGGGCGATGACGCTTTTTGGTTCAGCAGGAATTCCACCGTTGGCAAAGCACCAACGCAAGCTATGAATCGCATAGGGGCCAATATCCCACATCGCGCCACCGCCATTGACCATACTGCGATCGATGCGATACATGCGCGCTGGCTTCATTAAGAATGAGTAGCTGGCGCGGGCAGAAAGCACATCTCCAATCAGCCCTGAAGCTACAATTTCTTGCACGCGCTGATGCTGCGGATGAAAGCGGTACATAAAGCCCTCCATCACTTTCACGTTATGCTTATTCGCCGCAGCTTCAATCGCTTCAATATCCTTGACGGTCAAGGCCATCGGCTTTTCAATGAGCACATGCTTGCCGGCATGAATAGCTTTGAGCGCCCATTTTGCGTGCTCCTCATTAGCCATGGGGCAATATATCGCTTGCACATTCTCGTCATTAATCAGCGCATCCATGTCGTCATAACACGTGACGTTATGGTGACATGGCGCATATTTTTCCAGCGTTGCTTTTGCCGCCCCCGCGCGACGACTAGCGATTGCAACGAGCTGTGCATTAGCGGCTTCAATAATTGCAGGGAGCAAACGCTCATTGACACGTGCCGCACCGAGGATGCCCCAGTTAAGTTTTTGAGTGTGCATTTTGGTCACCGTTTAAAGTTAACATTACCGTTATTATACTGATTAAATGTTTTAATTTAATGATACTGGTAATCTTGAGCTAGCTCAATTACAGGCTGGTTCATTCGATGATAAAGTACGGCCACTCAACTCAATAGCAGACATTACCATGCAGCAAAATATTCCACTGAATGAAATTTCCTATCCAAAAAAAGCACTACCCCAACATGCTTTTTTAAATTTGGCTTTTCGGCCATTTTTTCTAGGAGCCAGCCTGTTTTCCATCCTGTCACTTTCGTTATGGATGGTGATTTATAACGGCCATGTCACATTGCGCATCACCAACATTACGCCAGCCCAATGGCATGCGCATGAGATGTTATTTGGCTACGCCTTTGCAGTGATTGCAGGTTTTTTACTCACGGCGGTTAAAAATTGGACGGGCATACAAACCCTGCATGGCAAACCGCTACTGGGCCTGTTTGCGTTATGGGCATCGGCTAGATTCGTCATGCTCACCATGCCAAACCTTGTTACATTGGCCGCAATGTTAGACATTACTTTTAATTTGACGCTTGCTTATGCGGTTGCGATGCCTATTATAAAAGTCAAACAATGGCGGCAGCTAGGCATATTGGCCAAAATTGCCATACTCACGCTAGCAAACGCCGCATTTTACGCGAACGCCTTAGGCGGCTGGGCAATTGGCGCACAGGTGGGCATCACCACTGGGCTATATTTAACCTTAAGTATGATTTTTGTGATTAGCCGCAGGGTCGTGCCTATGTTCATCGAGCGCGGCGTCAAAGAAAAAGTTGCCCTTAAACAACATAAGTGGCTTGATATAAGCATCTTGCTACTGTTTGTGACTCTGTTACTGAACGCACTGGTAACGCAAAACAACCTAATCAGTTTAATCGCTAGTTTGCTGTTATTTTCTGCCAACGGCTTTCGACTCATCAACTGGCATAGCAAAGGTATTTGGCAGGTGCCACTGTTATGGAGTCTTTATTGCGGACTTTGGTTAATTAACTTTGGATTTTTATTTTTAGCACTCAGCGCCATAACCAACGCGATTAGCCTGATATTTGCCATCCATTTATGGGCGATTGGCGGCATCGGCCTGATGACCGTGGCCATGATGGCGCGCGTTTCATTAGGCCATACGGGCAGAAGCATTCATGAGCCGCCTAAAGTGATGCCATACGTTTTTGGCTTAATGATACTAGCGGCATTTTTTCGCGCTGTGTTGCCAATTTTTGCCAGTCAACATTATCAGGTATGGGTGAGTTTAACTTATCTATGCTGGGTGATTGCCTTCGCAATGTTCAGCCTGAAATACTACCCGATTCTTACCAAACCTAGAATCGATGGTACATTTGGCTAACGTATATATTGCTGGCAGGCAAACCTGCTTCTGAACAATAGCGCACGACTGCGTCCAATATTGAATTGGCCGCAGCTCATGCTATCAAATTGATTCTGGTGCAAACCATTTAATACTACAGCCGATACTAGGGATTTGCTCTTTTGGACCCTGTCCCGTTTCACTAATCAGCTTCATGGCGTTAAATAAATCACGCTTGTTACCTACCGGCGGCTCCCCTCGGCCCGCTGCATCAAAGCGGCCGCGATATTGCAACTCTAAATTAGCATTGAAGCCAAAAAAATCTGGTGTACAGACCGCACCATAAGCTTTGGCGACTTCCTGCGTATCATCATATAAATAAGGGAACGAAAAATTGAACACCCTTGATTCTTCGATCATGCGCTCGTAAGAATCGTCCGGGTAATTCTCAGCGTCATTACTTTGAATCGCCACGGTGTTGATGCCTAGTTTTTTTAATTCAGCACAATCTGCCACCAAGCGCGTTTTAATCGCCTTAACAAACGGGCAATGGTTGCAAATAAACATCACTAACAAGCCATTTTTACCAACGCTATTGGCTAATGTGTAACGCTTACCATCAACGCCAAGTAAATTAAAATCAGCTGCGCGTTGACCAAAATTACATACAGGTGGATTTAAGCTAACCATTTTATTCTCCTCAACTTCGTTATAATTGTTTTATTGATACGAATGTTTATATTATCACTTTTATTTTCGTATTACTTCTTCATTTTTTGGTGTGACAAACTATATTTATCCCATGGCTAATTTAAGATTTTTTACCGACGAGCCCTTAACGCTGACTGCGATGATTCAACTCTCAGAAAGCGCT
>JBARQL010000107.1:0-3939 GCA_049643685.1 Methylotenera sp.
GATAGGGTGCATGTGTGAGCTGTGTATAACTCAAATAGGGTTCATGGGCGAACTGTATCAACCCCTAATAGGGTTCACCCATGCGCTACTAAAAAGACTTTATATATTAAAAGCTTTTAAAAAGAACTCACAGGAAACGATAACGAGATGATAAAACTATGACTGCAAAACATCAGAAAATCGCCAACAATGAAATCAGCGCAAGCGAGTATTTGCGTTATAGCAGTGCAATTAGCGATGCAGTGGTCAAAACTTTAGACGGCGCCTATTTAACCACATGGCGGGTAGATGGCATTGCTTTTGAAACACGTGATGCAATTGATTTAGACATATTGCATGAGGCGTTTAATCAATTGCTGATAGGCCTAGGCGAAGTCGCTATTTGGTCACACCGTGTGCGCCATCAATACTCAGACCAATTCACCACCGAATACCAAAATCCATTTGCGAACACCTTGGCAAAACGCTATTACGCCAGTTTTGAGGGCTACAACATGATGGGTAACGAAACCTATCTCACGCTGGTGTATAGACCATATGGTGCGGTTAAGAAAAACCTGTTTGGTCGCGTCATAGACCTTCAAGAGAAATCACTGCGTGCCATCGAAGAAGCGGATAAGTACGCAGTGCGCAAAATTGAAGAACTCGCCACACGCATACAAGCCACACTCAAAAAGTATGATGTAGAGAGGCTCGCCACTTATCAAGAAAACAACATCACCTACTCCAACCAGCTGGCATTTTACGGCTACCTGCTTAACGCTGTTTGGGAAAAAGTACCTGTCAAAGATTACCGAATTCGTGACGTGTTACAAACCTCACGCCTATTTTTCGTCGAAGAGAAAATAGAAATTCGTGCACCGAATAAAAGACGCTTCGCCGCAATGCTGGATTTGAAAGATTACCCAGCTAACACGGACGCAGGCTGCATGAATAGCTTGTTGTACACACCATATGAATACATCGAGACGCAAAGTTTTTCGATATTAGACAAACCCAGTGCCAAAGACAAATTAGAGAAACAGCGTAATCAACTTGTTTCAACCGAAGATGGTGCAGCTTCACAGATTAAGGCCTTAGACCTAGCCATTGATCAGCTGGTTGATGGGCAGTTTGTGCTGGGTGAGTACCATTATTCACTGGCCGTATTGGGCGATAGCATGGATGAAGCCACACGCAATATGGCAGAAGCACGCTCTGCACTCAGTCATGATGGCTACCAAACCGCACTGCTGGATTTGGTGGTTGATGCCGCATGGTTTGCCCAGCAGCCTGCGCACTGGCATTTAAGGCCACGTGAAGCACATCTCACCTCACGCAACTTTGCAGGTTTAGCGGCTATGCACGGCTTTGGCACGGGTAAGCGCAATAACAATCCATGGGGTGAAGCCGTCACCATTCTTAAAACACCGAATGGTGCGCCGTATTATTTTAATTTTCATGGCACTGACGAAAGCGACGATTCCACTGATAAAAAAGCACCTGGCAATACCACCATTATCGGCATGACAGGTTCAGGCAAAACCGTGTTGGAGTTGTTCTTACTACTGATGGCTTTGAAATACCAACCCACGATTGTCTTTTTTGATAAAGATCGTGGCGCTGAGATTGTCATTCGCGCATTAGGTGGCAATTATCGTGTACTTAAAAAGGGTGTTCCTACGGGCTTTAATCCATTTCAGCTAGAGGCGACTGAACACAATATTAGCTTTTTAGTAAAACTGGTGCAAAGTCTCGTGCCTTATCCACTCAATGCCACTGATAGTCATGAAGTAGAGCGTGCAGTTCGTGTGATGATGACCTTTGAGCGTAGCAAACGTGGCCTATATGCGATCAACCAGCAACTTCCTAACACGAAACAAAATAGTGTGCATGACTACCTACAAAAATGGTGCAGAGGTGGCAGCTATGGCTGGGTGCTGGATAACGCGGAAGACAAAATAGACTTGAGTCAAGGCCGCCTATTTGGTTTTGATGACACGGCTTTTTTAGAGGATAAAGACATCCTGGCGCCCGTCACTATGTACTTACTACACCTAACAGAAAGCTTGATTGATGGTCGCCGTTTTATCTATGTCATGGCTGAATTTTGGAAACGTTTAGAGCTGTCAGAATTCACAGACTTTGCCGTCAACAAACAATTCACCATTCGTAAACAAAATGGATTCGGTATCTTTGATACACAAAGCCCTGCACAAATCCTTAAAACACCACACGTTGCAGCCATGGTAGAGCAATGTGCCACGCAAATATTTTTACCTAACCCCAAAGCCGATTACCACGACTACGTGGAAGGCTTCAAAGTTACCGAGATGGAATATCACACCATCCGCACACTTGGTGAAACGAGCCGTCAGTTTCTAGTCAAGCAAGGTCATACCTCAACAGTTGTCACCTTAGACCTTGGCAGCCTCAATGAAATGTTAGACGTACTCAGTACTTCATTAGATAACGTAGAAATGCTAGATGAAATTCGTGCAGAAGTGGGTGATCACGTACAAGACTGGATGCCCATTTTATTAGATCGATTAGCTCAGCGTAAAGCCATGACCAAAGCCAATAAAGGGCGAATAGCCCAACAGAATTTTTATTAATAAGGAATTTCATCATGACAATACGTCACCATTTAAGATTACCCGCCATCTTGCTAACCACACTTGCAATGTGTATTGCTCATGCTGATGGTGGCGAACTCACAGGTAAGGTTAAATTAGCCTGTGAAGCCATCCTTTGTCTTTCTACAGGTTCGCCTCCAGGCGAATGTTCGCCATCCCTGAATGAATATTTCAGTATTGATTTTGATGATTTCAGCGACACCATACAAGGCCGCATCAACTTTTTAAATCTATGTCCTGTTTCATCAGAAACACCACAAATGAAAGGCTTGGTCAATGCGATTGCCAATGGCGCAGGACGTTGTGATGCAGCCTCACTGAATGCGACGCTCATCGCCTATACCAATGGCTTGCAAGGCTGCATTCAAGGCATTAAGCCTGCGTACTGCTCAGCCTATGAAGGCCATGCATATACCGACTTAAACAACGGTGCACATTATGTGGTGACGCAGTCACAAACGTATTGGCCATTTAATAACTTCATGGGGAGTAATTCAAACAATAGCGGGAGATTTCTAAGTGGCTTCACTGGTGGAAACGGCCAAAACAGCACCCAAACATGTGGTCATTGGGTTGATTGATTTAATTGTTGATATAAAAAATACCGAGGATAAATATCATGAAAAAACATCACTTAAAACCGCATGTTAAAGCATTCATTATTGCGCTAACCCTTGCGGCCAGCTTACAAGCCAGTATTACGCCTGCCAATGCAGGCGGCATTCCTGTAATTGATGCGGCGAACCTTGCTAATACGCTCGAGAATATTGTGCAATGGGGTAAGCAGCTGCAAGCCATGAAAGAGCAATACGCACAACAACTTGCACAATATCAGTCCATGACGGGTAAACGTGGCTTCGGCGCGGTATTAAACGATCCTAAGTTACGCCAATATTTACCCGCTGATGCACAAAAAGTGTATAGCCAAATGATGCGACCCGTGCAATCCATGGATGTTTGTAACGGGCAAACCAGTGAGTCTCTTACCCTGTGCCAAGCAGAAGTTAAAAAACATTACATAGACCGTGACAATTACGAAAAAGCCTACGATACCGCCAGTACAGAGCAAACACAGATACAGGGCTTAATTGATCAGATCAGTAATACAGACGACCCTAAAGCCATTGCTGAATTGCAAGCCCGCATGGCAGGCGAACAAGCCAAGATTCAAAACACCGTGGTGCAAATGCAGCTGAGCGCACAGCTTGCTGAAATACAAAACAAGTTATTACAACAGACTAAACAAGATGCGCAAGTAAAAGCCACGATTGAGGATAGAGGCAATCCTATTTCTGCGCCAGAACCGATTACCAATTGGGATTAA
>JBARQL010000108.1:0-7766 GCA_049643685.1 Methylotenera sp.
GGATTTTGAACCATTAACATAGGCAGCAGGGGAAGTTGAAAAAACCATTTTGGATGAAAGCTTATGGTTGATCCAATTGATATGGAATAAAGAAGAAATGCTAGAGGGTGTTGAGCGGATGCTTACATCTCTGTCGATTGTGTCAATTTAAGCATGAGCAGTTTTTCTAGTAAGTATCCGATTAACTCCCATCATGAACTTTTGGCGGATGGGCAAATGCTAGTGAGGTTATGTGGTAACCATTTCAATTGCTTAGATTTGTTGGTATAATGCGTAAAAAATTGATGGGCTTTGTGCCCATTTTTTGTTTCTGCTTGGTATGTAGTACTCAGCGCAGTATTGAGGATAAGCTGTAATGCAAGATTTAAATGCGTTAATTGAAAAAACAGTCAATCAACTCGGTTACGAACTGGTGGACCTCGAGATGTCTAATCGGGGTAAGTTGTTACGAGTATTTATTGATAAATTGAACCCAACAGACATCAAGGACAGTGTCAACATCGATGATTGTGTACTGATCAGTAATCAGCTAGGAAATGTGCTGACAGTGGAGCATGAAATTGATTACGACAGACTGGAAGTGTCTTCAGCGGGCATGGATAGAGTGTTAAAAAAAGAAAAAGATTTTATTAGATTTGCTGGGGAACGTGCGCAGATTAAGTTGCGAGTAGGCATGAAAGATTTGAGTAAAAATGCATCAGAGACAACGTTGCCTCGCAAGACCTTTTTAGGATATTTAAAAGGCGTAGAAGAAGGTCATGTATTGTTAGAGTTTGAAGGCATTTTATACAAAATGGCATTGAGTAATATTGATAAAGCACGTTTAAGCCCTGTATTTTAAGCGGTCTGATCAAAAGCGAATATTATATAGGTAGTAGTTAAAAGAATATATTTAAGTTGGAGATAGCAATGAGTCGTGAAATTTTATTATTGGTAGATGCATTAGCACATGAAAAAAATGTGAGTAAAGAGGTTATTTTTACTGCACTTGAGCTTGCCTTGGCTTCAGCCACCAAGAAAAAACATCATGATGATGCTGATGTGCGTGTCGCGATAAATCGTGAAACTGGCGAGTATGAAACATTTAGACGCTGGCAATATGTGGACTATGATCTGCTAGAAAATTCCGCTTATCAAATTGACGAAGAGAGCGAGCATGCGAAAGGTCTAACTATTGGCGATTACTATGAAGAGCCTCTAGAAAGCATCGAATTTGGCCGTATTGGCGCACAAGCTGCAAAACAGGTGATATTGCAAAAAGTACGTGAAGCAGAGCGTGAACAAATTCTTGACGATTTTTTAGCGCGCGATGAGAAATTAGTCACGGGCGTGATTAAGCGCATGGAAAAAGGTAATGCAATTATTGAAGTTGGACGTATTGAGTCTCTATTGCCACGCGAGCAAATGATTCCAAAAGAAAATCTACGTGTGGGCGATCGAGTGCGCGCCTATCTTTCTCGTGTTGAGCGCGGTGGACGTGGTCCACAGTTGATTTTATCCAGAATTTCACCGGATTTTTTGGTGCGTTTATTTGAGTTGGAAGTACCGGAGATCGAAGAAGGTTTGCTGGAAATTCGTGCGGCGGCGCGAGACCCAGGTCTGCGCTCAAAGATTGCCGTTAAAACTAACGATCAGCGTCTAGACCCTGTCGGTACTTGTGTTGGAATGCGCGGCTCGCGCGTGCAAGCCGTTACAGGCGAGCTGGCTGGCGAGCGTGTGGATATTGTGCTGTGGAGCATGGAGCCCGCGCAATTTGTCATTAATGCCATGTCGCCTGCTGAGGTGACCAGTATTGTGGTGGATGAAGATACCCATAGCATGGATGTTGTGGTTGATGAAGAACAATTAGCGCTGGCCATCGGTCGTAATGGACAAAATGTACGTCTCGCTTCTGAGTTAACTGGCTGGGCATTAAATATCCTCACAGTCGATCAGGCTGCACAGAAAAACCAAGATGAGTTTGCTGGTGTTACTCAATTATTTATGGAAAAACTTGACGTAGATGAGGAGGTGGCGGAAATCTTGGTGCAAGAAGGGTTTAGCACCTTGGAAGAAATCGCCTACGTCCCCCTAGCTGAAATGAATGAAATTGAAGCCTTCGATGAAGACACGATTGAAGAGCTTCGTAAGCGTGCACGAGCTGCTTTATTGACAGAGGCAATCGCCAAAGAAGAAAAAGTAGAAGAAGCTGCTGAAGACTTGCTAACGATGGAAGGCATGGATGACAAGACCGCGCATTTGCTCGCCTCTAAAGGGGTGGCAACAATGGATGATTTAGCTGAATTAGCGGTTGATGAATTAGTTGAGCTAACGAAAATAGAAGCAGAGCGCGCTAAAACATTAATTATGACTGCTCGCGCACCTTGGTTTAAATAGCTTTGGTTTAATTATATGGCGCAAGTTATAAGTAGGCCTGGCAATGGTATTGCTGGGCAATGAGGCTTGGGAAAGAATACCGGGCTTAGTAGAACATTGGAGCAACAAAGATGGCACAAACAACCGTAGAACAATTTGCTGGCGAGCTCAAGCTGCCAACCGCTTTGCTATTAGAGCAGCTGAAAAGTGCAGGCGTTCATAAATCTGCCGCAGAAGATCAGTTGAGTGAAACTGATAAATCGGCGCTGCTAGATCATTTGCGCAAAGAGCACGGCACACTTGCGCCAAAAAATAAAATTACCTTAACGCGTAAATCTAGCACGGAAATTAAAAAAACGGATAACACGGGTAAGGCGCGTACGATACAAGTAGAAGTACGTAAAAAACGTGTGATTGAGCAGCGAGACGAGTTAAGTGATGCGCAAGTTGAGTCAGAACCAGTTGAGAAAATAGAACCGCATGTTGAGCCAGTGGTCTTGGAGGAAGCGGCCATTGAAGTGATAGAGGCCGAGGAAACTTCAGAGGCTGTTGAAGGCTTAGCTGAAACCGTTGAAGCAGAAACGTCAGCGATTAGCGAGCCAGCTCCAATAAGAACAATCAGTCGAAAAGATTTATTAGGCGCAGATGAAATCGCTTTACGTGAACAAGAAGCCAAACGCCACTCTACTTTGGCCGCTATGCAAGCTGAAGACAGGCGCAAAAAGCAAGAGCTTGCTCAGCGCCGTTTGGATGAAGAAGCTAAAAAGTTAGCAGAGGCTGAAGCTGCCAAAGCAAAGGCGGCTAAACTCTCTGAAGGCACTTTGCATAAGCCGGTAGCAAAAGAAGGTGCACCTAAAGCGCCCTCTAAAGAGGCTAAAAAAGGTAAAGGTAACAATAAAGAGTGGACTGATGCTGAGAATAAAAAACGCGGCATTAAAACGCGTGGTGATGCAACGGCTGGTAAATCTGGCTGGCGCGCGCCAAAAGGAAAAAACCGACATCACGATGATGATTCACAGCATGCTTTCAATGCGCCTACAGAGGCCATTGTGCATGAAGTCTTAGTGCCAGAAACGATTACAGTTGCAGAATTAGCCCATAAAATGGCGGTTAAATCCGCTGAGGTCATCAAAACGCTCATGGGTATGGGCATGATGGTGACGATTAACCAAGTGCTTGACCAAGAAACCGCGATTATTCTTGTGGAAGAAATGGGCCATAAAGCAGCCGCGGCCGCACCAAATGATCCTGAAGCCTTCATAGAAGAAGCCGAACATGCAGAAGCTGTTTTTGAAACTCGTCCGCCTGTTGTGACGGTCATGGGCCACGTCGATCACGGTAAAACCTCGTTGCTTGATTATATTCGTCGTAGTCGCGTGGCTTCAGGTGAAGCTGGCGGCATTACGCAACATATTGGGGCGTACCACGTAGAAACTCCGCGCGGCATGGTGACATTCTTAGATACGCCAGGCCATGAAGCGTTTACCGCCATGCGTGCGCGCGGTGCAAAAGCAACCGATGTGGTGATTTTAGTGGTTTCAGCAGACGATGGCGTCATGCCACAAACCATAGAAGCCATTCATCATGCTAAGGCGGCCGGTGTGCCTTTAGTAGTGGCGATTAATAAAATTGATAAGCCTGGAGCAGAGCCCGAGCGTGTAAAAATGGAGCTAGTCGCGCAAGAAGTCGTACCAGAAGACTTTGGCGGTGAGGTCATGTTCAGAGAAGTTTCAGCAAAAACAGGTCAGGGTATTGATGAGTTGTTAGAAGCTGTGCTTTTACAAGCTGAAATTTTAGAGTTAAAAGCCCCTAAAAATACGCCAGCCAAAGGCTTGGTGATTGAAGGTCGCTTAGACAAAGGCCGCGGTTCAGTGGCGACTATTTTGGTCACATCAGGCACGCTCAAACGCGGTGATATGATTCTGGCAGGCAACACTTTTGGTAAAGTACGTGCGATGTTCGATGAAACTGGCAAAGATATTCAAGAAGCTGGCCCTTCAATGCCAGTGGAAATTCAAGGTTTGTCTGATGTACCAAGCGCCGGTGAAGAAATGATTGTGCTTAACGATGAGCGTAAAGCGCGTGAGATTGCCAACTTCCGTCTAGGTAAATTCCGTGATGTGAAATTAGCGAAACAGCAGGCGGCTAAACTTGAAAATATGTTCGATCAAATGGGTGATGGTGCCTCACAACAAACGCTAGGCTTGATTATTAAATCAGACGTACAAGGTTCATACGAAGCCTTAGCCACCAGCTTGCAAAAACTGTCCACTTCAGAAGTTAAAGTGAACATTATTCATACAGGCGTAGGCGCAATTAGCGAATCTGATGTGAACTTGGCAGCAGCTTCAAAAGGCGTGTTGATCGGCTTTAATGTACGTGCTGATTCAGGCGCGCGTAAGTTGATAGAAACGCTAGGAGTCGATGTGCGTTACTATAATATTATTTACGAAGCGGTAGATGAGATTAAAGCTGCACTGGGCGGCATGTTGGCGCCAGAACAAAAAGAAAGCATGATTGGTACGGTAGAAATTCGTGAAGTATTCCGTATTTCTAAAGTGGGTGCAATTGCTGGTTGTTACGTGCAAGACGGCATGATTAAACGCAACTCAAGAGTACGCGTGTTGCGTAACAATGTGATTATTCATACAGGTGAGTTAGATTCACTCAAACGCTTTAAAGATGATGTCAAAGAAGTGAAAAACAACTTTGAGTGTGGCTTATCCTTGAAAAACTTCAACGATATTGAAGTGGGTGATATTTTAGAAGTGTATGAGATTGTTGAAGTGGCAAGAACGCTCTAAATGCAGACTTTGTACCACGGGCACTCCGATTTGCTAAGTACTAAAGTACTTGCAAAGTCGTATGTCGCTATGCGTCGTTGCAAAACAAAAAATGTTCGCTTACATACAACAAGTATACCGCTCTCCATTTTTTGTTTCGCGCCTAGCTTAGCTTAACACTTTGCATTTATTAGGATAAAAATGGCTAAAGAGTTTTCAAGAAGTCACCGTGTAGCCGAGCAAATGCAGCGCGAGCTGGCAGATTTGCTGCAGTTTGAAGTGAAAGACCCACGCGTCGGCATGGTGACCATTACTGCGGTTGAAGTAACAGGTGACATGGCACATGCTAAGGTTTTTTACAGCGCGTCAAAAGCCAGTGATAGTTTGCAGCAAGGATTAGAAAAGTCAGCAGGTTTTTTGCGCACGCAACTGGCTAAGCGCATGTTGCTGCGTACCGTGCCACAATTGCATTTTGTCTATGACGCGTCAATCGATTATGGCATGAAAATGGGTCAGCTAATTGATGAAGCGTTAGCTTCAAATCCTGATAAATCATCACATTAATATGTCATCTTATTTCAATGCCCTGAGAGCCCTGTAAATAAAGGCTCATAGGGCAGAGTTTTTTGCTCGTAGTGTTTTTTAGCGATTTGTTCTATTCAAAAGACTATATGCAGATATTAAAACGCAGATCAATTCAAGCGGCATCAAACCTTAATTTTAAATAATTCTGTGCAATATAAAAGACCCAAAAAAAATATCAGCGGTGTGCTGTTGTTAGATAAGCCGCTCGGCTTTTCATCTAACCAAGCCTTGCAAAAGGTCAAATGGCTGCTCCAAGCCGCAAAAGCAGGCCACACAGGTACACTGGATCCGCTTGCTACTGGGTTACTGCCGCTGTGCTTTGGTGAAGCCACTAAATTTGCGCATTACCTGACGGATGCCGATAAAACCTATTTTGCCACCTTAAAACTGGGTATCACCACGAATACGGGCGATGCAGAAGGTGAAGTGTTATCAACAAAGGCAGTAAACATCACGCGGGCACAGTTTGAGCATGCTTGCAGCCAATTTGTAGGTGAAATCAGCCAAATCCCCCCTATGTTTTCCGCCCTAAAGTTTGAGGGTAAAGCGATGTACGAATACGCTAGAGCAGGCGTGGAGGTTGAACGCAAATCGCGCTTAATCACGATTCATCAAATCACACAAAATGCTTTCGAGCAAGATGTCGCCAGCATCACTGTCACGTGCAGCAAAGGGACTTATATTCGCACCCTGGCAGAAGATATTGGCAACTACCTTGGCTGCGGCGCCCATTTAATTGGCTTGCGCAGAACTGCCACTGCAAATTATCAAATCGCACAATCCATGACTATAGAACAGTTTGAGGCGATGACCTGCGAGCAACGTGAATCCGAGTTATTGCCAGCAGACAGCGCTGTACTCCATTTGCCCGCAATTACGTTGGATGCGGATAGCACTTTTTACTTGCAACAAGGCCAGGCAGTTTGGCAAAGCGGTGTTGTCCCACCGGGGCTAATCAGGCTTTATAATGAAGCCCAAATTTTTTTGGGCTTAGGCGAACAACAAAGTGATGGAAAAGTCGCACCCAAGCGATTAATCGTCAACAAAGAATAGGCATAAAAAATTAATAATTAATTGATAAATCATTACTTTATGTCTATAATGCGCGCTTCGTGCAAATGAATGCATTAGCGGTTTAAACTTTTAGGCTACTTTTACATTGACGCGAAACATCTAAATAAATTTAGGAAAAAGTTATGGCAACCACAGCAGCAGATCGCGCTAAAATTGTAAGCGAATTTCAACAGGCAAAAAATGATACAGGTAGTCCAGAAGTGCAAGTGGCGCTTTTAACTAGCCGTATTGCTTATTTGACTGAGCATTTCAAATCAAACAAAAAAGATAATCACTCGCGTCGTGGTTTATTGGCAATGGTGAGTCAACGTCGTCGCTTGTTAGATTACTTGAAAAGTATTGATGTAAGCCGCTACCAAACGCTTATTGAGCGTTTAAGTTTACGTAAATAATTTTTATAAAAGTGACTTCTTGTTAATATTTAGCTCGCTTTTGTAATTGTAAGAAAAGCCGATTGCATGGTGATATGCGTCGGCTTTTTTATTTCAATTTATCACTGTAGTTAATAGATTATTGTTGTTAAGAAATAATAAAGTAAAAAAACTGGTTGTCATTGGGTAGTGAATGGCAGCTTTACTGATAGAAAAGGAAAAAATATATGTTTAATAAAGTTACTAAAAGTATTCAATACGGTGCGCATACGCTCACTCTTGAAACAGGTGAAATCTCTCGTCAAGCCGATGCGGCCGTGATGGTGAGCTATGGTGATACAGTGGTATTAGTCGCAGTGACAAGTAAAAGCGAAGTAAAAGCAGGACAGGATTTCTTTCCATTGACTGTTGATTACATGGAAAAAACTTATGCGGCAGGTAAAATCCCAGGTGGGTTTTTCAAACGTGAGGGCCGTCCTTCAGAAAAAGAAACACTTACAAGCCGTTTAATCGACCGTCCATTACGTCCATTATTCCCAGAAGCGTTCTATAACGAAGTGCAAGTAGTGGCAACTGTATTGTCGTCAGATCCTGAAAT
>JBARQL010000109.1:0-6949 GCA_049643685.1 Methylotenera sp.
GTCGATTGGTTTAAACATCTGTCACCCTAAATTACCCATATTTAATCTTTAATCAATGTTTATAAACCTGCGATAACTTTTGTTCCATTTGATTACTATGCATCATCGAGTTTAATTTTGCCATCCAGGGTGAGACCAAATTGCGAATTTCCCGATCGTTCATCAGAATACTTTTAACACTGCTTAATTTACGTGCAAGCTCTTCTTCAGTGAGCGGATCTGAAGACTCTACCACCTTAATCATTTGCACCAACTGCGCACAATTCCCTTCCATTTCGGCTAGCGCATCCCATTCTTGCTGTTTTGCTGCGTCTAACATGCGATGCATGATACCCGCCACTGACTCATATAACGCAACCGTGTTTTGAGTTTCCATAACCTTAAATTCCTACAGTGCTTGATTGTTGATTAGCATAGGCCATCGAAACCACATTTGAGACCTGCGGTGCTTTCTCAATCGCTTCCCAAGCGCTTTTAAGATCAGTTAACAACTGAATCACCTCAGTAATCATTTCGGGTTGATTACGAATATTAGCAATGGTTAAGCGGTTACTCATATACATATACAAGGCATCTAAGCTGGCGGAAATTTCGCCGCCGGCTTTTTTATCAAGACTTAATCGCAATCCGCTTTCAATAATCATAATCGCCTTGCCAATCATGTCACTTTTTTTCTGAATGTCTTGCTGCCGCATGTGAACAATCGCGCCACGACAAGCACTGATTGCACCCTCGTAGAGCATAATAATTAATTTATTTGGGCTTGCCGCCAGCACACCTGTTTCCAAACCCATTTGCGCATACATATTGACACCTTGTTTTTGAAGTCCAAACATCATTAAAACCTTTCTTTATTATTAATTACTGCTTGTTATTAGTTATTATTGGCGTTGAGCGAATTAATTTGTTGCGTGAGGAAAGAGCTAGTGGTTTGCATGCTCGATAACACAGAGTCCAACCGTGTGAATTGCGCACGATATCGTGCTTCTACTGAAGTCAAGCGCACATTAATCGCATCGGTTTGTTTGTCGAGTCGTGTGATTGAACTCTTAATACCATCAGTTCTAGCCGCTAAAATGCCATCACTGCTCAATAGATTGCTAATCATGCTATCCAACTGTGCAGCGTAGCCGCGTGTAAAAGTGACCGTACCGCGTGCACCTAACGCACCGCCTGAGACTTTAATGTTGACTCCTTCACTCGCATCATTGGTCGCGCCAACTAAATTTCTGCCTATGCCACTCGCTGCAACCCCGTTAATCGTGCCTACTGTATTCAAAGTATCAGAGCCAAGCTGCGTCACATTCACCGCATAAGTGCCAGCTTGCGTTTTAGTCGTGCTGCCTGAGTAAGTCACCAAAGCATCGGAGGTTTTTGCGGTAGTGGTAAACAAAGTCGCTAAATCATTAAAATGCGTATCAATGGCCGAGCTTAATTTAGTCGCATCTAAGGCCAGTTTGCCAGTACGTTGAAATGACACGCCAATTTGGCTCAACGAATCAATCGTATTGCCAGTAAAAATCGCTTTTGTCATGACGGCCTTTACCTGACCAATCACCGACCGCGCAGTGGAATCGCCCAATAACGCACCTGAAGACCTTCCTGTTTCATCATACTTGGTCAAACTGCGTAATGTATCGTCCAATTTATTATAGGCATCGACAAAGCCAGTCACAGATTCTTTAATTTTATCTTTATCGGTGGCAATCCCTAGGCTTACACTATTGCCCGCACTTGTACCGAGTAAATTTAACGTCACGCCTTCAATGGCATCGGTAATCACATTACTTGGCTTGGTGATTGCGATGCCGTCAATTTCGAGCAGCGCATTTTTAGCCGCCTGCATTTGCGTCATATTTTTGCCGCTGCCAGTGCTGGCTAACGGATCATAAGCCAGTTGAGATAAGCCGCTCGCATCCAGTGCATTGCCATCGTCATCGGCCACGGCAATTTTTAAGCTATTCACGGCACCTGTGTCTTTTGAAGTAATCACTAAACGATTTGAAGTGCCATCATTCACGATGGTGGCACTCACGCTTGAATTGGTCGCATTAATCGCATCTCTCACACCAGACAAAGTGTTATTTGAGCTATTGATTGCGACGGTAATATCAGTTTTTGCGGCATTCGCTGTAAAGCTGGCAAGCGCGACTGGTGTGGTCGTGGCAGCGGTGAATGTTCCGAAAGAAATCGTCAGCGTGCCCGTGCCAATCACATCCGTGGTATTCGGCACGCCCGCCATGGTCAGCTTTTGTGCCTTAGCGAGTTGATTAACGGTGACCCCATAATCGCCATTGGTTGCCTTACCATTTGCAGTGGCGGTAAATACTTTCGCATCGCCTGAAGTCACGGTTTGTGCGTTAAATTTTGTTGGGTTAGAGAGCGCACTGATAGCGGTTTGAAAAGTGGACAAAGCACTTTTCATGGTGCCATAAGCTGAAATCTTTGATTCATACCCAGTTTTTTGCTTAGTGACCGCTGCCAATGGCTGTCTCTCAACCGCCATCAAGCCCGATACAATCGAGTTGACATCAAGCCCTGAACCGATACCCGCTGATGAAATTGGCATGTCAGAATTCCTCTATAAGCCACTATTTAATAATTGCATACACATACTATTTATCGTCACGATTTGACAAAACTTTACCGCCTAAGCCGTTTGCTTAATCATCAAACCTTGTAGTTTTCCCAAGGTTTTAGAAATGGCAATCACCTCTTCATTCGGTATTTGTCTCAGTACCTTTTGTGTAGCGGTATCCACCACTTTAACAATCATGCGGTCGGTTTCTTGATCGAGTGAAAACTCAATACTTTGCAAAGCAGGTGCCACATGTTCGTTCAATACTTCAACCGCTTTTGACAAACTCAATGCATCTATCAAAGCCGTGGGTCTTGTGTTCTCGTCCACATTGACTAAAGGCTTCAACGTTTTTTGATTAAAAAAAGCAACTGGGCTATTCGCAGGTTTTTGCGATATAGCCGATGTTCTTACCGTGTCATAAACATCTAACCTTATGTTTAACATGATGTTCTCCTTTTACAAAAACGCACAGGGTTACCATTAACCCTGTGCGTTTCAGTCGTATTATCGATACGATTAATTAACCTCTTAACAGAGCTAACACACCGTTTGGTGCAGAGTTAGCTTGGGCTAACATGGCAGTACCCGCTTGTTGCAAGATTTGTCCACGAGTCAAGTTAGCGGTTTCAGCAGCAAAGTCAGCGTCCATGATGCGAGATTTAGCAGCTGATTGATTTTCTGAAGAAATTTGCAAGTTGCTCACTACTGCTTCAAAACGGTTTTGTACAGCACCTAAATTTGCACGAGCCGTGTTTACTGTAGTCAATGCTGCGTCAATGTCCGTAATAGCTGTTGTTGAAAGTGCTGCATCAGTAATCGCCCCGCCAGTCACTGCTGTAATGGTCGCACCTGTCATATCCGTACTTGCCACTGAAATAGTGTCACCTGCTGCATTACCTGCACCCACTTGGAATACTTTTGCAGCACCGCCACCTAATGTATTCACACCGTTAAAGTTAGTGTTGCCTGCCACACGAGTAATTTCCAAGCCTAATTGTTGGAACTCCGCGTTCAAGTTCGCTTGGTCGGCTGTTGTATTGGTCGCGTTTTTAGATTGCACGGCCAATTCACGCATACGTTGTAATGAATCGGTAATTTTGCTCAAGCCACCTTCAGCTGTTTGTGAATATGAAATTGCATCGTTTGCATTACGAATCGCCACGTTCATGCCGCGTACTTGAGAGTCCATACGGGTTGCGATTGATAAGCCAGCCGCGTCATCTTTAGCACTATTCACACGTAAGCCTGAAGACAAACGTTGAATTGAAGTGTTTAAACCCGCTTGAGATGCGCTTAAGTTACGTTGTGTGTTTAATGAAGCAATGTTGGTGTTAATTACTGAAGCCATGATAAATCTCCTAAAATATATAAAATAAAATTTATTACACTTTACTGCTTTAGCGTTGCAACTTATTCAATTGCTTGGCAGTTAAAACTAATATCGGTAAGCATTTAGAAAACTTTAGGCTTGTCTTTAACTATTTGTTTCGACTTGCCTTTTTCTATCGCGAACTTTATTTTGTTTACTTGCCAATAAAGCAGCCCGATGAATCTATTTCGGTTATGCTGATTAAAACTTTAGGGTTATCGTTAAACTTTGCGATGTTTTGTTGCCATTTATTGCCTCGTTATTTTTACTCATCCTTGAGATTGACCGCACCAACAGGACTTATTCATCAGCCACATCATAGCTAAAAATAAATTAAAACAAGTCAACAATACAGGGGATAAAGTGGCTTAAATCTGAATATCAACGTGATGGTGCCAAGCTCACTAAACGAAAACGATCTCTGTAGGAGCGGTCCGTGACCGCAAAAACGCTTGTTCGCGGTCACGGACCGCTCCTACAAAAGACAATTCATGACTGTCATTATTTAAAAGTTTGGCTATCTCTAACCCTATCAATCATGGAAGAATTTGATTTAAATCAGGACGTCTTTGTTGACACTGCCCTGTGAGCCTTGTAAATAAAGGCATGCAGGGCAGTGATTTTCGTTCGTGGATTATTTTGCGCGTTTTTGAAGTTTTTATGAAGGTAAAATTTAGCTTTTCAAGATTTCTCGCTTTGCTCGGAATCCTGAAGTAAAAAAACTTCACCGCTACATGACGGGAATTTAAAGCACCCTATGCATCCAAATTATTTTTAATCACATAATGCATAATGTCCGCATTGTGTCGCAGTTGCATTTTTTCTAATAAGCGCGTGCGGTACATGCTCACCGTTTTCACAGACAAGGCTAGTTTATCTGCGATTTCGCTCACTGATAATCCAGCAGCAATCATGGTCAAGGTTTCAAACTCACGGTCTGAGAGTAACTCATGGAGCGGTTTGGAAGTTTCTGTTTCGACATGACTGGCTAAAATTTCAGCCACTTCTGGGGTGATATACTTTTTGCCTTTTGCAACGGCTCTAATCGCATTTTCCAGCTCATTTGAGGCGCTCTGCTTACATAAATAGCCCGATGCGCCAGATTTCAAGGCACGCACCGCGTATTGCTCTTCTTTATACATGGACAACATTAATACCGCTACATGCGGATTTTCTTTTTTAATGTATTTGAGCGCATCAATACCACTACGGTCCGGCAAAGCGATATCGAGCAACAGCACATCCGGATCTAACTGAATCGCAAGCTTCATGGCCTCGGCTGCGTTCTGTGCTTCTGCGATTACCTCAATATCATTAGTCGCCATGAGCAGTTGCTTAAGACCCGCGCGCAGAATGGCGTGATCATCAGCAATCAAGACCCTGATTTTTTTTATGGTGCTCATGCTTACTTTCTTATTAATTCTTATTAATTATTGCTGACGCTACACCTATTAACCTAATGGCAAGTTGACTTTAATCAATGTTCCCCTAGATTTTGCCATTGCTTTGCCAATATTAAAAGTGCCATGCTGTATTTCTATACGCTCTTTCATCCCATGCAAACCAAATGCATTGGCTTTTAATTTATCTTTTGGTTTGATACCTACCCCATTATCACGAATACATAATTCAACATGGCAATTCTCTTTTGTTAACGTCACTTCCACCAGCTTGGCGTGCGCATGCTTGGCAATATTAGAGAGTGCTTCCTGACAAATGCGAAACAAAGTCATCGACTGTTCAGCAGTCATTTTCACTTCTGCCTGATTGTAACTAAAATGACATTCGACGGCCGACTGTTTTTTAAACTCTTCCAACAACCAGCCGATTGCATCAATAATGCCCAAATCTAACACGGTAGGTCGTAGATTTCGTGAAATACGGTGGATGGCATCAAAGGTATTGTCCGTAATCGTCTCTAGCCCTTGCGCCTGTGTTTTTAAAGCTGCTTGGTCGTCGGTTAACTTGCTCATCAGGTTGGTTAGGCCCATCTTAATGACAGTGAGATTCCCCCCTAAATCATCATGGATTTCTCGGGCAATCTTGGCACGTTCTTCTTCTTTGATGGTTTCTAGATGCGCGGTGAGTTCAGCCAATTTGCGCCGTGATTCTTCAATCTCTAATTTTTCATTTTTACTTTGGGTGATGTTCATCATCACGCCGCCCCACTGCACGTGTCCATTCATTAAAATGCGCGGCGTTGCCCGTAAATTAATCCATTTGGTGTCTTGCCAACCATCAATCCAAACCCGGCCCTCCCAATTGGCGAAAGTTAAATGCTCAACGGACTTTTGTAAGCGTTTGAATAATAATGTACGTTCACGCGCATTCATCATCTCTAAAAATTGTTTAGGATTTTGCTGCAATTCATTGGCACTTCTGCCGAGTAATGCTTGGCAACCCTCGCTGAGGTAATCAAACACAAACTTATTGTCGGCATCAAGGTGAAACTGCGTGATAAGTCCAGGGAAATTGGACAGTGCAATCTGCAGGCTTAATTCCTGATTATTCATCGAGGAACCTTAGTGATTGCACGTGATGTTGCAACATGTATTTTTTCGCTTTGAAGGAAGGTTGAACCAAAAACGCTAGAGAATAAATCTTGAATTGACTAATGCGCGATCGGAGAAACCGCTGTAAGAACATGTTCTACCTCCCTGATTAAACAAGTACAAAAATTATTTTTCTATTGTTCTCTTATCATAAGCGAAATAGTGAAATTTGTAACAAAATATTACAAATAATCTCATCACTCATGATTTTACTTAGTCAATAAGGGATTTTTTCCGAAATTAAATACGAATGACTTTAATCGTTCAGTTTGGCTTCCAAATCCACCTCAGTCAGCACACGATTCTTACCGGTTTTCTTGGCCAGATACATGGCTTGATCTGCGCGGTTAATCGCCACTACTTGATCTTCATCCTTTTTATACAGAGCAATGCCTGCACTGAAGGTAATGACGATGCGCTCATGATTGCCCAAGAAAAAGCGCTTGG
>JBARQL010000110.1:0-3062 GCA_049643685.1 Methylotenera sp.
ACCTACAAATTGCCTCATAAAATGCATGCATGACACCAAATTCTGAACATCCTTAACGCGATGTGCTAAGGACTAAACGCTTAGGCTTTTCTGCGTTTCCACCAGAAATAAAAGCCCGCAATCATCAATACAACAGGTATCATAAAATTAAACAGCCCAAAAAAGAAAAATCCATTTGGATCATCTGTCAATTTAATTGGGTTATAAATAATCATTGCCCAAATGTGACCCCAACCTTCTTCGGGTATTTTTACGTTAACATCTTTAAGCGGCATCGGTTGAATGGTAATGAGATTATCATCACCCGCAAGCCAGTTCACCATGTTGATCCCTAAATCCAGATTTCCGCCATTGGTAATAAAGGTATTGGACAGAAAATTCGCGTTACCCATCACCACCACGCGCTGACCTTTTTTACCGTAAATGCGTTCTAATGCCACACCGATGTTCACCGGGCCAGGTTTATCTTTCTTTTCGTTGAAGACTGGTTTAGCATCTTTCGCTAATTTTTCTGAAGCTAACCAACCGTTTGGTGCCACTTCAACCAAGTTACTGACTTTCCAACCATTCTCATCAGTTCCTTTGGCCGTCACCTGATGTGCTTCAGGAAACAACGTCTGCAACATAAAGTTTTTGGTAATCGCATGCTCACCATACAAACTCGCAAAAGCAAATCGCGAATCTGAACCATATTGCGCTGAGGCCATATCTATAGCAATACCTGGTGACGCCTGCAAGCCTAAATATTCCGCCACCTCATTCAACCCGCGTAAATTATCGTCATCTAACAGCCATAATAAATTGCCGCCGCTTTCAAGATACGCCTTGATTTTTTTCGCCTCCACTTCGCTCACATCGACTTGTGGGCTAGCAATCACCAACATTGCACCATTGCTCGGCACCGCTTGGGCAATAGTTAAATTTGGGTTGGCAAATTTGAAGCCTTTTTTCTCCAGCTGTTTACCAAATTCACCAAGATCATGATTTTTAATACCGATCAAATTACGCTCGCCATGACCATCTAAAAACATCACGGGTTGTTGATTGGCGCGAGATAATCTCACCAATAAATTCGTCATATCCTGTTCAGAAATCTCTGGGAGAATATGCTCAATGCGCTTGTTATACTCTACAATCACTTCACCATCTTGCTTAACGCCTGCATCTTGCGCAAGTTTTGGCTCAATTGATGGATTAATAAACTTTAAATTGATATCTTTTTTTTCTCGCTGATAACGCGCAACAAAATCAATCATTCCCTTACGAAAATTATCACCGCCTGAAGCATCATCTTTAGTTGCAAATACGGTAATGTTCACAGGCGCTTTCATCTGCTTAAGTACATTAATGCTCCCTGGCGTAAGGATGTTACGGTTAGCTTGTGTAATATCCTTAGCGGACCTAAATTGATTGAGGCTAGAAAGATAACCAAGCAATATCACCAACATTAAAAAAAACACCACAAAAAAACCATTTTGCACTAAAAGCTGAAAGCGTAATTTACGATTAATATTCATTTTTACAAGACCTAATATTGACTAACCAACGATTGATTAACCCAAAAAATTAACTGATTTAAAACTAGCCACGCAGGCGGTCAGCATCTAGGCGACGCACTGTTAGCGTTAAAAATGTGATGATAAATAGTACAAAATAAGCAATGTCACCAGTATCTAACAGGCCTCCTGTGAACGATTGGAAGCGGTGCATGAGTGACAGATTAGCTAATGTACCACTTGGATCCCCGGGAAGAACTCGATCTAAAAAAGATAATGCAAACAATGCGATAAAAGTTAATATCGCCGCGACAACTGGCTGCTGAGTCATGCTTGAAAAGTAAAGCCCGAGCGCTGAAAAGCTTGCTATCATTAGCAACAGACCGATTGAATTAGTGATAATAAAACCAAAATCAATATCTGCCCACGCATTAAGTGCAAATAACATCATCGCAATATATAAAACCAATATACTCAAAAAAATCACTATGCCTAAAAATTTACCTAGCACAATTTCAGTTAGCGAAAGTGGTGCACTAAACAAGAAAGGCAATGTTTGACTACGGCGTTCTTCTGAAATCAAACGCATTGAAAGTAGTGGCACAGCAAACAATACCAAGAATGCAGCAAAGCTAAACAGATTTTGCCCAACAAATTGGGTGACACCCATACGCTCGGCAGGGCGCATCGCACCAGACATCACAGCAAAATAATCATTCAGTCCATTCAAAAAATTCATGCCAAATGCAAACATCAACAATGACAAAATCACCCATCCCATTGGGGAGGCAAACATACTTTTAAGTTCTTTTCTTGCTACATTGATAATCATATATATCCCTTAAGTCGTAGCTTGTTCTGGTGCAACTGGTTCTTGATATGTGAGTTGCACAAATACATCTTCCAAGCTGGTTTGATCAGGTGCAATTTGGTGCAAGCCCCAGCCGTTATTCACTGCGGCTTGTACAATGGCTTCCGCGGGTGCGGTGTCCTCCGCAAAGCGAACACGCATTTGTCCGCCTGGCAGACTTTCAGCCTCAACAATACCCGCAATATTAAGCATTGCTTCCACACCTGGCGGATTACGCATCGCTATCAATAACTTATTGCCTATGCGCTGTTTTTTCAGCACATCGATTGAGCCGTTGAATACCAATTTACCTTTATCAATGATTTGCACATGGTCGCATACTATTTCCACCTCTGGCAGAATATGCGTAGAGATAATCACGCTATGCTCACTCCCTACTTCACGAATTAATGCGCGGATGTCGATTATTTGAATCGGGTCTAGCCCAACTGTTGGCTCATCTAAAATCACCACCATCGGGCTGTGAATAATTGCTTGCGCAATGCCAACACGCTGTTGGTAGCCATTCGACAGGTTCTCAATCAAGCGTTTACTCATATGACTTAAGCCACAACGTTCTTTCGCCATTTCTACAGCTTTTTTAATGTGCCCAGCGCTGACACGATGCAACCTTGCCGCGATGGTTAAATACTCATCCACCGTCAGTTCTTTGTATAAAGGCCGCATTTCAGGCAGATAACCAATCAGGGCTTTAG
>JBARQL010000111.1:0-1515 GCA_049643685.1 Methylotenera sp.
ATTTAATGGCCGCAGGTAGCGGCGCTAAATTTTCTTCACGCATCAGGCGCTCGGTATTTTCCAGCACCACAATCGCATCATCCACCACAATACCAATGGCTAAAATCATGGCAAACAGCGTGAGTAAATTGATGGAGAAGCCAAAAATATACAAGCCTGCCAGTGTTCCCACCAAAGAAATCGGCACGGCAATCAATGGAATCAAAGTAGCGCGCCAGCTTTGCAAGAATAAAAATACGACTAGCACCACCAATACCAAGGCTTCGCCAAAGGTTTTGAATACCTCTTTAATCGTAGCCTTCACAAAGTCGCTGGTGTCGTATGGAATGGTGTATTGCATGCCTGCTGGAAAGCGCACTTTAAGTGCTTCAATTTTAGCTTTAATGCCCTTGGCGGTATCCAACGCATTTGCACCACTTTGCAAAAAAATCGGGATGGCAACACCAGCCTGGCCATTCAATGCGGAAGTCACATTGTAACTCTGCGCGCCCAACTCAATGCGCGCCACATCTTTAAGGTAAAGCACGCCGCGCGGGCCATCCGCTTTGATGATGATATTGCCGAACTGCGCGGGGTCAACCAAACGGCCTTTTGCAGTCACGGTATAGACTAATTGCTGGTCTGCTGGCGCAGGTTCTTGGCCGATTTTACCTGCCGCATATTGGTTATTTTGCGCACCAATCGCGGCTGCAATATCACTTGTGCTCACGCCCAGCTGCGCCATGCGGTCTGGCCGCAACCAGATACGCATCGCATAATCTTGCCCGCCAAATATCAGCGCATCGCCCACGCCCTTGACACGTTTTAATTCATCTAACACATTTAAAGTAGCGTAGTTACTTAAAAATAAACGGTCATGTTTTGTGTCTTTCGATGTGAGCATTACTACCAACAAAATATCATTCGATTTTTTCTGCACAATCAAGCCGTTACGGCGCACATCATCGGGCAAGCGCGGGGTCGCAATATTCACGCGGTTGCTCACATTGAATGTGGCCTGGTCAATATTGGTGCCCACTTCAAATGTCGCAGTAATCACTAATGTACCGCTAGAATCAGCGCTAGAACTGAAATACAACAAATTATCTACGCCGCTTAACTGCTCCTCAATCGGCCCTGCAACAGTTTTTGAAAGGGTATCGGCACTTGCACCCGGGTAGCTGGCGGTAATGGTGACGGTAGGCGGCGCAATTTGTGGATACTGCGCAATCGGCAGCTTAAATGCGGCGGCCAGCCCTGCCAACACAATAATAATGGAAAGCACTGAGGCAAAAATTGGCCGTGTGATAAAAAACCTGGTCATGTTTTTTTCCTATTTGGCCGATTTGGCAGATGGTGTAGCAGACACCTCACCTAACGGATGTGGATCAACCGCTGCGCCAGGCCGCACTTTAATAAGATTATCCGCAATCACTTTATCGCCCGCATTTAGGCCGCTCAATATCACCCAATCTTTACCCTGCCAACCGCCTTCCTTAATTGGCCGAATTGCGGCGGCTGTTTTGCCGTCTTTAT
>JBARQL010000112.1:0-13418 GCA_049643685.1 Methylotenera sp.
TTAATACCGCTTTTATTTGCTACAGGCCCGGGCTCTGAGATTCAACGCCCTCTAGCCATTGTAGTAATTGGCGGCTTAGTTTCTTCAACGGCGCTCACTTTGGTTTTATTGCCAATTTTTTATCGTAGATTCTTTAAGTAGGAGCAGAATTTTGACGCAACATATTGAACCGCAAGGCCTTTTAATTTTAATTGTGCCGCCAACTTTAGAAGAAATGTTGGTTGATGTCTTACTACAGCAAATACAGATCTCGGGATTTACTAGCAGCAAAGTGAGTGGTCACGGTTCAATTCATGGAGAACATGGAAAATTAAGCATTGTGGAGCAAGTCACGGGCAGACAAGAGCGGGTTCAATTTATGATGCATGCCACGATTGCAGATTTAAAAACCTTAGTGAACCACCTTAAAACTACATTTAGAAGCGCAGACATTCATTGCATTTTATTGCCAATTTTAACGTGTTAATCTGCGCTTAATGCCTTGGTTATCTTGCGATATAACCTTATTCTGTTTTAGGCTGCGCCACATACGCAACATGTGAGCCATGAAATTCGTGACAAGACATACAGCTACTGGCGATGCGTTTATATTTTGGCTTATTACCAGAGTGGCATCGCAAACAAGATTTTCTATCTGGCATTGCAACATTCTCACTACTCTCTGAATCTTCCACATCATGGCAGGATTGGCATTGCTGGGTACGGTGCGAAGCGTGGTTGAAGTGCGCTTTACTAAACCAATCATGATTGATGCTGAGCGGTTTGATGTGCCATGGAAGGGCCTCCTCTTTTTTCGCCTCTTGCATTTCATGGCAATAAGCACAGCCATCTGTTTTTAAAGATTCTGAATAGGCTAACAGCTGTTTTGGCGCCTGTGCTTTCAAGGCATTAATCACATTTTGTTCTTTGCCATGTGGTACCGCTATACTGTCCTCGGAAGTTCCTAGTTTTAGTTGCTTGGCATGACAGGTCTGACAGTTGCGTTCAAACGTTGGCGCCTTAAAGCGCATTTCCTTACCTTCTGGTTGATGGCAGCTGGTGCAGGATAACTCTCGAATATCCTGCATTCCCCCTGGCCCTTGCACCTTACCCACATGCTGTGAATGCGGAAAATTGAGCCCAGACTTCTCTTTCAACCGTGCTGAATCTGTTTGTGGAATGCGCTCTACTTTTTTGCCTTCCGTTAAAAATGTGAGTTTGAAATCAGGGTGGTCGCGATCAAAATCATGAATATCTGACAAATTAGTTTTAGCATACACAGTTTTAATATTGCCGTGACACTTCACGCACGTCGCGTTATCTTGCCGTGCCAGCGGATGTGGGGCTTTGTGTTCACGATGACATTCAGCGCAACGTAAACCACCTGAGAGTAGCTTGGTATGATTAAACACCTGTTTTTGTAAGGCTTTATCAGCAATGTGAGGCGCTATATCACGATGACATTTGATGCAGGCAAGGTCTGAAACTTGATGCGTTAATTTTTCATGGCAATTGAAACATTGCGAGCCAAAATGCAAGTGTGCATTTGAAATGTGGCCAGGGCTCCACACCCGATCAAAGCCCATCGGCAGGTTTTCCATGGTGGCTTGCAGTCGTGGAATTAAATTTTGTGCCAGCGGCAGCCCTAAGAACACTAGCGAAATGAACGCAACCATCCAAAGCGCCAATCGCCGCTTAAAGGAAGAAGCACCTCGTAGCGGTTCATGTGTGCGTGCTTTTAAAGCTTGATAGTCGTCTGGTAAGCGATGTGATAGTACCAGTGAAACCGCAATGTTCACATCGGGGGGTGCAGGCTCTACGGTTAACAGATACGGCCCTATTGTGACTTGCTGGCCATCTGTAAGGGCAATATTTTGCAACATTGTGCCTTCCACTTCGAACTCACCGTTTACCGCCACCAGATGGATTTGGCCATCATCGAAGCGCTTAATGACCGCATGATGCATAGAGATGCGCGGATCAAGCAGGTGAATATTACACTCCGCCCCTCGCCCGATCTCTAATTGTTCTGCCGTAAGGGTACGATAGCTACGCACTGGCAGACCACGCTTATTATGAGAAACCTTAATTAATAGACAGTTAATCATGCTTTACCAGTACAAAAACACAGCCACAATGTGCGCGATCATTGCTGTGATGAGCGCAATGGCAAAAGGCACATGGAAATATAACCAAAAACCGAGCCGGGCGCGATACATCAAATCTTGTCGTGCGCGTTTGACCAAGGACTGACGTCGAACCATGATGGAGTAAAGTTCACGGTATAGCTTGCGCTGTTCTGTAGGCAAATCATTTCCCAACACGGTTAATTTCTGCACCGCTATTTCAGTTGGGCAGCTCAATTGGTAGCCTCTGAGTTGCTCTAACAAATTATTACCAATATAAGTTTCACGGCATGCGCGATCTACCGTATAGTTAATCTCATCTGGCATAATTAACGCTATCTGCCGCGCCAGCTTATCCGTCTCAGCAATACGTAACAACAACCCATCAAGGCTATCCTCACCCATATTTTCGGTCATCAGGCGTGGATAAATCATGTAGGCATAGTTGCCAAAAAAACCACTGACCACCACCACTAGCAAAAGGCCATAGGCGAGTGTGTGAATATTCAGCCCAAAATGAAACCCGCTGTGCAACGTCACAATAATGGTGAGTGCAGTCCCTAGGTAAATATGTGCAGATAACCAACCTTGCGTACTGCCACCACTGCGATATCGACGTTTTCGTACACCATACCACGCCATCCATAACACCATCAGGGCAGATAACGTACCAAAACCGTAACCTAACCAGCTTCCGCCGTAGTGACCAACTGCTGGCTCAAACAATAAGTAAGCCGCAAATGCAATTAAAATCACAACGACCGCCAGTTTGAAAAAGCGATAGTTTTTATAGTTAAACATATTATGATGTTGCATCAGGGCATTTTCTCTAATTTGCGTCTAAACGAATGTTCATTTTAGCTGGGTGTCCATCTGGGCCGGGTGACCATTTGGGCCTAGTGACCATCCGAGCCTAGTAAAACCACTTCACTTGATGTACCACCCGCATAACTAAGCAATTGTTCTGGGTTCACCCGCAAAGCTGCCCCGACTGGACAGGCTCTCACGCAGACCGGGCCTTCAGCAATATCTTTACACATGTCACACTTCACCGCGACCTTAGCGCTATCAACAACGGGGGGCGCCTTGGGCTGAATACCGAGCAACATTTGCCATAAACTACGTTCTGGTTGATCTTGAATTACCGCCATCTGAATCACGTCATACGGGCAATTTTGCTGACAATTTCCACAGCCAATACAACTATCATCGATATACACTTCACCATGCGGCGCACGATGAATGGCATCAGGCGGACAATCTTTCATACAATGCGGGTGTTCACAATGACGGCATGAGGTAGGCACACGAATGTTCGCGAAAATCGGCCCAGCATCTCTGTCTAACCGTGTTGCGCCACCGTGTGTCTCAGCACAGGCCAGCTCACAATGATTACAGCGTACACAAAGCGATTCATCAATCAGTAGCACATCCGTCGCTTCACCCACACCTTGCTGAATGAGAAATGAAATGAGATTAGATGCTGTTGAAGAGCTACCCGAAACGGCGCCGCTTTCCATGGAGGATTCAAGCTGCTGCCGCTTTTCCTGATCCTGTAAGTGCTTAAGATAACGGGCATCGAGCTCGCTTCGTATTTCTGGATTGCGCGCAATGATGTCACCCATCATTTTTGCATCAATCAGCACGGCCTCTGTTACAACGGCTGCACGTACGGTTGCATAGCGCGGCTCTCCAGAAACTAGCGACATTTCTCCAACATAGTGCCCTGCTGCCACATAAAACAGTACAACTTCTCTACCGCCTATCGTGTGTGAGACTGTGACTGAGCCGCTTTGAATGAGATAAAGTCCATCCGCTTTATCCCCTTCATGGAATAGCTCCTCACCCGCGGCATAGCTCTTCAGAGTAGCGTTGTTTGCCAGGTTATTCAGGTCTTCCTCACTCAATGAGAGGCCAATACAAATTTGAACCACCGATTTAATGGCCACCTCGTTGAGTACGCGGCGCATTGATTTAACCGAACCAATGAGCTTTTGCATGACCCTTCGCGGCGTTTCAATCAACACACATGGCGTGCTTGCGCGCACTGTCCCTGCCCTGCGACGCCCAGAAACGAGCGCCATTTCACCAAAAAACTCCCCCGCCTTTAATCGAGCATCAGGCTTTTCATCTTCATCAATCAATACATCCAGCTCCCCTTCAATGATGAAGAAAAACGTGGTGCTGTAATCGTTACGTTCGAAGATAACATCGCCGGCTGCCGGCTGCAAAATATTACTTTCCAACACCAATTCGCGTAGCTGCAAGGTATTGAGCATTGCCAACAGCGGCACACTTTTACGAATCTTTTCCAGCACATCGTCGACGCCACGATCTGAGCAGAAACTTGAGAACTTCTCACGTAGCAACGCCGTATCTGCTGGTTCGACGGGGTTTCCCAGAATATACTCAATAACTTCGTAGCCTTGATTGATCCCTTGCTTAATCAATGGATAACCCGCCAACGCACCGATAATATAAAGGCCCGGAACATTCGATTCATATTGGGATGAAAGTAAAGGTAACGCTGCAAGATCTGGTGTAGGGAAAGCGACACCGAAAGCCTCAAGCTGAGGGCGCGAAGGCAGCGCACCAAGCCGCGCAATCACGCGATGACAGGGGATGCGCTCAACGCCATTGGGCGTGTTGGCAAACACCGTTATTGGAAACTCCCCTCTAGTATTCACCTCAATAGCTTGCGGTTTCGTTTCTAACAACCAGTCCAAAGCGCCGCGCTTACGTGCTTCAGTTAACTGACTGATATTACTGTCTTTACAATTGCTAAAGTCCTCAGCTCGGTTCAGTAAGATCACTTGATTGCGCCCAGTCAGCGACAAGGCGTTTTCCACCCCGCTATCACCACCGCCGATAACCACAATCGTCTCATCTTGATAGGCTTGTGGATCATCCAGCTGATATTGGATTTGCGGCAGATCGCCACCAGGAATTTCCAATTGCCTTAAATTGCCCTGCACACCAATCGCTAATACCACGTGATCTGCGGTTAGTTTTCCACCGTCGGTCAATGTAATCGCTAGCGTTGTGGATTCGCGTCGTATTGCCTCAACCTTTGCGCCATAACGCACATTAACATGATGCTCAAGGATTGCATTTTCCCAAGTTTCAAGCACTTTTTCACGCAGCGATGCAGTAAAAGGCAGTGGGCTGCGCAACGGTAAACCGCGAGGCTCCGCCATCACCAGCTTGCCACGCAGATAACTACGGATAGTGCTGGCCGGCGCTTGCTCAGCTTCTAACAACAAATAAGAAACCTGATGCTCCGCAGCTCGAATAGCCGCAGATAAGCCGCTTGGTCCAGCACCAATAATGATGATGCTGTAATGCTCGGGCGCGTTACTTTTAATTTTGCTCACGTTTTTTTGCACTAGAACCTGACCGTCATTAAGCGATGTCTTTAATATACACGAATCTAGAAATACCGATAATTCATGATTAGCTGATTGATTAAATTTTTTGAGATTTGTGAAAATGAAAATCTTGGCTCAAAAAACCCCTCATTATTCGCTAAAATTTAACCCTCTTTCCGATCACTGCCCTGAGAGCCTTTATTTACAAGGCTCTCAGGGCAGTGATTTTCGCTCGGGGCTTTTAAGCAACCTTTTGTTTATAACCATCTCATTATTTATGTGTACATTTTCTCATACTTAGCTGAAAAATCATCGACTCTTCCAGGGGTTACCATAAGTTAATTATAGGCAAGGTTTTATAACGCTCAGCACTATGCAGAAAAAACTTCTGCCGTTGCCTTTACAATCGAAACTACCGCTGGGTGTGTCAATCGGCGTTCCGTTGTAATCGCATATAGTTGTTCTGTCACTGTTGCTACTTGCCCGAGTCTTTCAACCTCATACTGGCGGCATATATAGTCAGCAATAGCATCTGGCCCTGCAAAAAATCCCGCGCCTGCCTGGCCAAAAGATTTAAGCAAGGCGCTATCATCAAATTCACCCACGATGTTTGGATAGATTTTTTTGGACTCCATCCATGAAAGCAATTTTTTCTGGAAAGCAAAATCTTCACCAGGCATAAGAAACGGTGCGTTATGCAAAACTTTAGGAAAAGACTTTTCTGATTGAGTGCCAATTAAGCTTTTGGTGGCAAAGATTGCAAGCTTGCTCTCTCCCATTAAATGATTATAAGCACGAACATTCAGATTGCTAGGCATGGGGCGATCAGCAATGACTAGATCAAGCTGATTGACTGACATTTCTGACAATAAGTCAGCCAGTTTTCCTTCCCTACAGATTAAACGGATTGGCTCATCCATATGTAGCACGGGCTCTATCACACGATAGGCGACTGATTTTGGTACTGAGTCTGTGATGCCAATACGAAAAGGGATGCTTTTTCTAACTTGTTGAAGTTGTGCAACTTCTAACAATTCATTTCCAAGGGAAAATATCTCATCTGCATAACTAAAAACTCTGCGGCCCATATCTGTCAACTCAAGACCACGACCTACCTTGCGAAAAAGCTGTACCCCAAGACTATTCTCTAAATCACCCAACTGCACGCTGATTGATTGGGGTGACAAATACAATTGCTCACTCGCTCGCGCAATACTACCAGTCTTGCCTACCATCCAAAAATATCGCAAGTGCTTAAAATTTAAGTTATTCACACACAACCCCTCTATAAAAAATACCTCTAAAAATTGGATGTACCATTCAATTTTTACCTGATTGTTAGAAGTATATTCTAAGCGTAAAGTTCATCACATGTTCAAAAGCAAGGAGAAAATAATGAATCTTCAAGTGAAAAATCTAGCTCTGGTTGAGGCATTAAGCGGTTATTCCACTAGGCAACTGCAATTTGCTATTCGGCTTGGGATATTACCGAGCCCAGATAAGTTAAGTCGAATTCTCAGCAAAAAATCTGGCTCAGATAACGAAATTAAGTTGTTATTAAAAAACTTGTCAAGTATGAAAGCCTAAGGGAATGACGAAGAAGACATCAGGAAGAAAATGCACTTTAGCATTCACATGACAGCCTGTATGTCTAGTTTGAGGAGGACAACGAAAATGAAAACTTGTTGATAAGTCAGTATGTTAAGTAGGTTAAATGAGTAACAAATTTTTTTATTAGAATCAAAAGGAGTTTCAAATGAAAACACTACAGTATGGATTAGCAACAATTTTATTCACTGCCTCGCTATCAGTTGTGGCAGAGCCTCTTAAAAAGGATGCGATTGACCATCAGCAAAAACAGGCCCATGAGGAAGTTGATGCTGCAAAAAAAGCGAACCCTCAATCTGAAGCGCGCCCAGCAGCGACGACCTCAGATAAGAAGCATTCGGTTCAATCACCAAAGGCCGAGATGATTAAAAGCCAGGGCGTAGCGACTGAAAATGCCATTGAAGATGCACAGGCAGCTAAACCTGATGCAGAAGGCCGCCCAGCAGCTACAACAAATCAGGAAAAGCATTCTGTCGAATCTCATAAAGCAAAATTAATCAAAAGCCAGAAAAAGGCTGCTGATAGTGCGATGAAAGATGCTGAAGCTGCCAAGCCAGTCGAGGAAACTAGACCTGCAGCTAGTACCAAATAAGCGTTAAGTAAATTTGATTTGAACAGTCTAAAAAAGGAGCAAGATATTATGAGCAGCAAAAAGCAGAAGGCCAACTCTATCAACATCGGCATTAATGACGGAGATCGCGAGAAGATAGTGAAGGGGCTTTCTGCTTTGCTTGCTGATAGTTATACACTTTATCTGATGACGCATAACTTCCACTGGAACGTCACCGGGCCACAATTCAACAGCCTACACCTAATGTTTATGGGGCAATACACTGAGCAATGGAACGCCCTGGACATTATTGCGGAACGAATTCGTGCACTAGGGCATCCAGCAATCGGAACCTACAAGGAATTCGTGAAGCTAGCTTCCATCAAGGAGGTAGAAGGTGTACCCAAAGCAAACGATATGATTCGCCATCTGGTTTCCGCCCAAGAGGCTACGGCGCGCACAGCACGTAAACTGTTTCCGTTAGTGGATAGCGCGAATGACCAGCCTACAGCCGACCTCCTGACACAGCGACTTGAAGTGCATGAGAAAACTGCTTGGATGCTTCGTAGCTTGCTAGAAGCATAATATTTACTACTAAGTACTAACAAAAATTAACCCTATTTTAATAATAATTTTGGAGAACAACATGCAGCTTGATATTCAAACAAATGGTTTTTCACTCAAGGATGGCATAAGGGACTATACGAAACAGCGTATGCAATTTGCGCTTAATCGCAATGACAAACACGTTACAAAAGTAAAGGTGCGATTGGCTGATATTAACGGCCCACGCGGCGGGGTAGATAAACGTTGCCAAATTGAACTTGCGTTGTCAGGGAAAAATAATATTTTGATTGAAGATATTGAAGCTGATCTTTATGTCGCTATAGCCCGAGCGTGTGACCGTTGTGCCCGCACCTTGGCCAGAAAGTTAGAACGTTCACGAGAGCGCTCGCACGAGCCAGTGTCAATGCATCAAATTACTGCATAATAGTAGGACTGTTATTTAACGGTTAGCCGCGATTTAGACATGGCTAACACCCATTGGAGTTTGTATGAAACGTATTCTTTATTTTTTAGCGACCAACCTTGCCATTATGTTGGTGCTTTCCATCACCATGCGCTTATTAGGCGTAGAGCCTTATTTGAATGCCAATGGCTTAGACCTTAAAAACCTGCTAGCCTTTGCCGCCATTATGGGTTTTGGTGGTGCATTTATTTCATTGGCAATGTCTAAATGGTCTGCCAAGCGTATGTCTGGTGCGGTAGTCATTGAAGAACCGCGCACGCCGACTGAAATTTGGCTCATTAAAACGGTGCGCACTCAGGCAGATATGGTCGGTATTAAAATGCCAGAAGTCGCAGTATTTGATTCACCAGAAGTAAATGCATTCGCAACGGGCATGACCAAGAACAGTTCTTTGGTGGCGGTATCAAGTGGTTTACTCAACAAAATGAATAAGGATGAAGCCGAAGCTGTATTAGCGCACGAGATTTCGCATATCGCTAATGGCGACATGGTCACGCTCACGCTGATTCAAGGCGTGGTGAATACTTTTGTCATGTTTTTATCGCGTGTGGTTGGCTATGCGGTAGATAAAGTTATTTTCAAAACTGAAAAAGGTACAGGGCCAGCTTTTTTTGTCACCATGATCATCGCTGAATTGATATTGGGTGTATTGGCTTCTATTATTGTCATGTGGTTCTCCCGTCAGCGCGAGTTTAGGGCGGATGCTGGTGCGGCTAAATTATCGAGCAGTAAAAAAATGATTGCGGCATTAGAGCGTTTGCGTGATGAACACGAACCTTCTGTCTTACCTAAACAAATGGCGGCTTCTGGCATATCTGGCAGCGGTGCTGGCGGCTTAAAAAGATTATTTACAACACACCCCAGCTTAGATGAACGTATCGCGGCTTTGCACAGCGCTTCATAAAAAACATTAAAATAGAGAAAAAAATGAAAATGAGACGTGTTGAGTTGTTTTTAGAACACTTTATGTTTGGTAGTCGTTGGCTATTAGTGCCGTTCTACCTTGGTTTGATTGCGGGCATTGCCTTGTTGTTGGTTAAATTTTCAAAAGCGTTTGTGACTTTAGTGCCTGTGGTTTTTACTGGCGATGGCGGCGCGGCTTTACTGGGGATTCTCACCTTAGTGGACATTACCTTGGTCGCTAATTTATTGCTGATTATCATCTTTGCTGGCTATGAAAACTTTGTGTCTAAAATTGATACTGGTGATAATGAAGATCGTCCAGATTGGATGGGGCATGTTGGGTTTTCTGACTTAAAACTTAAGCTGATTGGCTCTATCGTGGCGATTTCTGGGATTGAGTTGCTTAAATACTTTATCAACGTCAAAGAAGTATTAGCAGAGCCTAATGGTAATTATCAGCTTGCTTGGTTAGTCGGCATCCATTTAACATTGGTATTTTCAGGAGTAATGTTTGCGCTAATGGACAGAATTGCTACTGGCAACCACGGCGCCAAAAGTAAATAAGTTTTCTTTTAAACAAGGCATCAATTGGTGATAAACAACAAAACTACTTATAGTCGCCGTATTGCGCCGTGGCTAGCATTCGGTGGCTTGGTGGCCCTTGCGTTTATGGTAGTTACGCCTTTTTTGGTGCCTATCGCCTGGGCAGGTGTATTGACTTATGCTTCTTGGCCAGTGGCTATGCGTATTCGTCACTGGTGCAAAAACCGTGACACCTTAGCGGCAAGCCTCACCACTTTGCTCGCCGCTTTAACGCTGTTTATTCCATTACTTTGGTTGATTTGGTTAGCGCAGCAAGAGTTAAGCCTTATATATCCTGCGTTGCAAGCCTTGTTAGCCAACCCGCCACCTTTGCCTGACAGTTTGAAAGCTATACCATGGTTAGGGGAGTGGCTTGCACAACAACACGCCCAGTTGATAGCACACCCACAAGGCTTAAGCGCTGTACTCAAAACATGGATTACTGCAAATGGCCAAGATTTAGCCTCTATCGCGGGCAATGTAGGCAAAAATCTGGTCAAACTGATTTTTGTGATTGTGATTTTGTTTTTCTTTTATCGCGATGGCGCACGCATTATGGCAGAACTACGCCAAGTATTAACGCGTTTCATCGGTGTACAAGTACATGATTATATACGCGCTGCTGGCACAACCACGCGTGCGGTCGTTTATGGTGTTTTACTTACCGCCTTTGTTCAAGGAGTTGTGGCAGGTTTGGGTTATTGGGTTGCTGGCTTAAACTCACCCGTGCTATTTGGCGTGCTCACCATGATGCTGGCACTCATTCCATTTTGCACCCCACTGGCATGGGGCTCTGCTGGGCTATGGTTATTGCTACAAGGCGAAACAGGCGCGGCGATTGGTGTGTGGGTATGGGGTGCAGCAGTCGTCAGTCAGCTCGACAACTTTTTGCGTCCCTTATTCATTAGCAGCGTTAGCCCCATCCCATTTTTGCTGGTACTGTTTGGCGTGCTGGGCGGTATGCTCGCTTTTGGTTTGGTTGGGCTGTTTATTGGCCCCATTGTGCTGGCGGTCGCTTGGGCGGTATGGCGTGAATGGGCGGCGCATTTAGATGAAGGCGAGCTAAATGAAAGTAAATAAATGAAAGTAAAATAGTGCCGTGAGTTTTTCAGGTGCAATACATGTGAATTAAATGACCATAGACCAATTTTTTCTTTTTCTAGCGATTATCTTAATCGCCGCGCGCATCTTTTCTGAAGTTGCGGCGCGCTATGGTATTCCCCCTGTTATTGGTGAATTAGTGGCGGGATTAATGGTTGGCCCATCTTTGCTCGGCTGGGTCACGCCTGATGAAACCATGAAGCTATTGGCTGAAATCGGCATTATTTTGCTGTTGTTTGAAGTAGGCATGGATACTGACCTTTATCGGCTAGCGCGCTCAGGCGTTAAGCCGATTATTGTGGCGACTGTTGGCTTCGTTGCGCCATTTGTTTTGGGTTACGCGGTTTGTTTTTATGGGTTTGATTTATCCAACATAACATCACTATTTATTGGTGGCACACTCACGGCCACCAGCATAGGCATCACGGTGAGAGTGTTAGATGGCCTCAAGCGTCGCCAAAGTGACGAGGCGCAAATCGTCATTGGCGCGGCAGTCATAGATGATATTTTGGGTGTATTAACCCTCGCATTTTTATACCAGTTTGCGGTACAAAAAGAGGTTTCACTTGCCGCCACGGGCGAGGTGGCTTTGTATATTGTCATGTTTATGGTGTTATCGCCCTTTGCAGCCAAGCTGGTTGGGCGAGTGATTGAACGCTTTAACCGCACTGCAGCAACTCCAGGTTTGTTGCTGACGATGGCACTTTCGTTAATTTTGCTATTTTCATGGCTGGCACATGCAGTAGGCGCACCTGTGATTATGGGCGGCTTTGCGGCTGGCGTGGCGTTGTCTCAACATTTTCATATTACCTTCAAGGCGAGTAAATCGGTTTTTACCTCGCGCATTCAAGGCCGCCTTTCCCAATGGTTTGCGCCCAGCGCTACACTGCACCATGAGCTTGAAACGCAGATGCGTCCGTTGATTCATACCTTTGCGCCCTTATTTTTTGTGATGGTGGGCGTGTCGCTAAATTTGAACACGGTCGACTGGAGCTCAGGCTTCGTATGGCAATTAGGTGGGTTGCTATTGTTAGTGGGTTTTGTTGGCAAGTTGGCTGCGGGATTTTTTATTAAAGAACCTCGCACAACACAAATTGCGATTGGCTTAGCCATGATTCCACGAGGTGAAGTGGGGCTGATATTTGCCCAGCTAGGGTTAGCACAAGGCATTTTAGATGGCAGCCTGTATGCCGCACTATTGCTGGTGATTGCGCTGACTACGTTAGCACCGCCATTTTTAATGAAAGCGTTTTACGCGCGCTACATGCCTGCAGCATAGTCATTTCAAATATATCAATATTTACAATAGAGGAAGAGAATAAATGGAGGAAATACAATCAATCGGCAGTTGGTGGATGTGGGCAGGGTTTGGCGTGTTTGTCATTGCCATGCTCGCTATCGACTTGTTTGCGTTGGGACGCAAAGGCGCCCATAAAGTGGGCGCGAAAGAAGCGTTAGTTTGGTCTTTGATATGGTTTAGCTTGGCGATGCTGTTTGGCGCAGCACTTTGGGGCTGGCTAGATCACACCGCTGGGCGAGAAATTGCCGATGCTCGGGCAATGGAATACCTAACTGGCTACTTGCTGGAGAAAACCTTGGCGATGGACAACATTTTTGTGTTTGTCATGTTGTTTTCTTATTTTGCCGTGCCGATTGAATATCAAAAGCGCGTGCTGGTGTATGGTGTGCTGGGCGCAATCGTGTTGCGCGCGCTGATGATATTGCTGGGTGCCTGGCTCATTGCGCAGTTCCACTGGGTGCTATATTTGTTCGGTGCATTCTTGCTGATTACGGGCATTAAGATGTTTATTTTTGCTGACCATGAGCCGAATTTAGCTAAAAACCCATTATTACGCTGGCTTCGCAACCACGTGCGTATTACCGAGGACTATCACGGAGACAAATTTTGGATTGTTAAAAATGGTGTGCGTTGGTTTACACCGATGTTTCTAGTATTGGTGCTGGTCGAGTTTTCTGACGTGATTTTTGCAATGGATAGTATTCCCGCCATCTTTGCCATCACCAGTGACCCTTTTATTGTATTTACATCGAATATATTTGCGATTTTAGGCTTACGCGCTTTGTACTTTTTGTTGGCGGATATGGCTGATCGCTTCCATTTACTTAAATTTGGCCTTGCCGTCGTACTTATATTTGTCGGTACAAAAATG
>JBARQL010000113.1:0-3100 GCA_049643685.1 Methylotenera sp.
TGATGCAGGTTTGCGAGATTGCAGCGCCGTTTTCAATTTGTGGCATATCAAGCCCGTAATCTTTGGCTAAGTCTTTAATGCTTTGCATTTGCTCTGGCGGCACATGCTGCGCTAACAGCAATAAATCAGAGGTGGTGGTGATTTGCCATAATCCAGGCCGCATGTTGATCTCTGCTGCGTTTGCTGTGGGTGCTGCTAATGGGGCAATTAAACTAAAATTAAGCAAAGATAAGCCTATTAGAATTTTGTGCATTGAATCTCCTAGCCTATGTGAGGAATACGCGTTTTTAGAGGCGAAATACTTAAGTATAGTTCAGTGCAATTAAATAACAGGAGTTAAACTACGATTATTGCCTGCCCTGCAGCCCAATATCCATGCGGCTTGCAGAGCATCGTTAAAGCCAGGCGGCTTTCGTTAGTTATTTGCTAACAAGGCATAAGCTATTCTAGCACTTGGTTATAACCAAGGTGTAGCGGCCACTTATGGAGTACCTGGTAGCGCGAGCCGTTGTCTGTTACGGTCGATTCCACCAGCACGAACGTGTCTGCCCACCACGCAATGGGCGTTATGGCTTGCGGTTCCAAAATATGTTCGACATTGCGTAACAAGGTGACATGCGGAACAAACTCCTCGCTTTTTAATTGAAAACCCGCCATTGCCAGTTCCTGCTTTAGCGCAGTTACCAATTGACCCAATGCCGGTACATTCTCCTGCGGTGCAGCATAAGCAATGTGGTTACGCTTCCAGAATGAAAGCCTCTCTAAATTAAAGCCAAAGGGTGCCACCGATACCTTGCTCGCGGATTGTATCAGTTGCGGCAGGCGCGCACGCTCCACCTCGCCCATAAATTGCAGTGTCATATGCAGCGAATCTGCACGCATAGCGCGCGCATTGCAGCGCGGCCGGTATTCAACGGCCAATTTATGCAGCGCCTGCTGTACCGATGCCTCGGGCCACAAGGCAAAAAATACGCGCGCCATATTTGATTTTGTTTTTTGCATACCGTGTTAATGTGCATTCAAAGCTGAACCATTTTAAACTGCATTTTTACAGCCCATTTTTTCATGTTAACTTAGTATAATGCTTTGTAAATTACAAGTTTTGATGGGACATAAAAAAATGCATAAAATGGGTCAATCCAGCGTGCATCTTAACGGTCATGCTGTTTCGTTTCGCTGCTGACGGAGTCCTCCTGCTCCATCTGGTCTTCATTCTGTTTGCCCTATTGGGCGGCGTAATGGCGGCTTGGCGGCGCTGGATTCTATTCATCCATCTTCCGGCTGCCGCCTGGGGGTTCTTTGTTGAGTTCACTGGCCGCGTCTGCCCGCTCACGCATTTAGAGAACTACTTTCGCATCAAAGCGGGGTTGTCCGGCTACACAGAGAGCTTTATTGAGCACTATCTGCTGAACATTATCTATCCTTCCGGCCTCACACGAGAGATTCAGTTCGCGCTTGCCGGATTAGTGCTTATCATTAATATCGCAATCTATGGCTGGCTCTTTTTTCATTGGCGTGTCGGGAAAGTAAGAGATGCATAATCTCTCCACAAGATGACTACCTCGCCACAGAAGAAACTGCGCCTTGTGATTCATGGCCGTGTACAGGGCGTGTTTTTCCGTCATTCGATGTGTCACGAAGCCCGCAAGTTAGGGGTCAGCGGTTGGGTAAGAAACCGTAGCGATGGCTCGGTAGAGGCTGCCGTGCATGGCAGTTCCGTTGCTGTAGATGCCCTTGTGCGTTGGGCGCAACGTGGCCCTGAGCTTGCATATGTGGAGCGAGTAGAAATCGGTGTGGATGATGGCAACCACAACAGTTTCGAGGTCATCAGGTAGCGACTATTGGCCAACTCGTAGGGAGTACTCGCTTGCAGTACGCCGTACGTACTAACCCCGACAAAAACTATCAACACGTAAATACGTTTTTTATTTTCAATAACAAATGAATCTATCCACTCCTTTAATACTCCAATTTATACCCATCAAGTTTATTAAGGAGTTAATCTTGTGCGATTGGATTTATTATGCGCGGTAGCCCTATTATTATTTGCAAACCTTGCCATGGCGATTGAAGAGCCAAAATATACGCTGATGGAAAAATCTGGCGCGTTTGAGCTGCGAGCTTATGCGCCCAAAGTTGTGGCGGAAACGCTGGTGGATGGCTCGCTAGATGCTGCTTCTAGCGCTGGCTTTAGACGTATTGCGGATTATATTTTTGGCAATAACACAGCGCACAATGGTAGCAATGAAAAAATTAGTATGACAGCACCTGTCACCATGGCAGCCAAGTCTGACAAAAGTCCATCAGAAAAAATCAGCATGACCGCGCCTGTGACGATGCAACAAACCGAGGGTAAATGGCGAATGTATTTTGTGATGCCAAGCCAATATACCCTTAGCACTTTACCCACGCCTAATAACCCTGCTGTGACTTTGCGTGAGCTGCCTGCAGCACGAATGGCGGTGGCACGTTTTTCTGGTTTGGCGGGGGAGGAGAAAACGGCTAAAAAAACTGCCGAGTTAATGGCATGGCTAAAAAGCAAAAATATTGCCCCCGTCGGCGAGCCTGAACTTGCCCGCTATAACCCGCCGTGGACGTTGCCATTTTTACGCCGTAATGAGGTGATGGTAGCGTATTAACTAGGCAATCATGCCTTATCCCATTTGCACATCTTCTACATAAATCAACTCGCACGCACCAGCGCCGCTATCATTGCGAGTGAGCGAGCTGTTGCAGTAAAAGCCATCGCTTCTGTGGACGTTGACTAATTTTCCTGTGAGTTTTACCAACGCGCCTGTCCTTATGCTAAAGCTCGTAGGGCGCAATAGTATGCGTATTGCGTCGCTGAAAATGTTCACTTTCGGTGGCTTATGCTTTAACTAATCCGCACTACAACCCCAACGCTTGTTGCCTCCCCAACCTGCTAGGTGTACGATGACCTTAACCACATACGAAGCCCTAAATAGGAAAGCCAAGATGAAAAAACTGTTCTATATTGATTACCCGCAAGAACGTTTTGAGGGGCATTCACATCGCTACCGTTGCGCATTGTGCAAAGAAGAAACCACCAAAATCAACGGTGCGCTAGAAGGCCATTTGC
>JBARQL010000114.1:0-6604 GCA_049643685.1 Methylotenera sp.
ACGTTAGAGCACACCTCGTTTCGCTACGCTCACGACTACGCCCACTTGCGCGGGCGCGGTCAATCACAAAAACCAATTGACCGCTTCATCCCGCTCTGCGGGGTGGTGCTCAACTCTAAAAGTTAGGACTTAAATGAAATTGCTTATACTGATTTTATCAACCTTATTATTAACTGCTGGTTGCGCTACTGATACCACTGTAAATAATATTGAAACTTGGACTAAAGGATGTCAGGAATATCAAGCACAAAACGAATGGTGGAAAGCTCGTAGGAGTTGCCAGAGAGCCGCACTTCATAAAGATTATAGATTTTCCCCAAATGCGACCTTGTGGTACGAGTATGGTCGCACTTCTGGTGCAATTTGCGACTTTTCAGAAGCCACGAAAGGGTTAAAACGAGCGCTAGCCCTTGACCAAGAGAATAATGGCCCTGTTTTTCAAACCTACATTGAATTAGCTCGTCTTCATTACGACCAAGGAAAATATCAAGATGCAGTTGCATACTTTAAGCTCGGTAAAGCTGCAATTCCTGAACAGGCTGCGGTTAATGGTGACCCAATTGGATATGCCGAAATTTTGGAGGAATATGCAATTGCATTAAAACATAGCAATGATGTAGCTAGCGCTGAAAAATTAACAATTCAGGCAAAAGGATTAAGGGAGGCTAATCCTAACAAGAAATCAAATACTGACCGCACACCTTATGGCAAGTATTGTGACCAAAAATCCTAACCCATCATTCAAGCGGGACTGGCTAAAGCCAGCCCCTTAACTCAAACGTTAGCCCTCAAGAGCCAGCATGCACTTTTCTCTCGACCGACCCAATGCTCTGAAATATCCCGATGAAGCCATCTTGGCTGAGTTGCAGCGCGTCGCCGACCTCTATGAGCACCGTAGGTTCACGCGCCACGAATTCGATCAAGTTTCCTCTTATTGCAAGGGCTCCGTCATTCTTAGCCGCTTCGGCTCGTGGCAAGCGGCACTTGACGCCGCAGGCCTTGTTCTCGCGCCTGTTAAAAAGGATCGCTCTTTCATTTCTAACACTGCGCTTTTTGAAGAGATGGAGAAAGTCTGGAAAAAGGTGGGGCACAGACCATCCAAGGACGAATGGGAAACCCACAAACCGGCCTACTCTTACACTACTTACAAAACACGTTTCCATGGCTGGCTCAATGCTTGTGCGGCCTTCATTGAATACATCTCTGAACGTGGCGAAGTTACCCAAAAAGGCCCGTCAACCCCGACAAAGGTTCCTCCGGAAAGCGTGGCAATCACTGAACTTACACCGGAAGATCGAAGGGGGGTGCCACTGAAGCTTCGTTATCGCGTGCTAGTCCGAGACAATTTTCGTTGCACGCTCTGTGGAAGATCACCTGCCCTTGAGCATGGTGTGCGTTTGCATGTCGATCACATCGTTCCATTTGCTCGCGGTGGAAAAACAAGTGAAGAAAATCTTCGCACTCTTTGCGAAACATGCAATTGGGGTAAGGGTGTTGAGCAAATTGAGGGCTAACCCGGCAGTCAAGCGGGACGCGCCAAAAGCGACGCGCCCCTTACTTTTACGTTGGGCTTCTGGTGATGCCTTTAAATCACCTAAACAGAAAAAGGAAGAAACATGGCAAAAAAAGTAATAATTCAACACCCTATTAACGGTCTCACCAAAAATGGGTACTATGGCTACAGCTGGACATATCTATTTTTCGGCTGGCTAGTTCCATTATTTCGTGGCGAACTAGGTGTAGCCGCTCTCCATATGCTGTTTACTTTATTTACTCTAGGGTTGTGGCAGCTTATCGTTTCCTTTTTATATAACAAACAGTACATGACCAGAATGTTAGAAAAAGGCTATGTGCTAAAAGACACAGAGCAAGTTATGGCTGAGGCAAGAACGAAACTTGGCATTGCTATTGTCTAGCGTTGCTAAGCCCAACCCATCCATCAAGCGGGACGCGCTAAAGCGCGCCCCTTATGTCAAACGTTGGGCTTCCGAATTGAAACTTTAAGCCTAAACTTTTGAATAACCAGCTTTACTAAAAACCAACAACAAAGGAAACAATATGAAAAAATTTATTCTTGCTTTAACACTCGCAACAGTAGCATCTTCTGTTCAAGCCGACTTAAGTATTGATGCATTTAAGCAATTATCATCAGGCAAAAAACTTGAAAAAACGACCGTCGAAATGTATGTCGGCGGAGTAGTGAAAGGGTATTTAAATGCTAACGCGTTTTTAAGTGCATCAAACCAACCGCAGATGTTCTGCTTCAGTGGTGATATTGATACTGGCACGGCGCATCGACTAGCATCCGAAAGCATCAAAGAGCATTTAGCAAAGTCACCTAATGACGGAAAGCGAGAAATTGTAGAGTTTCTACTTCTAAATAAATTGAGAACTCTTTATCCTTGCTGAACACGTAATTACATTAACTAAAATCAATAACTTTTCAACAAAGGGGCAATTCTTATGGCTGGTGTTTTTAATATTCTTTTAATGGTGTTCTTAGCCATAGTTTCTATACCTTTCACGTTTGGGCTAATTATCCCAATTTATTGGTTTGCTGTATTTTTCGGCGCACCTCAGCGCATTGCAAAAGCGGAGAAAAAACTAGAAGATACTCTCATGCAAGGCGAAACCCTTGTTTCACAAGGGATGCAACAAAGACCATTTGCTTTTTTCTCAAGAAGAAAATTGATAGGTATTACAAACTCAAGAATCATCACGATTTCACGTGGGCTTTTGGGCGGGTTCACGATGCAAGATTTCCAATGGAAAGATTTGCATGATGCGAAAATCTCTGAAAACGTATTATCAAACCTTTGCGGCTCAAATTTAGCCTTCAATGCCATGAACCAAGCCATCTCTGTCCCAGGCGTTGAAAATGCTGCCGCAACTTCTATTTACAAAAAAGCCCAAGCTGAAGAACAAGCTTGGGAAGAAAAAAGAAGGATTCGTGACCTTGAAGAAAAACGAGCTGCCGCTGGTGGTGTTGTTGTAAATTCAGGTCCAGCGCACTCTAGTTATGAATCAGCGGGCAAAGGTTCTGGTTCAGTCACGGAAGAAATAGAAAAAGCTAAAAAACTACTAGATTCTGGTGCAGTAAGCGACGCTGAGTTTCAAGAAATTAAATCAAAAATACTTTCTAAAAACTTCTAAATACAAGTGTTATTTAAGCATCACATGCCCAACCCATCGGTCAAGCGGGACGCGCTAAAGCGCGCCCCTTACCTCAAACGTTAGCCGTCATCGAATGTCTTCGCTCGCATCATTGCTCACTGAAGTCCGTGCTTGCGTTCTTTGCGCTGAACACCTGCCGCTGGGGCCACGCCCAATCGTGCAGATGCACCCGTCCGCCAGCATCTTGATCGCGGGTCAAGCACCGGGCAGAAAGGTTCACGAAACGGGTATGCCCTTCAACGATGCAAGTGGGGACAGGCTGCGCGAATGGTTGGGTATTTCCCGCGAAGTTTTCTACGACTCCAAGCATATTGCCATCCTTCCAATGGGGTTCTGCTTCCCCGGAGCAGGCAGGTCTGGAGATCTACCACCACGGCCCGAATGTGCGCCAGCATGGCGAGCAGCGTTACTATCACGCCTTAAGGCTCTCAAGCTCACATTGGTCATCGGGCAGTACGCACAGGCTTACCACCTTCCAAACGAAGCTGCATCCGTCACCGAAGCAGTTCAGGCATGGCGAAAGTACTGGCCAAATACTGTCCCCTTGCCCCATCCAAGCCCACGCAATAATTTGTGGCTCAAGCGCAATCCATGGTTTGAAGATGAACTCATTCCAGTTCTTCGAGCTAGAGTATCGGAGATCCTCGCAAATGACGGCTAACTCGGCGCTCAACCTCGCTCCCTTCGTCGCTGGACGCTGCGCGATAAAGCCGCGCAGCGCCAGTTGCTCTACTCTACGTTAGACACGGCTTAAAAACCACTGCTCTGCAAGGCGCATGGTCATTGGTTCGTGGGGAAGTTTTTTTTGCTCGAAAGTTTTTAGGTCATATTTTTAAACTTTAGATGTTCAGCTTTGCACCATTATTTAGCGCAACCTTTTAAGTCTTAACGCTTTGATTTTTTGGCGCCTCTGCTATTTAACAAATAAAACTTTTCACTAGGCCTGCTTAAGCGTTGTCGTGTGATTGCAACACCTTTAGCCAGCGTTTGGCTTTACAATACTTGTCATGCGTTTAACTGAAAATAAATTAAAAATTGGCTTGGCTCTTGGCGGCGGCTCTTCTCGTGGCTGGTCACACATTGGGGTGATTAGCGCGTTGGCCGAGCAGGGTATTGAGCCCGATATTGTTTGCGGGACTTCCATTGGCGCGTTGGTGGGCGCTGCTTATGTTTCAAACAGCCTTGATAAATTAGAAAAATGGGTGTGTTCACTCACTAAATTTGAGACTGCTCGATTTTTTGAAATTAATGCTTCCATGAGTGGCTTTGTGAATACCGAAAGGCTGCACGGTTTTTTAAATGATTGCGTGGCGAGCGATGGCGCACTCATCGAGAATCTTGCCAAGCGCTATGCTGCGGTGGCGACGGAATTAGAATCAGGCCGAGAGGTGTGGCTGACCAAAGGCCCTGTGCTAGAGGCGGTTTGGTCGTCCATTTCGTTGCCTGGGCTTTTCCCTGCCATTAAAAATAACCATAAATGGCTGGTGGATGGCGGCTTGGTGAACCCTGTGCCTGTTTCGCTATGCCGCGCTTTGGGGGCAGAAATAGTGATTGCGGTAAATTTGAATGGCGATATTGTGGGTAAACATTTTCAGAAATCCTCCAGACCATCAAGCCAAATCTCGCCAACACAAGAGACGGGAGTAGTCAGCAAAATCTCTGATTTGGTCTCGGAATATACCGCTTCGATATTTTCAAGCACAAAAACTGAAGACCAAGCGCCCAGCGTTTTTGAGGCCATCGCGAGTTCAGTGAATATTACACAAGACCGAATTACCCGAAGCCGCATGGCGGGCGACCCACCCGATGTGTTGCTTTCACCAAAATTAGCACATATTGGGCTTTTGGAGTTTTACCGCGCGAATGAGGCGATTAGTGAAGGTAAACAATGTGTAGAAAGAATGTTGCCTGAAATACGCTACGCGTTGAGAATCGATTAAGCCATTTTCGGCAACATTAGCCTTCATTGGTTTAGTGATTATGCCGAGGTGTTTTAAGTCGAGATTAACGTGTAATTAATCATAGCTTTGTTAGCACTGCCCTGCAAGCCTTGTAAATAAAGGCTCTCAGGGCAGCGTTTTTCGCTCGAGGGTTTTCCTGCAGGATTTTCATTCAAATTTAAACAAACAATCTAGCGCATTTAACCCTCAATCCTTGCGTTACGCCCCCACTAAACCGGAATCGATTAAAACCCTGCATTGATTAAAACTTAGGTAAAATTCAACTTTTACTTAAATCACTTAAACCCTTATGCTCGTTCATCCTCAGTTTGACCCTGTTGCAATTCACATTGGCTCCTTTGGGATTCATTGGTATGGCTTGATGTATTTAACGGCTTTTCTCGCTTTTTTAGCACTCGGAAAATGGCAAATCAGCCACCGCAAATGGCATGGCTGGACGACGGCCATGCTGGATGATGCCCTATTTTTTGGCGCGTTGGGCGTGGTGTTGGGCGGACGTTTAGGGTATGTGCTGTTTTATCAGCCAGGGCACTTTATAGAACACCCTATCGATATCTTTAAAACCTGGCAAGGCGGCATGAGTTTTCATGGCGGATTTTTGGGCGTACTGGCGGCAATGTGGGTGTTTGCGCGTAAATATAAACTGAAGTGGCTTGCCATTATGGATTTTGTCGCGCCGCTAGTGCCGCTAGGCTTGGGCGCTGGGCGCATGGGCAATTTTATTAATGGTGAACTGTGGGGAAGACCTACCGATTTGCCTTGGGGCATGGTATTTCAGCAAGCAGGCACGTTGCCACGGCATCCTTCGCAGCTTTATCAATTTGCCTTGGAAGGCATCGTATTGTTTGGCTTGCTTTGGTGGTATTCCAGCAAGCCGCGGCCTACTGGTGCAATTTCTGCCGTGTTTTTGATCGGGTACGGCGCAGGCCGGTTTTTGGTGGAGTTCGCACGTGAGCCCGATAGTTATTTGGGTTTACTCTCTTTAGGCTTGAGTATGGGCCAATGGTTGAGTTTACCGATGATTGTGTTGGGCATTTGGATGTGGTTTCAGGCACACCGACAAAAATTCAGTTAGCAAAAATTCGCTTAATATTGGAAGCGCCTGTTGAGAAATTATCATTTTTATTCAACATGTGACACTTCCTGGTAAGCATTTAATGTGCATTATTTCCCATTAAAATAATGCACATATAAATCAAACAGTTAAAAAACTATATTTCATCTTTTCTTTTCAGGAACTTGGCACATCCTTTGCTTGTCTATAGCTGAACACATAAGTGTGGACTCAAAATTGTCACTTGTAAGTTTTGTTATTTGGAAAAGAACTATCATGAAAAAATTAATTGAAATAATCTTTAAAAAAGACGCTGACTTGAATTACATCTTGCCTAAGTATCAGCCAATGCAATTGGATTTGATTAGCACGCAAGTCATCAACAGAGAATATAACTTGAGAGATCCTGCTGAGA
>JBARQL010000115.1:0-28996 GCA_049643685.1 Methylotenera sp.
CGGGGATTGCATCCATGACCTCAAAAATACTTTGTGCAGCAGCTAAACCAATTTGAAAGTCTTCATTGGCCGCAGCAATGTGCTTAATAGGCGAAATCATCATGAGTAATGCGCCCACAAATGCAGCGAATTCGCCCACAGAAAAGTGCCCAATCGCATAATAGATCACCAACCCTAAGGCGATGGCTGCAAACATTTCTACCATAAAGCTGCTCAATCCAGCAATGCGTGTCAAACGCAACTCGATACGGCGATTGTTCGTTACAATGTCAGAAAAACGTTTTAATTCAAAATCTTGTGCGCCAAAAATCTTAACGATTCGTTGCCCTGCGATGGCTTCCTCTGCAGATTTAGTCATATCACCCACGCTGTTTTGCACATTTTTGGCGCTGCTTTTTAGCTTTGGAGTGACTTTTCTCAGATAAAGCGCAATAAATGGCAGAATGGCCGCAAAAACTAAAGTCAAGCGCCAATCAAGATAAAGCATATAACCAAGCAAGCCGACAACCGTCAAAATATCGCGCAGTATGTTTAACCAGGAACGTGTGGTTGCGGTAGAGAGGCGTTCTACATCATAGCCAAATTTTGCCACCAGCGCACCTGATGACCTGGCATCAAAATAATTCACGGGCAAGACCATGAGTCGGCTAAACATTTCTTTTCGGAAATCTTCTACCACACGCCTGGCCACCACCCGCATCGAATAGGTAGAGATATAACCAGCCAGCCCTCTTAAAAACATCAAGCCAAATATCATCAGCGGCAATATCACCACTTGATCTGCCGCTTTTTTAACAAATCCTTCGTCAGTCACTTGTTTGATGAGTGCGAGAAAACCCGTGTTGCTGACAGACAGCACGACCAAAGACAAAATGCTTGTGACGAATACGTATTTATATCGCCAAGCATAGCGAAACAAACGCAAATACAAAATTTTTGCGTTTGAAATCGGTGGGAGTTTTTCTTTGTTACGCCTAGATTTTGACATTGTTAAAGTTCAAGAATCCTTAGGCATCACAACATGCCGATATTTCGGGATAAACAAATGAGGTAACAGATGATTTATTTGCCGTTAGAATTTTGCGTTGCAAAGGTAATATGTGTGTAGCCAGCGGTACGTGAAGCTTCCATCACATCTACCACTGATTGATGCGTGCTTTTTGCATCAGCACTAATAATGATGGTGGGTTCCTTACCGCCATTCGCTGCCGCTTGCAAAGCGGCGCTAATGCCCTGTACGGAAGCATCCGCCAAGCTTTTGCCATTGACCACGTATTTACCGTTAGCATCCACCCCCACTTCAATCGTTAAAGGTTTATCCTGAGGCTGATTCGCTTCGGCCGTCGGTAAATTGATTTGCAACTCGCTAGTGCGAGAAAAGGTAGCACTCACGACTAAAAAAATAATAATCACTAGTAACACGTCAATGAGTGGCACGAGATTCATCTCGAGGTCTTCATGGCGCTTTCCACGTTGAAAATTCATATTGATTTACTCTATTAAAAATTAATCGAATTAGCCACGTTCACCGTGTATGATTTCTACTAACTTAATGGCTTGCTGCTCCATTCCCACCAATAAGTCATCCACTTTAGAGCGGTAATATCGATAAGCAATCATCGCAGGAACTGCGACGACAATACCTGCAGCTGTGTTATATAAAGCCACCGAAATACCGCGTGCAAATTGCGCGATATCGTGACCGGTATTGGTAAATGCACCGAATAATTCCACCATCCCAATCACTGTACCTAATAAGCCAAGCAAAGGCGCAACCGTTGCAATCGTGCCCAGCGTAGAAAGATACTTCTCAAGGTTATGCGCTACCGCACGGCCTGATTCTTCAATCGCCTCTTTGGTGACTTCACGTGAGTTTTTCGTGTTGGCTAACGCACTGGCAAATACTTGCCCTAATGGCGAATGCTGCTCAAGCTTGCTGATGGTTTCTTTGGTGACACCGCCCGAAGCTAACCAATTTTGCACTTCTGGCAATAAATCTTTTGGCGCAACCGTTGCTTCACGTAACGCCAACGCGCGTTCACCGATAATCGCCAATGCGACAACTGACGCAAAAATGAGCGGCCAAATTGGCCAACCTGCTGCTAAAATAATTTGCCACATGAAATTACCACTCCAAAAAAATCAAAAGACCATTCTAAAAGCACAATAATTCACCATCAAGCAGATGGAATTTATCCTTGCGATACTTTAGCCTGTAGTCCACTTTTGGGCAAGCTTCAACTTCGCTGTTTTTAAAATAGTTAAGGGTAAATTTATATAAGTTTTGCTTACCGCACTGAGGCAACGAACCGCTGCCGCTTACCTAAAGGCCATCACTAGCATCACCGCTTAAAATACGCATAAAAATGCACACCTTTCAATGCACTGCCCTGCAAGCCTTTATTTGCAAGGCTCGCAGGGCAGTGATTTTCTCTCGAGGAATAATAGCAGTGTGACTAAATGATTAAAATGTGCAATAGCACACTATAAAACGATCCGTTCGATAACCTCAACGCACGCAAAATTCGTTAAAATCATCCGCGTTAATGTTCAAGCGCAAAACGATCATGCCAATAACGTCGATACTGATTGCGCCAACCGACCAATTGAATTTGGCTTTTTTTCGTAAACTGCATTTCTAATGCACCTTGGTAATCTGAACGAAAAATTAAACTATTTGCCGCTTGATAGCGTGTTAACACTTCAGGTTTTGGATGTTTGTACCGGTTCAAATACCCTGAGGTAAACACACTCACGCGCGGTGCGACTGCGTCAATGAAATCCTGCGTGGATGAGGTTTTGCTGCCGTGGTGAGGCACTATCAACACATCACTTTTTAGCTTTTCTTTTTGCCTGCCGATTAACGCTAACTCATCATTTTTTTCAATATCTCCCGTGATTAACAAGTTACCAGATTGACTAGTCACTTTGAGTACGCAACTGCGGTCATTATCCTTGAGTGCGTCATCCTCATAGCTTTCCAAGCTGGGGTGCAGCACTTCAAACAGCACGTTGTCCCACAGCCAGCGTTGCCCTTTGTAACATTGCATGGTTTCTAAAGGCAAGGCCTCTAGCGTTTCAGGGGGTTCAATATCTTCAGGCAACGAGCTATCTAGCCAGGTTACTGGCATTAAGGCTAACACTGTCGCCATACCACCACTGTGGTCTATATCATTATGACTCACCATAAAACCATCAATTTTACTCACACCCTCACCACGTAAGTAGGGTACAACAATACGGCCACCAGCGTCGCTTTGCGCGTTAAATTTTGGCCCTGCATCATAAAGTAAAGTGTGCTTAGTCGTTTGCACGATTACGCTTAGGCCTTGCCCTACATCCAGTACGGTAACTTTCATCTCACCTAGCAGTGGGCGCACCGGCACAATCAACAACATAGGCAAAAATCCTAGCAATCCTAGCCAGCGCATCGGGAACCCGCGCGGTAACAGCAGCCAAAGCACACCTAGTGTTGCAGGTAATATTGTCCAAACGGCTGGTGAATGCTGCTGCCAAGAGGCTAACGGTAATTGATTGAGCCATTCAAGCGCCCACATGCAGATTTCCAAGGCCTGATGTGACCAATGAAGTGGTACATCAATCGGTAAAAAACTGCCTAACAAGGCTAGCGGCGTCACCACAAAACTTATCACTGGAATCGCAAACGCATTCGCAATCGGCGAAATTACCGAAGCTTGATTAAACATCACCAACAACAACGGCAGCATACCTATGGTCACTGCCCACTGCGTTTGCACAGCGGCTTTCAGCCAGTGAATTTGACCAATACGCGCGCCTAAAGCATAAGCCAACATAGCCACCGCGCCAAACGACAACCAAAAGCCAGGTGCGTTGACTGCCCACGGGTCTAGCAACACCACCACAAGCAACGCTAATGCCAACACTTGCCCAATCACCAGCTGTCGCCCTGACCATAGGGCGATGGCAAATACTAGCAGCATATAAAAAGTCCGTTGTGTGGGCACAGAAAAACCTGCGATGAGCGCATAAGCAAGTGCTGTGAACACTCCCGCAATTGTCGCAGCCTTGCGTGTGGGCAAGCGCATGGCTAGCCTTGGACTGCGCCGCCATAAAAAACTCATGAGTCCAAACACCAAGCCCGCTAACATGGTGATATGCAAGCCAGAAATGGACATTAAATGCGTGGTGCCTGTGCGTAAAAACACTTGCCAATCGTCCACACTAATTTGGCTATCATCGCCTATCACCAAGGCCTGAATAATGCCGCTGTAGGGCTTGTTGGTTAGCGTCTGCGCGATACGTTGTTTGACTTGCTCACGCAAACGTTCAACCAGATAGCTTGGTCGCCACACAAAATCATCCAGTTTCTTTAACCCCGCTTTGCTTTTAATGCTGCCCGTGGCGCGAATGTTTTCACTCAAAGCCCAAGATTCAAAATCAAAGCCATGCGGGTTTTGCGTACCGTGCGGACGCTTTAAGCGCACTGACAGCAGCCACCTTTCGCCCGCATGAAATTGGCTTAATTGAGTTTCAGCTTCATCCGATTCAGAAGTTTCTTTATCTTTGCCATACGGGTTTGACGTGTATTGATTCAAGCTAATGTGGCGCGGAACGACGGCGTTTTGCGTGAGTATTTTCTCCACATCAAACCGAAAACGCTCGCCACGCTCGGTCGCTTCCGGCACGCTCGCCACCACGCCTTCAATGGCGATGGTTTTTTGCTCCCACTCGTGTGGCAACTCATCACTCATGCGCCACAAGGCAATACTGCTCGCCCAACACACGCCCAGCAAAAAAATAGCGATGTTGAATAAACCGCTTTTTAATAGTTTTAAGGATGGAAGATACTGGTTAAAACGCGAGCGCAAGTACAAGCGCGTAAAAAAAGTTAACGCTACCACGATAAAGGTGCACAACAGCCAAGCCAGGCTTGGCAACTGCGCCATTTGCTGCACGACCCAAGCACCTAACACAAACATCAGTGCAGCTAAAATCACGGTGCGTTACTTAGATAAACTTAAAGTGGCTGTAATTGGCCGTCCACCAGCCGATATTGCCGCTGCATTTTGGCCGCCAGTTCTAAATCATGCGTCACCACCACCAGCGCCACACCATCTGTTTGATTGATTTCAAGTAGCATCTCAAACACCGCGTTGGCAGTCGTTCTATCCAAATTGCCTGTGGGCTCGTCGGCAATCACACATTTCGGGTTGGTCACCAGTGCGCGTGCTACGGCGGCACGTTGCCGCTCTCCGCCCGAAAGCTCGCCTGGCAAGTGCTGCAGACGATGCGCCAAGCCAACTTTAGTCAACATTTCAGTGGCATGTCGATAGGCTTCATCTTTCGCGGTATAACGGATTAGCAAAGGTAAGGCTACGTTTTCTAATGCAGTAAACTCAGGCAACAAATGATGAAACTGATAGACAAAACCAAGCGACTGATTACGCATAATGCCTTTGTTGGTTTCCGACATGTTCTTCAGCTTTTTACCTAACAACATGACCTCGCCGTGACTTGGGGTATCTAACCCCGCCAGCAGGTGCAGTAAAGTACTTTTTCCGGAACCTGATGCTCCGACAATCGCCACTTGCTCGCCCGCACTGACGGTCAAATCCACGCCAGTTAATACTGGTACCTCCAAGCCTTGATAAGTTTTTTGCAACCCCACACAACGCAAAATCTCACTGTTATTCGCATTACTCAACATAGGATTACTCATACCTTAAAGCCTCCGCAGGGTTCATCTTCGCGGCTTTCCAGCTAGGGTAAAGGGTTGCCAGCAGGCTCAATGCAAACGAGGTGAAGGTAATGACAATCACATCAGACCATAACAATTGCGAAGGTACTGCCGTAATCATATAAACATCTTTATCTAAGAATTGCACGCCAAATAAGTGTTCAATAAAGGGCACGATAACATCAATATTCCATGCAATTAACACCCCTAACACAACGCCCGCCAGCGTGCCAATCACGCCAATCAGCGCGCCCTGCACCACAAAAATCTGCATAATGCTACTTGGGCTTGCCCCTAGCGTGCGCATAATCGCAATGTCTGCGCGCTTATCAGTCACCGCCATAATCAGCGTAGACACAATATTAAACGCCGCCACCGCTACGACTAACGCCATAATGATAAACATCACGCGCTTTTCCATTTTAAGCGCCGCAAAAAAGTTGGGGTTTTCATCGACCCAGTCACTGATGTAAAAGTTTTGCTGGCCACTTAAGGCTGAAGTGAGTAACGGCGATACCTCTGTTGCATGAAAAGGGTCATCCAATTTCAACCGCACGCCTGAAACATCATCGCCTAAGCGGTAAAGCTTGGCGGCGTCTTCAATATGAATCAGCGCTAAATTGCCATCATATTCTTTCATATCCATTTCAAACACCCCAACCAGTTTAAACTGCTTCATGCGCGGCACCATGCCTGCTGGTGTAGCTTGACCGTTAGGCGTCATCAGCATGATTTTATCACCCACTTCAGCGCCTAAATAACGCGCTAAATCAATGCCCAGCACAATGCCAAATTCGCCAGCGCGCAAATCCTCCAGCTTGCCGAATTTCATTTTATTACCGAGTTCTGCCACTTGCACTTCTTGAGCTGGCACAACGCCACGTACCAACGTACCTTGCGCGTATTGCCCGAAAGAAAGCATGCCCTGCCCCATGACATAAGGTGCGGCAGTTTTTACTTGCGGCACAGTTTTAGCCTGCTGCACCACCGTTTGCCAGTTGGACAAATTGCCGTTCATCCCCGTAATTTGCATGTGTGACGCCACACCCAATATACGATTGCGAAGCTCAGTACCAAACCCATTCATGACAGATAGGACAATAATCAGCACCGCCACGCCAAGTGCTATGCCCACCATACTAGTGATCGAAATAAAGGAAGTGAAATGGTTTTTGCGCTTTGCACGAGTATAGCGCCAGCCAACGAATAATTCAAAAGGGAGTGATTTCATGAATGGCATTCTAACAGGCTTATTGCGGTTATCAGAAGCATATTCTATTGCAATTATATTTCTAATACACACACCTTATGAGATACTGAGCCCACACTAAAATCATCCTTATACAACCCGATTCCTTCTAACAGTACGATGACGAATGAATACCTAACCTCAACATTGCAGATAAATATAAAGTTAATGCTGATTTGTGTCGTTAACGCATTAAATGCAGTTATTTTTTGGTAGATTAAATGGCAGAAAAACACTTTTCAGGATTACGCGCCAAGATGCTGGTAGTTGTGGCTACAGGCATGTTATTGCTTTTTGCAATACTCTTTTTCGCCGCACGCATGGTGTTACTTGATAGTTACGCCAAACTTGAAGCGAGCAAAACCCTCACTCAAGTAAGTGCTGCTAGCGCTTTATTAAAAGACCAGATTAATCAACTCGACAGACTTGTTGTTGACAATGCACATTGGGATGACTCCTACCAATATATGGTGCAACGTAATCCAAACTTTATTGAATCTAGTTTTGGGAGTGAGACGTTCACTAACGCGAAAGTCAACGCTATTATATTTGTAAATTCTGAAGGGGAGATATTATTCAAAAAAGGGGTTGACTTCACCAACGGGCGGCCATGGCCTATTCCTAAACACTTAGAGCAAGCTTTTGCGAAAGATGGAGCGCTTGTTGACGCATCAAAGCAACATGTCTCAGGTTTTTTCTGGACTGCGGAGGGTGTCTGCATTGTTTCTGCTTTCGATGTACTTCCTACCAGCGGTAAGGGGCTACGTCGTGGGACACTCATTATGGTACGTTTGCTTGATCAATCCATCGTTCAGCATATCGAAGAAATACTCAGCACACAGTTGACCATTCAACCACTTGTAAATGGGAAACTAGGTTCCTTAGAACAAGTTTTGGTAACGAACGGTATGGCTACAAAGCCATTGAATGCTCAGCAAGTGGCTGGCTATTCCCTGTTGGATGATATTGGTGGGACTACAAAGCTGGTTGTCACTACGCTAGGTAGCCGAGAAATATTTGAACAAGGCGAGTCCACTTTGAGCCTATTATCGTGGTTCACTTCGATCATTGCGCTGATGCTTGCGGCCATCAGTTGGCTATTTGATCGAATGGTTTTATTGCGTTTAGCGCGCATGAGTGAGGAAGTAAAAAACATTGGTGAATCTGCCGGCATATCAGCACGGTTAAGGAAACCACGTGAGCAAGATGAATTAGCCAGCTTATCCCATGGCATCAATGGCATGCTGGAGCGTATTGAAGATTCACAATATGAACTACAGCTAGAAAAAGAGCGAGCGCAGGTCACCCTTGAGGGGATTGCAGATGCAGTGATTACTAGCAATGAAGCTGGTTATGTACTTTACATGAATGCGGCGGCTGAACTACTCACGGGCGTGAATTTTAATGAAGTTAAGAATAAAACCTTGAACGCGATATTTCGCTTAATGGCGGAAGACAAAACTACGCCAGTGGATAGCACCTGGTTAACTGATTCCTATAGCTCACAAGAAGAAGTGATTCTTGAGCGTGCAGATGGTGAGGAATTTGTAATCCGCAAGTCTGCTTCTCCCTTGTATGACAGAGACGGCCACACTTTTGCGATTGTCACGGTGCTGCACGATGTCACCATGTTACGCACACTTTCAAATCAGCTGTCATTTCAGGCGCGGCACGACCAACTCACAGGCCTCATTAACCGTTATGAATTTGATCGTAAAGCCCAGCTCGCGATTGATGACGCAGCTTCGGAAAATCGCGTCCACTGTTTAGCCTATTTTGATTTGGACCAATTTAAAATCGTCAATGACACTTGCGGCCACATGGCGGGAGACGTGCTGTTAAAACAACTATCAAACCACATTAAAGCCAAAGTACGTAGTTCAGACACTTTAGCGCGTTTGGGGGGGGATGAATTCGCTTTGCTGCTCATGGGCTGCGATTTAGATAAAGCACGAGAAGTCATAGAAGGGTTGCTACAAGTAATTCGCGAGTATCGTTTTGCCTTCGATGATAAAGTATTTAAAATCGGCGCCAGTGTCGGCCTCACTGAAATTTCTCCTGGCCGTAAACTCATGTTAAGCGAGTTATTAAGCACCGTAGACTCTGCCTGCTATGCTGCTAAAGAAGAAGGCGGTAACCGAATACATATCTATCGCTCAGATGACACCGGTATTAAAGAACATAACAATCAGCTTGAATGGGTTTCTAGGATTCATGCTGGCCTAGAGAAAAAACAATTTGTACTCTATATTCAGCGCATGGAAAGCCTTACAGCAGATGCAGAGCTGCATTGTGAGCTGCTCATCCGTATGCAAGCTATGGATGGTAGTTTTTTACCCGCCGGGGTATTTTCTGCCCGCTGCCGAACGTTATCACCTCATGCCGGAAATTGACCGCTGGGTAGTCGGTGAAGCACTTTCCATTATCGCCCGCAAAGGTGCTGGCTTTTCTTATGTATGTGCAATTAATCTTTCTGGGCAGACTTTATCTGAAGAAGGTTTTCTCGAATATGTCATTGAACAAATCAAGTTCCATGGCGTAGACACGAGACGTATCTGTTTTGAAATTACCGAGACCTCTGTGATTGCAAATTTAAACAAAGCGCGGCAATTCATGCAAGCCTTACGAAAAATTGGCTGCCGCTTCTCGCTCGATGACTTTGGCAGCGGCTTGTCTTCTTTTGCTTACCTGAAGAATTTAGAAGTGGATTTTCTAAAAATTGACGGCATGTTTGTTAAAGCGATAGTCAACAATAAAATCGATCGCGCCATGGTTGAATCGATCAATAATGTCGGGCATGTAATGGGTTTACACACGATTGCAGAGTTTGCCGAGAATGATGAGATTATCAATATTCTGAAGGAAATCGGTGTCGATTACGCACAGGGCTACGGTGTTGCGAAGCCTGAGTTGTTTGAATAGCATGTGACTTAGAATAATTTAGTCAAGGAGGTTATATCAATGGTGGAAGATTTTCTACCACTTCGCCTAGACTTATTAGTGCTTGCCCTTATATTAAATAGTCAGCAAATTATCCATTATTCAACTGTTGTTATTAGGGTTGTAGTAACTGAATGGATTTGAGACGATTGGTGTGTATGATGAATAATTCAATCAAGAAATTGCACTTCACTTTACATCTGGATCAAGCCACGAAACGTTTCTCTGTTGGTGTTGTTTTAGATGGGGCGGAAATCCATCATATAACAAACTTTATGCAACTTTCCAAGGGGTTAGGTTATCTCGATATAACAGAAAAAATAGCCGAGCAAAAAGATGCTTTTGATGGAAATGACGTTTTATTAGCCGAATCTGAAAGAATTGAATTGGCCAGCGTTCCTGATGTTAACGATTTTGAAATCGCTTCAACTGCATGCTTTCAATATAAAATCACCGAGTATCTTTTTGAAAACAGCAAACTGTTTAGAGAAAAGTATAATGAGTACTTCACAAGCCTGGTAGGCACTTGTGAGTCTATCAACATCATAAACAGTGCAAAATGCGTTCACTGTTACGGGCACCCAAATAAAATTACCAGTTCAACTATAACCTAGACAATACAGCCAAATTAACGAAGTCTTTGCCTTTTAAATCACCATGCAATACCTGGCAAGGCGCGTATAGTTCGCCAAGGTCGCTCAGCACCACTGCGGCGCCGTCAAAAGAGTGATTGACGGTATAGTCGTTGATAGTCACCACCGTTTTTAAACCCGCGCCCAAACTTGATCTTAGTCCGTTTTCTGAGTCTTCAAAGGCTAGGCACGCATCTGGTTTGAGTTGCAGTTTTTCTAGCGCCCATAAATAAACATCAGGCGCGGGTTTTTTGGCCGGGACAATATCGCCTGCGGCAACCACTTCAAACCAACTAAGTGAATCTTCACCCAATGTGTATTTTAAAAGCGCCGTGACATTTTCCGGTGTAGTGGTAGTGGCTATCGCCAGTCTTAGACCAACTGCTCTAGCTTCTAGTAATAGGCGTTTCACCCCTGGTCGAAGCGGAATTCTTCCATTCGCCAATAATTCTGCGTAAATGCGCGTTTTATCCCTGTGCAACATCGCGACTGTGACGGCAAAATCCACATCGACTTTCAGTTCAGTGTGATAGCGCGCTACGTAATAATTGATGCGCTCTTTGCCGCCAGTCACGGCAAGCAATTCACCGTAAAGCGCAACATCCCAATACCAATCTAACCCAGCCTCTTTAAACGCCTGATTAAAGGCTGGCCGATGTCCGTCTCGCTCAGTATCAGCAAGCGTACCATCCACATCAAAAATAAGGGCTTGAATCATCATTATCCTTAACCGTAATAATCTTTTACTGGGCTTACCAACATCGGCAAGGCTAGTATGTCGCAATTTTTTGTATCACGTCAATAAGCAAAGACATATTGCAGCCCAACTCTGATAAAATTGCCGCATGTTTACAGGCATTATTCAGACCATCGGTCAAATCGAACGCATCACCCCCGTAGGTGAAGACGTAAAACTCAACATTTCTTGCGCAGGGCTAGGCATGCAAGACGTGAATATTGGCGACAGCATTGCGGTAAATGGTGTTTGCTTAACTGCTGTCAATTATAACGAAAGCCATTTTGAAGCCCATGTTTCAAAAGAAACCTTATCCGTGACAGTCGGTTTAAATAGCCAACATGCCGTTAACCTAGAAAAAGCATTACGGCTCAGCGACCGGCTAGGCGGCCATCTGGTGAGCGGTCATGTGGACGGGGTAGGCGAAGTGGTACTTTTTGAACAATTAGGCGACTGCTGGAAGCTGGACATTCGCGCGCCGCATGCAATCTCAAAATATATTGCTATCAAAGGCTCAATTTGCGTGAATGGGGTGAGTCTGACCGTAAATACAATTGTTGCCGACATTTTCAGCATCAACTTAATCCCTCACACGATTGAAAATACTACGCTACAGTTTTTAAAAACGGGAAGCTTGGTTAATTTAGAAGTAGACCAAATAGCGCGTTATGTGGAGCGTATGACGCTTTGGGCGGCTGAACCAGTTTGCTTCTAAAAATATAAAAAAGTAATTAAGGAAACCTCTACTGAATGAGCAACAACTTAACTATCAGCTCTGCACAAGAAATTATTCAAGAAATCAAGCATGGCCGCATGGTAGTGTTAGTCGATGACGAAAACCGTGAAAATGAAGGCGACTTAGTATTAGCGGCCGAATTTGCTACAGCTGAACACATTAATTTTATGGCGAAATATGGTCGTGGCTTAATTTGCTTAACGCTCACCGAAGCGCGTTGCCATCAGCTTAATCTCACGAAGATGGTGCAAAAAAATGGCACGCGCATGGGCACCAACTTTACTGTTTCCATTGAAGCGGCTAAGGGCGTAACGACGGGTATTTCTGCGGCAGACCGCGCACGAACCGTGCTAGCGGCTGTTTCCAAAACTGCAAAGCCGCAAGATATCGTTAGCCCAGGTCATATTTTCCCATTGGCCGCAATGGATGGTGGCGTTCTAGTGCGGGCTGGCCATACGGAAGCGGGCTGCGATTTGGCGCATGTAGCAGGCTGTGAACCTACCAGCGTGATTTGCGAAATTCTAAAAGATGATGGCAGTATGGCGCGCTTGCCTGATTTAATGCTTTTTGCTGCTGAACACCAGCTTAAAATTGGCACGATTGCTGATTTAATTCAATATCGCGCACAAACTGAGCGCTTGGTGGAACGTGCTGCCGAGCGCATCATACAAACACCTTACGGTGAAATGAAACTAATCGCATACCACGATAAAATTGCCAAAGAAACACATTTAGCATTAATCAAAGGGTCGCCATCGCCTGAGAAAGAAACTTTGGTGCGGGTACATGAGCCGTTATCAATTTTTGACCTGCTGGATAGCTCTAGTTGTTCACATAGCTGGAATACGCTTGAAGCGATGAAGGTCATCTCCAATGCGGAAGCTGGGGTCATCGTGCTATTGCATCAGCAAGAAACTGGTGAGGCTATCTTGCAGCGCATATTGGGCGCGGATGAACCTGTGCGCATCAACCAGGAACTGCGCACCTACGGCATAGGCTCGCAAATTTTACTTGATTGCGGTGTGGGTAAAATGAAGCTGATGGCTAAGCCGCGTAAAATGCCGAGTATGACAGGCTTCGGATTAGAAGTAACAGGGTATTTAGAAGCGAAGACTAATTAAACATCACTTTAATAAACAATTAGATATGTTAGAATGACATCATTGGAAAATATCAATCTCACCGGTCACTTTCTCATCGCGATGCCCGCCATGACAGACCCATTTTTCGCAAAATCCGTCACGTTTATTTGCACGCACAACCAGGAAGGTGCAATGGGTGTGATGATTAACCGACCTACCGACCTAACCTACGACACTCTTTTTGAAAAGATTAAAGTAGAACTGCTTAATGTTGCGGTAGCAGACTTGCCAGTGTTGTATGGTGGGCCAGTACAGCCTGAACGCGGTTTTGTGCTGCATGAAACGGCTGCGGGTGAATGGGATAGCACCATCACTATTGCAGAAAATACCGCACTTACCACCTCAAAAGACATACTCGAATCTGTCGCCATTGGTAACGGCCCAGCAAAAATGTTGCTCACGTTAGGCTATGCAGGCTGGACACCAGGCCAGCTCGAGCAAGAAATCAAACAAAATTCTTGGCTATCTGTACAGGCAAAAGATGTAGAAACCTTACATAAAATTCTGTACGAATTAGATTACGACGAAAAATTAAATGCAACGATGGCGTTGTTAGGTGTTGATCCAGCCATGCTGTCTGATGTGGCAGGGCATGCTTAATGGCAATAGCAGCACATGGCCAACTCATTGATAACGAAAATATTTACGACGCAAAAACAGTATTAGCCAGCACTGTGTTAGGTTTTGATTTTGGCGAACAAAGAATCGGCGTGGCAGTAGGCGAGCACGTATTGGCAACAGCCAATCCACTCATAACGATAGACAGTGAAAGCAACGAAGTCCGCTTTGAAGCGATTAACAAGCTAGTGAAAGAATGGCAGCCAAAATTACTGATTGTAGGCTTGCCATTAAGTTTGGATGGCGCAGAAACTCACGTAACTCAACTCTGCAAAAAATTTGCAAGGCGGCTGAATGGCCGCTTTAATTTGCCCGTGATACTGATAGATGAACGCTATAGCTCAGTGGAGGCCAGCGATTTATTGAATCAATCCGGCATTAAAGGCCGCGCGCAAAAAGAAATGTTAGACCAGATTGCAGCACAAACCATATTGCAAAGTTATTTTAATGAGTTATGAATTGACGCAATATGATTTCGATGGACTATGAATGTGAATGAAGATTACAGGTAAAATACGAAAATGACTTCAAAAATTATCTCATTACCTAGTGCAGAAGAGCTGCTTAAAACATTAGCGGTGAAACTTCAACCCTTGCTAAAAGCCAATACTGCGCTAGTCGGCATTCAAAGTGGCGGTGTTTGGTTAATGCAAAGATTACTCGTTTTATTAGAAAAAGACATCTCCGCCAGCGCTATTGAACATGGCACATTAGATGTTTCATTTTATCGCGACGACTACGAAAAGCGCGGTTTAAAAGCTGAAAATCGCCCAAGCCAAATTCCTTTTGATGTAGAAGATAAGCACATCATACTTATCGATGACGTTTTTTATACGGGCCGCACCACGCGCGCTGCCATGAACGAACTGTTTGATTATGGCCGCCCTGCTAGCATTACGCTGGTGGCGCTGGTGAATCGCGGTGGGCGTGAGTTGCCTATTGCGCCGCAGATTACTGCCGCCGATATTGCACTAGATGCCTCGCAGAATTTGCAATTGATACAAAATGCCAACGGTGCCTTAACACTGGAACTACAAAGTCTAACACTTCAATCTAATCAGGGTCACAAGCATGAATAATCCTCAATTAGATGCTGACGGCCGCCTACGACACCTTCTCTCTATTGAAGGCTTGCCTAAAAAAATACTCAATCAAATTTTAGACACCGCGGAATCATTCGTAGGAGTGGCTGAGCGAGAAGTTAAAAAAGTCCCGCTATTGCGCGGAAAAACAGTTTGTAATCTGTTTTTTGAAAACAGCACCCGTACCCGCACCACTTTCGAAATCGCAGCTAAACGACTTTCAGCTGATGTGATTAGCTTAAACGTCAATGCCTCATCACAATCAAAAGGTGAGACCATTTTAGATACGGTCAATAATCTAATCGCCATGCACGCAGATATGTTTGTGGTGCGCCATGCACAATCAGGTGCTGCGCACTTTATTGCCAAACATGTGCCTGCTCACATTCATGTGATTAACGCTGGCGATGGTCGCCATTCGCACCCGACGCAAGGCTTATTAGACGTGTTTACTATACGCAAATATAAACCTGAATTGCACTACCTAAGAGTGGCCATTGTGGGAGATGTGCTGCACTCTCGTGTGGCGCGCTCTGAAATTCACGCTCTCACTACTCTTGGCGTACCGGAAATAAGGGTAATTGCCCCTAAAACGTTACTCCCTGCTCAAGTAGAAAAATTAGGCGTTCATGTTTACCACGACATGAATACTGGTTTGAAAGATGTAGATGTGGTGATGATGCTGCGGCTACAAAATGAACGGATGAATGGCGCAATGCTGCCAAGCCTGCAGGAATACTTTAAAACCTATGGTCTCACCCAGGAAAAGCTAGCCCGTGCTAAATCAGACGCGATTGTCATGCACCCTGGACCCATGAACCGCGGTGTAGAGATTGACTCCAGTGTCGCCGATGGCCAACAATCGGTCATCCTGCCGCAAGTGACTTATGGCATCGCGATACGGATGGCCGTCATGGCACTGCTAGCGGGTGGGCAGGCAGGGAGCCAGTAAAGGATGCTTCTAATAATTCGAGTTTCTAAACCAGGCAAGGCGCGATCAAAAAATTATGACGCGGTATATGGTTGATATATAAGGAGTAATTTTTTGTGAGCAACGAAGCATGATGACGAAAATTGAATTATTAGAGGCATCCTGATGAAAATACATATCAAAAATGGCCGTGTCATCGACCCAAAAAATGAGATTGATGGCCAGCTTGATGTCTTTATCGCTGCAGGTAAAATTGCCGCAATAGGCAAATCCCCTGACGGATTTATTGCCAACCACACCATTGACGCCAATCGTTTAATCGTCTGCCCAGGCTTGGTTGATTTATCGGCAAGATTGCGTGAACCAGGGGATGAATACAAAGCAACACTCATCAGTGAACTGCAAGCTGCCGTCGCCGGTGGTGTCACCAGCTTAGCTTGCCCACCCGACACAGACCCTGTGTTAGATGAGCCTGGTTTGGTTGAAATGCTTAAATATCGTGCCAAGCAACAAGGGTTGGCCCATGTTTACCCACTGGGCGCGGTCACGCGACAGCTTCAAGGCAAAGCGCTGGCTGAGATGAACGAGCTACAAGCTGCTGGTTGCGTCGGTTTTTCACAGGCCAATATTGCCATCACAGACACACAAGTGCTATGGCGCGCGATGGAATACGCAGCCACGTTTGGATTCACCTTATTTTTACATGCTGAAGAACCATTTCTGGCGGCTAATGGCGTGGCGCATGATGGTGAAGTGGCGACCAGATTAGGTCTTAAAGGAATTCCAAGCGCGGCAGAAGCGCTGGCGCTAGCGAGCATACTGCGTATCGCCCAAGAAACAGGTGCAAAAGTACACATCAGTCGATTATCTACCGCTGAAGGCGTGGCGATGATACGCGCAGCAAAAGCACAGGGGTTAACCATTACCTGCGATGTCAGTGCAAATCACTTACACCTGACTGAGCATGATATTGCCTACTTTAATACCAATTGCCACCTTAAACCTCCACTGCGTTCACAGCGTGACAAAGCGGCATTAAGCCTAGGCTTGAAGGATGGCACAATTGATGCCATTTGCTCAGACCACACCCCTGTTGATGATGACGCAAAATTAGCCACCTTTGCGGAGGCAGAAATCGGCGCCACAGGTTTGGAATTACTACTTCCACTCACACTAAAATGGGCTCAACAAGAAAAAATAGCTTTATCAGCAGCAATCTCACTGATTAGCCAAGCTTCGGCCAATATCTTAGGCATTCCGGCGGGGGATTTAAGGGTGAATAGTGACGCAGATATTTGTATATTCGATGCAGAAGAATACTGGAAAATCAATGCTCACACCTTAAAAAGCCAAGGTAAGAATACCCCTTTTACGGGATTGGAACTGGCTGGAAAGGTCAAAACCACCTTGGTCAATGGTCAAATTGTATACCAAACAAAGTATTAGCCAGCAAATGTAAAGTATCGTATCTAAGTATTGCGTCTATCTTAGTTGTGGGTGCAAAATGCGATTTGTAACAAAATGCTGTTTCAATAGAACTTAATAACTTCAACTTTTTTGTGTGATAGGGAGATTTAATAATGAGCGGATTTACTTGCTGTTTTTGGTGGTTCTTACTGGGGTTCTTATTAGGTTGGTTACTCAATTGGTTACTCAAACGTTGCTGCGGAAACAAAAATGTTCAACATACGCATACTGCACCTCCAGTCAATAAGGTAGCGGCCGCACCAGCAGCCCCTGTCGCACCAAAACCTGTAGAACCAAAAGTAATCCCATTTGATTTAGCCGCGGCTAAAGCAGCTGGCTTTGCCATTAGAAAAGCTGATGACTTAACCGTCGTTGAAGGCATTGGCCCAAAAATTAATGAACTACTTATCAATGATGGCATTAAAACTTTTGCGCAATTGGCCGCAACTGCTGTGCCTGTTATTCAAGCTATTTTGGATAAAGCTGGTCCACGTTTTGCACTAGCAAAACCAGGTACTTGGCCTCAACAAGCTGGGCTTGCTGCCGAAAATCGTTGGGTTGAACTGAAGAAACTACAGGACGAACTCAAAGGCGGCGTTTAATTACTTATAGTTTTTAAGTAATCAACTAAACATCAGTCACCAATAACGATTTTAAGGAGCGAGTTTCTATGAGTAACTCAAAATATAATTTTTGGACATGGCTAATTGCAATTATTTTAGCTATTTATTTGTTCTGGCAATGGCAGAATGGTCATGGCATGGGTTCAGCTGCTGGTTGTTGCGGCGCATCGGTAGCCGCGCCAACGACAGCCCCTGTTGCTGCACCTGTTTCAACACCAGAAGCTTTTCAATTCACAGCGACTACTGACAAATTTGATTCATCGGGAAATTCTGACAATGTTACCTGGTTTAGCAAGAAAATTGATTTAGTCACATGGTTAAAAGCTGGTGGTGCTGACTGGCAAGCGTCGGGTAATCATCAATCTGTCACGCTCACTGGCACGGTCGCGAGTGAGGGAGCGAAAGCGCAAGCGGGTAAAGATGCACAAGCGTTCTTTGGTGAAAAGGTAACCGTCGACAATCAGCTGACAATTAAAACGGCTGAACCTGTTGCTGCCACTACACCGCCGCCAGCAGCTAAACTTTACTTTGATACGGCAAAAACCAATTTGGCGAACGATGCAGATCAAACCCTTGCACCGATTGTTGAATGGCTAAAAGCGAATGCAAATGCTATAGCGGTGATTTCTGGTTTCCATGATCCTCGAGGCAACCAAGCCGTGAATGAAGGGCTCGCTAAAAACCGTGCAAAAGCTGTCCGTGATGCACTCAAAGCGGCTGGCATTGATGAAGCGAGAATTGAAATGCGCAAACCTGTCAGTACGGAAGGTGGCGGCGATTTAGCTGAAGCTAGACGCGTAGAAGTGACGGTAGAATAAGCTTTACTTCCAGTTGTTAAAAAGGCCGATGATTGAGTTCATCGGCCTTTTTTATGAGGATTTAAGCTTGAAAATCTAGTCAATAAAACTGATTCAATTAAGTGCTTTTACAGAGAAAAAAGTGTCACCACTTTCAGCTCATCTTATTTCGATGCTCTGAGAGCCTTGTAAATAAAGGCTCTCAGAGCATCATTTTTCTCTCGGGGGGGCTGCAGCTTTATGATTAAAAAAATACAGCCGTAAAAAAGCCGCTCAAGCGCTTAAACTATACAATTCCCAAGCCATCCAAACCAGCACCCAAATCTTTACCATGCGCGGCTTTTCCTTCTAGTTTGATTTTCAGACGAATGTCATTCACTGAGTCTGCATTGCGCAAGGCATCTTCATAGGTAATAACATCAGCCTCATGCAAATCAAATAATGATTGGTCAAACGTCTGCATACCTAACTCGCGTGATTTTGAAATGATTTCTTTAATTTCATGCACATCTCCCTTGAAAATCAAATCAGAAATTAAAGGCGAATTGAGCATCACTTCCATCGCTGCGGCACGGCCTTTGCCTTCTTTTTTAGGAATCAAGCGCTGAGAGATGAACGCACGTGTATTCAACGATAAATCCATCAGCAACTGCTGACGGCGCTCTTCCGGAAAGAAGTTAATGATGCGGTCTAGCGCCTGATTGGTACTATTGGCATGTAACGTCGCCAGACATAAATGGCCAGTTTCCGCGAAAGCAATCGCGTAATCCATGGTTTCACGATCGCGAATCTCACCAATCAAAATCACATCAGGCGCTTGGCGCAAGGTGTTTTTGAGGGCGATGTGCCAATTATCCGTATCCACACCAATTTCACGTTGTGTCACGATGCAGTTTTTATGTTCATGCACAAACTCTACAGGGTCTTCAATGGTGATAATGTGACCATAGCTATTTTGGTTACGGTAGCCCACCATGGCTGCCAAAGAAGTAGATTTACCCGAACCTGTCGCACCGACAAAAATCACCAAACCACGTTTAGACATGGCCACGTCTTTCAGCACTTCCGGCAACCCTAACTCTTCAAATTCAGGAATTCTAGTCGCGATGGTTCTAAATACTAAGCCCACCGCCCCGCGTTGAACAAACGCGCTCACCCGAAAACGGGCAATGCCAGGCATGCCAATTGCAAAATTGCATTCATTGGTCGCATCAAACTCAGCGGTTTGCTTGTCATTCATAATAGCGCGGGCAATTTCACGAGATTGCTGTGATGAAAGCACTTGGCTACTCACGGGCGTGAGTTTGCCATCGATTTTCATCGCAGGTGGAAAGTCTGCCGTGATAAATAAATCAGACGATTTTTTTGCCAACATCAACCGCAACAAATCAAATATAAACTTTTCGGCCTGACCTTTTTCCATTATTGTCCCTTATCCATACTTTTTTATCTTTTGGGTTTGATTAACCCATAATGTTATCCTTATTGGCCGCTTTACTTCGCGCTTCATTCGCAGAGACGACATTGCGTTTGACTAAATCTTGTAAGTTCTGATCCAATGTCTGCATGCCCACATTTTGGCCTGTTTGAATTGCCGAATACATTTGCGGAATTTTGGCCTCGCGAATCAAGTTACGAATTGCAGGAGTGCCAATCATAATTTCATGCGCAGCCACACGGCCTTGCTCGTCTTTTGTTTTCAATAGCGTTTGTGAAATAACCGCACGTAATGATTCAGACAACATCGAACGTACCATTTCTTTTTCAGCCGCTGGAAACACATCAATAATACGGTCCACTGTTTTAGCGGCAGAGCTGGTGTGCAAGGTGCCAAACACCATGTGGCCTGTTTCTGCAGCTGTAAGTGCTAAGCGTATCGTTTCCAAATCACGCAACTCACCCACCAAAATCACATCGGGATCTTCACGCAGGGCGGCTCGCAAAGCATTGTTAAATGAAAGTGTGTGAGGGCCCACTTCACGCTGATTGATTAAACATTTTTTGGATTGATGCACAAACTCAATCGGGTCTTCAACCGTCAAAATATGGCCAAATTCTTTATCGTTAATATAGTCAATCATCGCGGCTAGCGTGGTCGATTTACCAGAACCTGTTGGCCCCGTCACCAAACAAAGTCCGCGCGGCGTATCAGCAATCTCTTTAAAAATTGCTGGGCAGTTCAAGGCATCTAACGATAATATTTTGGAGGGAATGGTCCGAAATACGCCGCCGGCCCCACGATTGTGATTAAACGCGTTAACACGGAAGCGCGCCAGATTAGGAATTTCAAATGAAAAGTCACACTCCAACGTTTCCTCATACACCTTACGCTGCCCATCCCCCATGATGTCATACATCATGTCATGCACTTGAGTGTGATCCATTGGAGGCACGTTGATGCGTCGTATATCACCATGCACGCGTATCATCGGTGGCAAGCCAGCAGAAAGGTGTAAATCTGAAGCTTTATTTTTCACGGAAAACGCGAGTAAATCTGAAATATCCACAACTTGCTCCTATTTTATTTGACTATATTGCAACTTAAAGGCTATCATAAATCAACATGTTGATACTGTAAATTAATCAAGAAGTTATTTCAAGATGTTAATTTAGGGTGTTAAAGTTTAAGCCTAATGAATTATGACCTCAATTGACAATCGTCTGCAAGCAGTTCAGACAACTATTCAAGCAATCAAACTTCATGCAAACTGTTCTCAGCATGTGAATGTGCTTGCGGTGAGTAAGGCAAAACCGGCGGCGGCGGTCAGAGAAGCTTACCTGGCTGGTCAAACCATGTTTGGTGAGAACTATTTGCAAGAAGCATTGGATAAGCAGGTGCAGCTCACTGATTTACCGATTGAATGGCACTTTATCGGGCCCATTCAAAGCAATAAAACGCAATTGATTGCCCGGCATTTTGCTTGGGTACACAGTATTGATCGACTTAAAATTGCGCAGCGTTTAAATGAGGCTAGGCCAGCCAACATGCAGCCCTTACAAGTGTGTATTCAAGTTAACATTAGCCATGAAGAAAGTAAGAGTGGTGTTTTACCGGATGAATTATCAGCGCTTGCTACGGCAATGACTAAACTGCCTCGATTACAACTGCGCGGCTTAATGGCGATACCTGCGCCAAGCGGCGACAATCAGCAGCAGCGCGCGCAATTCCGGCAAGTGAGGCAATGCTATGATGCACTCGTAGCGGAGGGCTTTGCATTGGACACACTCTCAATGGGAATGTCTGATGATTATGAAATGGCGATTGAACAAGGGGCGACAATCATTAGGCTAGGCTCTTGTATTTTTGGCGCAAGAAATTAAAACGCGTTTGTTTCTAAGGCGTTATTGGGTATATAACAATATGATCACTATCAATAATAATCAATGAATAGGGTGTGATGCGAATGAATATTAGCTTTATCGGTGGCGGCAACATGGCGAGAGCCATCATTGGCGGTTTAAAAAACAATGGCTTTGATATGACCAATATTTGCGTCATTGAGCCAAATGCCGCAACACGCGCAGCGCTTACATCGGAATTTAATGTTCAAACATTCGACACATATGTCGAAAATTTCAACACTCCAAAGGCTCAAAGTGTCATCATTTTAGCGGTGAAGCCGCAGATTTTGCAAGAAGTGTGCCAACAACTTGCGCCTAAATTAGTCAATCAACAAACAAGCCCTCCACTGATTATTTCAATTGCAGCCGGTATAAGAAGCCAGGAAATTTCGCGCTGGCTGGGGTATTACTCCGCAATTGTACGCGTCATGCCCAACACGCCTGCACAGATTCAAGCAGGAATTTCTGCCCTTTATGCCATGCCTCACGTAAGCCAAGCGCAACGAGATCAAGCTACCACCATATTAACGGCCGTAGGGTTGACACTATGGCTGGAGGACGAAACTAAAATGGATGCCATCACTGCAATATCAGGCAGTGGCCCAGCTTATGTATTTTATTTAATTGAAGCCTTACAAGAAGCCGCAGTTCATCTCGGTCTAAAGCCAGAAGAGGCGCGTTTGCTAGCCCTGCAGACATTTGCAGGCGCTAGCTTACTCGCGAAGCAAAGCACAGAGGATATCAAAACCCTGCGTGCTCAAGTTACCTCAAAAGGCGGCACCACTGAACAAGGCATTCTTGCACTTGAAGCTGCTAACATTAAACAAATCATCTTCAAGGCCGCCCAAGCAGCCGCTGACAAATCACGCACATTAGGTGACAAACTTGCTCAATAACGCACTGATATTTTTATTACAAACCTTGTTGACACTGCTGACCGTCGCATTTTTGCTACGCTTTTATTTTCAGCTCACCAAAGTTTCTTTTCAAAGCCAAGTGGCGCAACTGATTGTTACGCTTACTAATTTTGCAGTTAAACCGATACGCAGGCTAGTGCCTAGCATCGGCAAGTTTGACCTGTCCACGTTGCTGCTCGCCTTGATTACGCAGTTCATTTTAGGAATAGGTACGAAATGGTTGGAAGGCTTTCCATTTCTGATTATGGGTAGCCGTGTGTGGCTGGCTTTATTCACCATTGCAATGATAGGCGTCATTAGTTTGAGCATCACGATTTTCATGTATGCAGTGCTCATACAAGCGGTTTTAAGCTGGATAAATCCGCACACACCGATTGCGCCGATTCTCAATAACCTAACCAACCCAATACTGCGCTTATTTAGAAAGTTTATCCCGCTCGCAGGCAACTTTGATCTCAGTCCGCTGGCTTTTATTATTTCGGCACAGTTGTTGCTTACACAGATATTATTACCGCTAGAAAAAAACTTGTTATCTACCCTATTTTTTTAATCATTAGAACCGTTAAATAATTAAATAAATAGTTTAAATAAATTGAAGACCATATAAATCATGACCATTCCAGTAAATAACCCGCCTTCTCAAGGACTCCAGCTTGGTCAGCCGAGCATGAATTACGCCGACCTGAATACCATTAGCCTGAGTTCAAAAATATCCGAATATACGCAGTGGCGTGAAACGCTCATTGCGACGATTGATGAGTATGTAGACTGGCTTGGCGATGAAGATTCTATTGACTCAATACAAGAACTCAGGCTTTATGATATTAAAGAAACGCTTAAAAATGACCAGCTCGTTTTGGCCTTTTTGGCAGAATTCTCAACAGGTAAAACTGAACTAATCAACGCATTGTTCTTCTCAGATTTCAATCAACGCCTGTTGCCAAGTGCACCCGGCCGCACCACCATGTGCCCGACTGAAATATTCTGGAATGAACTCGACGAGCCTTCTATCAGATTGCTTCCGATGGAAACCAGGCAAACCGATGACTCTATTGCTTTTTTAAAAACCAACCCCGATATTTGGCACAAAATTCGTTTAGATATTTCATCTCCAGATGCCATGAAAGAAGCCTTAGAAGTATTGGCAGAAAAAAGAAATGTAGATTTAGAAACGGCCAAAAAACTTGGGTTCTGGCATGAAAATGATGCAAGTATGACCAGATCGCTGGCAGTAAATGGCACTGTAGAAATACCTGCTTGGCGTCATGCACTCGTTAACTTTCCTCATCCCCTCTTAAAGAATGGGTTGGTCGTCATCGATACGCCGGGCCTTAACACCATGGGTGCTGAACCTGAGTTGACGCTCAGCATTATTCCAAGCGCACACGCCGTGTTATTCTTAACCTCGACTGATACCGGTATTACAAAGTCTGACATGCAAATTTGGACAGAATATGTGCAAAAGCGCGCTTCTCACAAATTAGTGGTGCTCAATAAAGTCGACATTCTGTGGGATGGCCTTGAAACACCGGCTGAAGTCGAAGCCATCATCACCAAACAAAAACAAAATACTGCCCGCGAACTGGGGCTTGATGCGCGCAGTGTTTTTGCCATGTCTGCACAAAAAGCTTTACTCGCTAAAATCCGAAAAGATGATGCCTTACTCAAACGCAGTGGCATCGGCTTATTAGAAGATGCGCTGGCGAACCAGCTGATTGATGCCAAACATGAAATTCTTGGCCGCGCAGTCATCACAGAATGTTCGAATATGATTCGATCATCACGCAAAGTCGCGCAACTGCGCGTGAAAGACAGCAGGAGCCAGCTTGAAGAATTACGCGAATTACAAACTAAAAATCGCGATTCTTCTAAAGAAATATTGGCTAATGTGGTGGCGGAACGCAAACGTTATGAAGCTTCATTGCTTTCATTTAACCAAGGCAGTGAAAAAATCAAACGCCTTGGCGATAAACTCTTGCGACATCTCAGCATCGGTTATTTAGACACGACTCTAGCCCGCACCAGACAAGACATGGGCGATAGCTGGACTACCGTTGGCTTAAACAGAAGTATGAAAGAACTGACACATTTGGCGAATAATTTGGCTGAGGAAATCACCCTAGAAGGCAAAACCATCAAGCATCAAGCGGACGAGTTATATCACTTGTTCTGGAGCAAACACGGTTTTGAAAAAACCGAAGCCATTGAACTCGATATGAGCAAGTTCACCAAAGCGATGCTCACGCTGGAAAAAATTACTGCAGATTTTTGCTCAGACCCGATTAACTTGCTCACAGAAAAACACTTTTTGATTCGCCGGTATTATTTAGGGCTAGGGGCACAAATTCAGGCTACTTTTGAAGAAGCGCACACCGACTGCACGCGCTGGTTGGATTTTGTGATTGACGAGCTAAAAACACAAATTAATGCCCACAAAAAATCTCTCGATGAACGTGCTGACACGCTCATGCAATCGCACAGTAGCGCCGACAAAATGACTAAGCACTTAGAACAAAGCGAAAAAGATTATTACAAATTTCTGCGAAAATCGAGTGAACTGGATGGTGTTTTACTGAAACTCATGCGTAGCACGAAATTTAAAGCCGAGAAACCTAAAGTCGCTGGATTTAGCGCTCCTGAATTGAATACCAGTGAGTTTAGTCAGGCCTCCATCACACCGAACGCGACATTGTCGGGTAGCAATTCACAACCCTTAAATTAGCAGTCTTTGGCGTGCGAATAATGAACTTTAGTTCATATATTCCACGGACAAGACGCTAGCGGTCTTTATCAGCACCACCCTGCAAGCCTTATAAACAAAGGCTTGCAGGACAGCGTTTATTGCTCGGGGATTATTGATTGTATTTTTACGTTATTTTTAACTTAAATTCCCTACATTAAAATAATATCAAACGACTCTTGATTGTAATTCGTCTCCACCTGCAATGAAATCGGTTTGCCGATAAAATCAGATAGATTCGCCAGACTTTGTGACTCCTCATCCAGCAACATCTCCACGACTTTTGGCGCGGCTAACACACGTAATTCTCGCGCGTTAAACTGACGCGCTTCACGTAATAATTCACGCAAAATTTCATAGCACACGGTTTGTGCGGTTTTCTGCTCGCCACGCCCTTGGCAAGTCGGGCAAGGCTCGCAGAGGATATGCGCCAAACTTTCACGCGTGCGTTTGCGCGTCATTTCAACCAAACCTAGCGGCGTAAAGCCATTCACACCCGTACGCGCACGATCACGCGCGACTTCTTTTTGCAGCTCTTCCAATACTGCTGCGCGCTGCGTATCCTCATCCATGTCGATAAAATCGATAATAATGATGCCACCCAAGTTTCTGAGACGTAATTGGCGGGCGATGGTTTGTGCCGCTTCCAGATTGGTTTTAAAAATAGTATCGGATAAATTTTTACCACTGACGAAACTGCCTGTATTCACATCTACTGTCGTCAATGCTTCCGTTTGATCAAAAATCAAATAGCCGCCAGATTTAAGCTCCACCTTGCGTGACATGGCTTTTTCAATTTCTTGCTCAATATTATACAGATCAAATAACGGACGCTCACCTTGATAATGCACCAACTTAGCTAACGCGGTGATTGCGTACAAATTGGAAAAATCGACCAACTTTTGAAATGTTTCACTGGAATCGACACGTACCGCTTCCGTGGTCTCACATAGCACATCACGCAGTGCGCGCATGGGCAAACTCAAATCTTGAAAAATCAGCGAGCGCTCTGGCACCTGCGTGCTTTTTGATTGGATGTGTGCCCAAGTTTTGGTTAAATAATCAATGTCCGCCAACAACTCTGCATCCGTCGCAGTTTCAGACATAGTGCGAATAATATAACCGCCAACATAATTTTCAGGCAGCAATCCAATCAAACGGATTCTTAACTGCTCACGCTCGGCCTCATCTTCGATACGTTGAGAAACCCCGATATGCTCTTGCTGCGGCAAAAACACTAAAAATCGACCCGCGATGCTGATTTGCGTGGTGAGCCTCGCACCCTTCGTGCCAATCGGCTCCTTAATGACTTGTACCATTAACGACTGGCTTTCATGCAATACCGTTTGAATGGGCAGTGGCGCATCCGAACGTCCACATTCAAAAATGTCGCCCGCATGCAAAAATGCCGCACGCTGCAAGCCAATTTCAACAAAGGCAGACTGCATGCCAGGCAAAACGCGGCATACCACACCGCGATACACATTGCCTACCAAGCCTAATGATGAACTGCGCTCGATTTGAATCTCCTGCACTACGCCGTTTTCCATCATGGCAATGCGCGTTTCTTGCGGAGTGACGTTAATTAATATTTCTTCGCTCAATTTTTGCTCTCATCATTCATTTTGTATGATATCCATTTTGTAGGTGATTTGTGACTATAAAGCAATCAGCTGATATTTTCTCAATAAGCTAGCGGTTTCATAAATGGGTAAGCCCATCACACCAGTGTAACTGCCTTCAATACGCTTAATCCATACGCCCGCTGCGCCTTGAATGCCGTAACTACCCGCTTTATCGCGGTGTTCACCTGTGGCAATATAAGCTTCAATTTGCGCGTGAGAAATCACCATCATTTCTACCAGTGTAGTAGACAACACCACCTCTACATTGCCCGCATAGGCCAGCGCCACCGCAGTATGCACTTGATGCATACTGCCTGACAGCGATTGCAACATAACGCGTGCATCCTCGTCATGCTCTGGCTTACCTAATATTTTACCGGCCAAAACTACTGTCGTATCTGCTGCCAATATCGCATGCTTGCGCTGTTCAGCGGTTAAATTCATCAAGCATGCCTCTGCTTTTTCTTGGGCTAATCTTGTCACATAGCGCTCCGGCAGTTCGCCATGTAACTGCGATTCATCAATATCTGCTGGCAGCGTCTCACAGGTGATGCCAATCTGCTTTAATAATTCCACTCTGCGCGGGCTGCGCGAGGCTAGATAGAGAAATGGGTGTGCCACGATATTATTTCGCAAATTTATTTTATAAGTCAGCACTTTAATTTACTATGCATGAAATGACAAAGTGTTAATGACTTATTTTTATAAAATATCATTTCAAAATAAAGGTTTAATATGACTGATTGGCCAGCACTTTTCAAAATCACCATCGCTTTATTTGCAATAGTGAACCCCATTGGCAGTGTACCGATTTTCATTAGTGCTACGCACGGTTGGAGTAATGCTGACCGTGCAAAAACAGCCAAAACGGTGGCTTTAACTGTGTTTATTGTCTTAGCGGTTTCGGCCTTTTTGGGCGATTCTATTCTTAATTTTTTTGGCGTCACTATTCCCTCGTTTCAGGTTGGAGGCGGCATTTTATTGATGCTCATTGCCATCTCCATGATGCATGGTAAACAAAGCGGTACGCGCCAAACGCCTGAAGAAGCCCAAACGCTGGCTGAACGCGAAGTGATAGCGATAGTGCCGCTCAGCATTCCACTGCTTGCTGGGCCGGGAGCCATTAGCCATATGATTATTGCAGCCCAACAAAACAGCAGCTTTGCGGGCCATCTTTCTTTGATTGCGCCAATCTTTATCATCAGCATGATTATTTGGCTGGTATTAAAACTGGCTGTCGCTATTTCTAACAAGCTAGGCACCATCGGCATCAACATTGTCACCCGCCTAATGGGCTTAATACTGGCGGCAATGGCGGTAGAATTCATTGCGCATGGGCTCAATGGATTGTTTCCGCAACTTTTAATCAATAACGCCTAAAAAGTGAGCACCATCAACCCAATAAAAACAGCGCAAGCCAAAACGCATGCTTCGCGTTAAAATAGTCAATAACTCACAGATAAGACCACCTTTATGCAATGGATGCCCCACACCACCGTTGCCGCCATTGTTGAACATGACGGCAAATTTTTATTAGTAGAAGAAACCACCGAGCGCGGCAACCGCTTTAACCAGCCTGCGGGGCACTTAGAAGACAACGAAACACTGATTGAAGCGGTGATTCGTGAAACGCTAGAAGAATCTGCGTATGATTTTATGCCGGAAGCCCTGCTCGGCATTTACCATTGGAAACATGAGCA